>JAGRHI010000095.1:0-16012 GCA_020445045.1 Candidatus Competibacteraceae bacterium
CCGAACACCACTTCGCGGAATATCGGCGCGGTGGCGTTGTAAAGATGCGGGATCGCGCGCTTGGCGCCGCGCAGGCTGTCGAAGGTGCGACGAATCAGTTCCTCGCGGGACTGGGTGAGCACTTGGATAGCCACGTCGTCCGGTATGCGTCCGCCCTCGATCAGATCGCGCACGAAATCGAAATCGGTCCGCGAAGCGGAGGGAAACGCGACTTCGATCTGCTTGAAGCCCATGCGGACCAGCAACTCGAAGAAGCGGAGCTTGCGGTCGCGGTCCATCGGCTCGATCAGCGCTTGATTGCCGTCGCGCAGATCCGAACTGCACCAGGTCGGCGCTTGGGCAAGGGTTCGCGAGGGCCACCGCCGGTCCGGCAACTGGATGGGCGGGAAGGGACGGTATTTTCGGGTGGCGTCGACGTTCATCAGGACATTCCTCTCTTGAAGATAAGTGGCGAAGTTGAGGCAATACGGGGACGATGCGGCGCGATACGGCCGCCGGGCAGCCGCTAGGCCCGACGACCGCGGCGTAGTCGCGGTAGGGTCAGGGAGAGGAAAAGGGCGAAAACGGACTGATAAATGCCGCTGGAAACGGAGGAGAAGGCGATGCGGGATCGATAAGGCTCAAACATGGGTCAATCCTCGTGAACGGTTCGGTATCGATAAACTGCAACAGCGAAACCCGGCGCTCCTCTCAGGAGGCCGGGCGACTCAGTCGTAGTTCGAACCGCTCGGTGGATTGCATGCGTTTCATGCTTTTCAAACTAACTCAAGCCACGATTCCAGGTCAAGAGGGCAATCGAATGATTGTCATTTTCGGTCGACGGGGAACAATACACCGGTTTTGTGACCTTATCGCAACCAAGCAATTTCGAGGGTATTGAAATGACCGAAAAACCGGAAGCCTCGCGGACCATCAAGGTTTGGGATCTACCAACCCGGCTGTTTCACTGGATCCTAGTGGGGTTGATGATCGTCCAGTGGTGGACCGCCGAAAATAGTGGAACCATGGATTATCACGTTTGGGGCGGTTACACAGTGCTGGTGCTGGTGCTGTTCCGCCTGATTTGGGGATTCGTGGGCAGTGAAACCGCTCGGTTCGGCGATTTCGTGCGCGGGCCGGGCGCGGCGCTGGCTTACGTCAGAGCCCTGTCGCGTGGCGAAACGCCGCTCTATCTGGGCCATAACCCCATGGGGGGATGGTCGATTGTGCTGATGCTGGTATTGCTGTTGGTGCAGGCCGGTACCGGCCTGTTCGCCAACGACGATATTTTGATCGAAGGACCGCTGTACTCGTGGGTCTCGAAAGACACCAGCGATTGGCTGACCAGCATTCATCGCTTCAACTTCAATCTATTGCTGGCGGTGATCGCCATCCACGTCGCGGCGGTGCTGTTTTATCTGTTGGTCAAGCGCGAGAATCTGATCCATCCCATGCTGAGTGGCCGCAAACGCTTGCCGCCGGAGCTGGCCGGACGGGTCCCGCGCTTGGTCAGTCCGTGGCGCGGGCTGGTGGCGCTGGTGGCTGTGGGTTTGAGCGTCTGGTTGTTGGTGCGCTGAAGACGAGGAAAATGAAAAAGGCCATGTCGGACATGGCCTTCTCGGGTGGTGTCTCTGGGGTCGCTCAGTGCGAGTGCGAGTGCGAGTCCGTGCGGAATTCCTTATGGCACGCCTTGCAGGTTTCGGCGGTTTTGCCGAGCTGCGCTTTGATGGCGCCCTGATCGCCGCCCTTGGCCACTTCGGTCAGCTTGATGGCCGCTTCTTGGAAGTCGTTCATTTTGCTTTCGAACTGGTCCCAGTTGGTCCAGATTTCCGGTTTGGCCTCGGTATCCTTCACCGCGTCCGGGCCGGAGCCTTTCGGGAAGCCCTCGATGGCCGTCTTGCTCATCATTTCGACGTACTGGGCGTGACGCGCCACGGCGGCGGCGTCGAACGGAATTTCGCCCTTCATCATCGCGCCGATGGGTTTGAAGTGCCATCCGATAACGGTGTAAACGGATTGCCGGTAGCGGACGGCGTCTTCCGGTTTCGGGCCGGCCGCGCTGGCCGCGGTCAGAAAGCTCAGGCCCAGTATGCTACCCGCTAAACCGATATATAGCTTGTTCATCAGCTTCGATCCCCTAATTTTGACTAAATTAGTCCAATATGTGTAATCATGCCACATGAGCGGTATTTTGCAAGGCGAGGCTGAAGCATGGCTGAACCAAGCCATCAACCGGCCCCGTGAACATGGAGCGCGAGCCAGATCGCTGGCGGGTTGTGGCTGGTCCGTTCCACTCGATGGCGGCGATGGGCGGGAATCCAAACGTAGTCACCGGGTTCCAGCGATCGCGCGGTGTCTTCGTCGGCGAAACGCAGTTCCGCTTGGCCTTGCAGCAATACGACCCACTCGCCGCCATTCTGGTCGTACCACTCGCCGGGCGGAGTGGCGTGGCCGCTGGACACGATTCGCTCCAGATGGCAGGCGCCGGTTTGCAGCAGCAGATCGAATTGCTCCGCCGCCAGGCTGGCTGGAATACCGGTCAGAAGATTGCCGCTTTCGGAAGTCATCGGATCAGGAGGGCACGGCGGCGGGGCTTGGCGCCATCGCGATGGCGCCTGACGCGACCGGGAGAGGCGTCGAGTCCGCCGGGTACTTCCCGCCACTGGCCGGGTCGCAGACCGTCCAGCGTCCAGTCACCGATTCGCCAGCGCACGAGCCGTAGGGTCGGATGGCCGATCGCGGCGGTCATGCGTCGGACCTGGCGGTTGCGGCCCTCGCACAGCGTGATTTCCAACCAGACGGTCGGGATCGCCACCCGGTGGCGAATCGGCGGATCGCGTGGCCAGAGTCCGGTGGGTTCCGGGATGCGCTGGACCATGGCGGGTCGGGTGGGGCCGTCGCTGAGTTCGATGCCTCGGCGCAACCGCTCCAGCGCCGCTTCCGTGG
Source organism: Candidatus Competibacteraceae bacterium (assembly GCA_020445045.1). Lineage (GTDB taxonomy): Bacteria > Pseudomonadota > Gammaproteobacteria > Competibacterales > Competibacteraceae > Competibacter. The sequence goes on from JAGRHI010000095.1 coordinate 2,926, forward strand.
GGTCCCCTTCCACCTGCGCCCGATAGGTCTTGGGTGCCTTGTAACGTGGGTGGCTGATGCGGGTTTGCAGCGCGCCGTCGTCGGTCAGCGCCAGCAGTCCTTCGCTATCCCGATCCAGCCGCCCCGCCACGTACACGCCGGGAACCGGTAGATAGTCGGCCAGGGTCGGGCGGTTGGCCGAGTCCGTGAACTGGCTGAGGACACCATAGGGTTTGTTGAGTAGGATCAGGCGTGGCATCAGAACTGTTGGCCCAGCAGGATGTAGAGCGAAGTGTTGCCGCCCTCGGCCCAACCGCCGGAGAGATAGAAGGGTCCCAATGGTGTATCCGCGCCCAGGAACAGACTGCCCGCGGGGATCAGCGAGGCTAGGTCGATGTCGCTGACATCTTGCCAAACGCCACCGATTTCCAGCGAGCCGCCAGCATATATGGGAATGGTGAACGCCGCCGAGGCATTGTCCAGCCGGTACATGGCGATCAGTTCGCCGAGCGCGACGTATTGCCCCGCGAGTTGGTTGGTCTGGTAACCCGATAGATTGAGGAAGCCCCCGAGCGGAAACAGATCCTGGATGCCGAGTTCACCAGAAAGCCGGCCCGCCAGCCTGAGGCGTGGGATGAGAGAGGACTTGTTCCAGGTGAAGGCCTTGGTGGCTTCCAGGCTAAGCGTACTGAAGTCGTTGCTGGCGCCCAGGGCGGTTCGGGAGTCATGGAAGTTGATGTCGCCGTAATACCCCGAGGTCGGGAAATTGATGTTATCCAGCGTATCCATTCCCCAGTGGATCGAGTAGCCGCCTTCATCGAAATCACCTTCGTTTTCGTCCGACTCACCGATGCGGAGATCGGTGTGTCCTCCGCCGTAGTGCAAACCCAGCGAGAGACGGCCCCAGTGTTCCAGGTTGCGTCCCACCGCCACGCCGATGCTGGTCCGGTAAACCCGATATTGCGAAAGATTCTGTAGCGTCAGGTTGTACGCCGCATAGCTGGCAAAGGGGTCGATGAAATAGGTTTGATCGGCGTCGAGCGGTTGATAGAAATCGGTGGACAGTCCGATGTTGCCGCCGACTTGGGCGATGGAGCGCCACTCCCCACCCAGCGAGTTCATTTGTCCCATGGTGTAGGCGGCGGTGAGCGAGAACAGCGATTCGCCTCGCAGACTGGCGCCAAACGATAGACCCAGCTCCAGCGTATCCGAGCCGATGTAGCGTTCCTTGGCTTCGACGATCAGCCCGGTCTGGCCGTTTTCCTTGACTAGCGAGTAATCGACCGCCTGGAAATCGCCCATGCCGTAAATGATGTTGAGGTTGCGGTTGAGCTTCTGAGGATCGAGCTGGTCGCCGGGCTGGATCCGCAATTGACTGGCGATGGTTTGGTCGGACAACCGGGTGTTGTTCTTGATCCGGATGAAGTCGATGACGGGGTGGTCGGTATCGGGTGACGGCGGTAGCCCGGCGATGTAGGCTTGGTAGTCGGTCACCGACAGCGACAAGCGGCTTAATTCCTTGCGTTTGGTCTGGGCGGCGTCGTAGCCGATGGTGACCGCTTCCGGCGAGCGATCGAAATCGGTGCTGCCCAGGTCCTTGAGATCCGGCACGATCAGCACGTCCTTGCTCCCCAGCGTTTTCACCTGTTGTTCGACGTTGCGCACGGTCAGGATGGTGGTGAGCTGGTTGGTGATCGACAGCACCGAAGTCAGTTCATTGGTGGGGGCCAGCGGCGCGCCCACGTCCACGGCGATGATGACATCCGGCTGACACAGTTTCCGCGCCACGTCGATGGGTAGATTGTCGGAGACCCCGCCGTCCACCAGCAGCTTGCCATCCAGTTCGACCGGCACCAGCGCGCTCGGGATCGACATGCTGGCGCGCATGGCCTTGGCCAGATCGCCGGAGCCCAGTACGACCGGGTTGCCGGTGGCGATATCGGTCGCGACGGCCCGGTACGGCACCTTGAGGCGGTCGAAGTCATGGATTTCGGCCGCTGGCAATGCCAGTTCCTGCAACAGTAGCAGCAGGTTCTGACCTTGCAGCAATCCCTGAGGCAATTGGATCTTGTCGCCCTGAACGCCGATCGCGGCGTTGGTCAGTAACCGCCGTTGTTCCTGCTTGGTCCGCCATGGCAGGTCGGCGCGCGGTGGGCCGTCGGTGAACACCTCCGGCCAATCGATTCGCTTGAGGGTTTTATCCATGTCACCGGGCGTCATGCCGGAGGCATACAAGCCGCCGATGATCGAGCCCATGCTGGTGCCGGCGACGCAATCGACCGGGATGCGCATTTCCTCCAGAAAACGGAGCACGCCGACGTGAGCCACGCCGCGGGCGCCGCCACCACCCAGCACCAGACCGATGCGGGGGCGTTCCGCCACCGCGGCTTCAAGACGGGTTGGGCCGAGAACGACCAACGTCGCCAAAGCGAGCAACAGGCAGGGTAGAGAGCGGTTGGCTCGACGGTCGCGCATGGGGAAAGGCCATGATGGTGGAGTTCAATGGGAAATGTTCAGCGGTAATTCAGAAAGATTATGCCAACATTATCATTGCGATTCAGTAGGGCATGAGGTTTCGTGTCAGATACTTTCCAACGGCTTGAACGACGGGTCAGTCGCCAATCGATCCCGTGCGGTGGGGACGACTGGCGGAAAGCTTGTCCCCTGTGCCGTCACCGCCATAACGACACTGATGCGCGGAGGTTGTCATGACCGATCGAAAATATGAGACGTTGCCGGGCGAGCTCCCGGAGTCAATCCGTGACGAGCGGCGAGATTTTCTCATCAGCCTGGGGCGATGGTCGAAGGCGGTAATCGGGGGAGTGCTGCTGGGCGGTCTGTTGGTCCCTGGGCGCGACGCCGAGGCGAGAGGCTGGGGCAATCGAGGTGGCGGCCGCGGCGGCAGTTGGATCAACTTTGGCGGCGGCTGGGGTTGGGGACCGCGGCCCTGGGGTTGGGGCTGGTACAACCGGCCCTGGTACAACGGCCCCGGTTGGGGCGAGGGCTGGTACAATCGCTGACCGCTCCCGGTTCAAGGCAGGGTTTCGATGAACGACTTCACCTACAACATCCCTTTGCACCTGCTGTCCGCTTACCGACAGGAGCGATTGATCGTCAGAACCGACGAACCGGCCGCGCTCGCCGCCGCGCTGGAAACGGAAGATCCCGAACGCATCGTCGGCGCGCAGATCGTGGCGCTCGATGCCGATTCGGAACCGTTGAACGCCTGGGCACAGGGGTTGCCATTGGAATTGATCCTGCGCGATCCCGTCACCGAGTTTCCCTTGCTGTATCGTCACAGCAACCTGCTCGACAACCACCCGGCGCGGGTGATCGTCCCGGTTGCGCCAGGGTTCGGCAAGGCGGTCAAGGCGGCGGTCTCGCTGGATTTCGCGGTGCGATTGGAAGTCGGACAACCCGAGCCGACACTGATCGAGGAGATGGCGACAGTGTTGGAGTTCTATCTGCATCAGTCCACGGTCGCTCAACCCATCGAATACTTTCATGGTTCCCTACAAGGGTTTTTCCATGACGAGCCAGTGCCGTTATGGGTGTTGCAGGACGACGATCCGCAATATTTGCGCTACGTGACCGACGAAGGCGTCGAACGACTGTCCAGGCGGCTGGCGGATCTGAACGCCAACATTGCGCCCGATGCCGGGTTGGAGGCATGGATCGCGCAAGTGCTGGCGGCGGGGGAAGAATGCCAGGACTGCGAGTTTCTGAAACACTGTGGTGGCTATTTCAAGTGGCCGCGACGCGATTACGATTGCGCCGGAGTGAAGCGCCTGTTTGGCCATCTGCGGGGTGCCGCCGCCGAACTGCGCCGCGATCTGGATGTGGGATCGACTTGACGAAACCTCCCGCTGGCGTTTTGCCGGCGGGAGAGGTTTTCCGGCGACCCGGCGGTCGCTCAGCTTAGGCGGGGCGATCCTGTTGTCTATCAACGATGCCGGCCATAAATGTTGCCGGCCACGGCGCCCGCCACCCCACCGATGATCGCGCCTGTCCCGGCGCTGCCACCGGTTAAAGCGCCCATGGCCGCGCCGCCGGCCGCGCCGATGGCCGCGCCGCTCAAGGTGCCCTGCTGGGTTGGGGTCATGTTGGTGCAGCCGACGCTGAAGGCGAGGGCTGGAATCGCAATTAGAAAGCCGATCTGTTTCATGGCTTGATTCCTTATTTTGCTTTGGATGGGCCGGCCTTGGGCTTGACCATCTGGAACCAGATCACTTCGATAATCGGCTCCTGCTGTTTGTCGGGATTGGCCTTGTAGTAGGTGTCCACGGTTTCCACGATCCGCGGCACGGTCATGCCATCCAAGGCCTTGACCAAGTGGGGGACGGTGGTGCGGTGCTTGGGGTTCGAACCGGTCAACTGGTATTCGACCATCGCCAAGTTCAGGAGGCCAAGCACATAGGCCCGCTTTTCGATTTCAGTGGCCTTCGACCAGTGTTCGCCAGTGGGGATCAACCATTCCTTTTTTAATGCGGCGGACTTGACGGCGGGCGATGCGGGTTGAGCGGGTTGGGCGGCTTGAGTGGCGGGTCCGCCGATCAGTGCCAAGGCCAGGCCCACGGACAAGAGGGTGGCTTTGGCGGGATGATGTCTGGGCATGGAAATCTCCTTCAATGAGCACGTGGAGAGGGGTTGCCGGTACTCCCGCGAAGCGGGTTGAAAGCAAGCAAACACCAGCATAATCCTTGGAGAGACAAAAGAGAGCTTCAGACGGACTTTTTTGGGGATCGACGTGCCTGCCAGCGGTTGTACAGCCAGATCCAGACCAAATAGATGATGATGGTCCCAATCCCCACGTAAACCAGGATCGGGATGAGGTTCTGAACCATGATCATGAAGATCGCGCCACTACCTAGGAAGATTGCGACGACGCAAAGTCGCCAATCGAAATAGATGCCGGCCAGAAAGGTGGTCAACGTGACGTTGAGCATCAGCAGGAAGCTGGCTTGGCGGTCGTCGAGGCTACTCATGAAGCCTTGGGTCGTCGCCATGAAAACCACTTGCATGAGCAGTAACAACGTTCCCCAATGCAAAATTTGCCGGGCGATCAGCAGGGCACGGGCTTTGACGGTCGGTTCGACGTGGTTCCATTGGGTGGCGATGCAGATCAGACCAAAGACCGGGATCAGGTAATGCCAGTACCAACGGCTATTTTGCGCGTTGGCTTCCGTATAGGCCGCGCCGATCCAGGACAGCAGGATCATCAGATAAAAGCCGATATCCCTGGGGCGAAAGATCTGCCGCAGCAGGCTGTGTCGGGTGGGGACTGGTTCGGTCGGGCTCAGTTCAAGTTCGGACATGACGGTTTCCTTGCCTGGGTTCGATTTTCTAGAGGGCTACGGACCAATATTAGCGCATGCCCCGGCGATGAAGCGCCCGGTGGTGGCCAGCACGGTTTCCCGCGCCTGATGGTGGGGGACGTGGCCGCGGCCGGGCAGCCACAACAGCTCCGTCGGGCCGGCGACCCCGGCGGCGATGGCGTCCACTTGGGCGCGGGTACCGTATTCGTCGTCCTCACCCTGGACGATCAGCACCGGGCAAACGATTCGGGGCAGTTCGGCTGTCATGTTCCAATCGCGATAGTCGGGCCGCAGCCAAGTATCGCACCAGCCTCGGAACATGGCGTCGGTGTTGTCGCCGTGGTAGCGCCGCAGTCCTTCCCGCAAGCTCCCCTGCCGGTAGGCATCGCGGGCACGCCGGATGCCGGCCAGGCATTTTTCATCGACGAAAACGTGCGCCGCTTCGCTGATCACGGCGCGCGTCCGTTGGGGATAGGCGGCGGCGAACAGCAGGGCGATGGAGCCGCCGTCGCTGTGGCCGAACAGGATCGGCGGTTCGACGATGCCGCGGGTTTCCAGTACCTCGGGCAGCGTATCCCACGCCTCTCGTTGTAAATAGTCGTTGGGACGCGGCCCGACCAGCGGCTCGGAGCGACCGTAACCCCAACGCTCGTACACCAGTCCCGGCAAGCCGGTTTGGGCGCACAATTGTTCGGGGAAACCACGCCATTGACCGATGCTGCCCAGCCCTTCATGCAGAAAAACCAGGGTGGGACCGGCGGCGGCGCGCGATGGGATCAGATGTTCGACGTGCAGCCGGTGGCCGGCGGCCTCTAACGCGTGATGATGGCGGCGGACGAGTTCGGTCATGAGGGATTCAGGCGATGTTTTGTTCCTGGAAGATCGCCAGCAGGATATCCAGCCGCTGCCGGGGTTCGGTCATCTCCAACAGCGTGTGGCGGACGTGCGGCGGCAGGGGCAGGATTTCCGCCAGGCGGTTGCCGACCCAGGCCGCGTCTTCCCAATCCGGTGTCAGGAATCGGCGATAGGGTAGCAGTTCCTCGCGTTCCAACAGATCGCGGAGGACACGGACCAGGGGTTCGTGGCTGGGCAAGGTCGGTAGCGCCGGATCGTCCGGTAGCCACCGTACCTGACCGATCAGCAGTTGGTCGGGCCGCACGTGATGGTTGATCACGCGCAGCCGTTGTGCGCCCAGACAAGTGATACCGAGCACACCGTCGTCCAATTGATCGAAATCCACGATGCGCGCCAGGGTGCCGACCGGATGGATGCGGGTTGGCGGGCCGCCCGTTTCGCGCCCCTCGTGGATCGTGACCACCCCGAAACCGCTGTCGGTGCGCAGACAGGCGCTGATCAGATCCAGATAGCGGGTTTCGAAGATCCGCAAGGGCAGGGTTCCGCCGGGAAACAGCACGGTGTGCAACGGAAACAGGGGTAGTTCCTGAGTGGCGGTCATGATCGCTCAGCTTGGTTCCGGCGATTCGCCCCAGCGCGGCAGCAGCGTGTGGGGAATGTCCAGTTGGTCGAGGATTCTGGCCACGATGAAATCCACCAGTTCCACCACCGTGGTCGGCCGGTAGTAAAAACCGGGGTTGGTCGGCAGGATGACCGCGCCGGCGCGGGCCAGGCGCAGCATGTTTTCCAGGTGGATGACGGAAAGCGGCGTTTCCCGCAACGCCAGGATCAGCTTGCGCCCTTCCTTGAGCGTGACATCGGCGGCGCGCTCCAGCAGGTTGTCGCTGTTGCCGTTGGCGATGGCGGCCAACGCGCCGGTGGTGCAGGGGCAGACCACCATCGCCCGCGCCCGCGCCGAGCCGCTGGCCGGTGGCGCGGTCCATTCGTCCTGGCCGAATACCCGCAGTCGGCCGGGATCGCAACGGTACCGTTCGATCAGTACCCGCTGGATGTCGCGCGGCCGGCCGGGCAGGCGCAGCTCGGTTTCCATGTGGATCACGATCTGGGCCGCTTTCGAGATCAGCAGTTGCACCGGGTGGCCGGCATCCAGCAGGCATTGCAGCAGACGCAGCCCATAATCGGCCCCGGACGCGCCGGTCATGCCGAGGATGATGGGGCGATCAGACATCGGCGTCCGCGCGCAGCGTTCGCAGCAGCCGCTCGTGAATGCCGCCGAATCCGCCGTTGCTCATGATCAGCACCTGGGTACCCGGTTGGGTCCGAGCGTGAATGGCGGCGAGAGTATCGTCCAGCGTGTGGCACACGTGCCCGCGCGAGCCGAGCGCCGCCGCGATCGCGTCCAGATCCCATCCGAGATCGGGCGCCTGATACAGCACCACCGTGTCGGCCAGCGCCAGGGCGGGCGCCAAGCTGTCCTTGAATACGCCCAGCTTCATGGTATTGGAGCGCGGCTCCAGCACGGCGACGATCGGCTGATCGCCGACCCGAGCGCGCAACCCGGCCAGCGTGGTCGCGATCGCGGTGGGATGGTGGGCGAAATCGTCGTGGACCGTTACGCCGTTGACCACGCCGCGCGTTTCCAGCCGCCGCTTGACACCCTGAAAATCCGCCAGCGCGGCGAGCGCCGTCGCCATCGGTACGCCGGCATGACGGGCGGCGGCGAGGGCGGCGAGGGCGTTGTGGACGTTGTGCAGCCCCAGTTGCGGCCATTCCGCCCGACCTTGCGGCGACCCTTGGTGGTACACCTCGAAAGCGCCGCCGTCGGGAGCGATATCCCGCGCTTCCCAATCGCCGGCGCCAAAGCGTTCCACCGGCGTCCAGCAACCCATCGCCAGCACCTCGGCCAGATTCGTATCCTGCCCATTGGCAACGACCAGACCGCTGCCCGGCACGATCCGCAGCAGGTGATGGAACTGGCGTTGAATCGCCGCCAGATCGGGGAAGATGTCGGCGTGGTCGAATTCCAGGTTGTTCAGAATCAGGGTGCGTGGCCGGTAGTGAACGAACTTGGAGCGTTTATCGAAAAACGCCGTGTCGTACTCATCGGCTTCCACCACGAACAACGGCGCGCGGCCCAAGCGCGCCGACACGCCGAAATTGCTTGGAATGCCGCCGATCAGAAAGCCGGGTTCCAAACCAGCGTACTCCAGAATCCAGGCCAGCAAACTGCTGGTGGAGGTTTTGCCGTGGGTGCCGGCCACCGCCAGTACGTGGTGTCCACGCAGCACATGATCCGCCAGCCAGGCTGGGCCGGAGGTGTAGGGCAGGTCGCGATTGAGCAGTTCCTCGACGATCGGCCGGCCTCGGCTCATCACGTTGCCGACCACCACCATGTCCGGCCGGAATTCGGCGAGCTGGTCGGGATCGTAGCCTTCCCGCAAGGTGATGCCGGCCTCGGCCAGTTGGGTGCTCATCGGTGGATAGACGCCGGCGTCGCAACCGGACACGGTATGCCCCGCCGCGCGGGCCAGCAGGGCGACGCCGGCCATGAACGTGCCGCAAATACCGAGGATGTGAATGTGCATGCGGGAATCTCCCCGTCCGACCCGGTCACGGGTGCGGGACGGCGCAGGGTTGGAGCGCCTCAGCCGATCCAACCGGTGAGCGTCCAGGATAAAAAGGTATAGCCCAGGGCGTAGAGCGCGCCGATCCAGACCGAGGTGTTGAAGGCATGACGCAGAATGTGGGCCATGACGGCGATGCTCCAGACCATCAACACCAGCATCAGTAGCGAGGGAAACTGGCTATCGCCTTGCGGTCCCTGGCGCACGATCCAGAGCATTAGCGGCAACGCCAGTAGGCCCATCAGGGTGCCGGAACCGGTCAGGGCGGCCAGGGTCTGTTCGAAGCGGCCGGAGTGCCGGTACAGGATCAGCGTCAAGTACAGCAGGCCGGCCAGCAGCACCAAGTCCAGCAGTATTTGCAGGAGCGCCACCTGAACCGGTACGTTCAGGGTCAGCACCAGCAGGCCGGATGCGCCATAGGCCAGCAAACACATCTTCAGCAGCGCCATGGAGGCCGGTACGTCCCGCGGGCCTTTACGGAACAGGCAAATATCCAGAAACAGATCGAACAGGATGCGCATGGATTCAGTGACGAACGACGGAGGGAGCAGGGCCGGTGGCCGCGAACAAGCCGGCGATGTCGAGTGGGTCAAAGGTGTAACGGTGGCCGCAAAACTCGCAGTCCACCTGTAGCGTGCGCTCATCGGCCAGCGCCTGACGGAGTTCGTTCTCGCCCAGCGCGCTCAGCATGCCGGCGGTGCGTTCCCGCGAGCAGTTGCAACGGTAGCGAAAGCTCCGCGGGGCGAACAGCCGGACATCCTCTTCGTGGAACAACCGACGCAGCAGCGTGGAAACGTCCAGTCGCAGCAGTTCGGTGGGTTGCAGGGTATCGGCCAACATGTTCAGACGCCGCCAAGCATCCGGTTCGGCGTCGTTACCGGGTAGTTGCTGCAACAGCAGGCCGGCGGCGGTTTGCTCGTCGGTGGCCAGCCAGATCCGGGTGGGCAACTGTTCGGAATGGGCGAAATAATGCTCCAGGGTTTCCGTCAGGGTGTCGCCGCGCAGATCGATCACACTTTGATAGGGCTCCTTACCCGAGCCGGCGTCAAGAGTGAGGACGAGTGTGCCGTCGCCGCACAGTTCGCGCAGCGGCGCCGGACCCGGTTCGCCGTTCCAGCGGGCCAGTCCGCGCAAGGTACGGTCGGCGGCGACTTGCACCACCAGCAAGCGCAGTGGTCCGCGAGCCTGGATTTGCAAGGTCAGCAGACCATCGATTTTGATGGTCGCCGATAGCAGGGCGGCGGCGGCGACGGCCTCGCCCAGCACTTGGCGGACCGCTGACGGGTAGGTACGGCGTTCCAGCACTGTCCGCCATGTAGTGTCAAGCCGCACGATTTCGCCGCGGATCGGCAGGGTTTCGAAAAGAAAACGTTGCAGACAGTCGTGGTCGGACATGTTCGTGGTTGGCGTTGCTCGGTGGAAAGTAGGCCAAGACGCAAAGTACCCGCTTGCCGCGACTTTAACAAGATGCGGGAACACGCCGCGCTTGTTGCCTGCTCCGGGGAGACGCCAACCCCCCCATCCAAATCGAATTAGAAAAATTTATTTTTTGTTGAAATGTTAATATATTGTTTTTATAAGATTTTTTAAAAAGCTGTGCGTTAGTTTTTCTTGACAGCGCCAGATGGACCTTCCTATAGTCTGGTGGCGAAAAGTGGGAAAATGTGGGATATGGGATTGGTTTGGTCCCAAGGGGTGCGGCATTGTTCCGTGGTGTTAATCCGTTATCGCTGGATGGCAAGGGGCGATTGTCGTTGCCGGTCAAGTACCGCCAGTGCCTGCTGGACGAGGCTGCTGGACAATTGGTGCTGACCATCGATCGCGACCGTTGCCTGTTGTTGTATCCGCTTCCGGTTTGGGAAGAGGTCGAGCGCAAGCTGATCCAACTTTCCAGTACCAACCAGCGGAGCAGGGCCCTCAAGCGATTGTTGTTGGGGCATGCCGAAGAATGTTGCCTGGATGCCAGCGGCCGGATTCTGCTTCCGGCGCCCCTGCGCGAGTTCGCGAACCTGGAAAAGCGAGTGGTGCTGGTGGGGCAGGGGAATAAATTCGAAATTTGGAACGAGCCGTCCTGGTACGCATGGCGCGAAGCGCTATTGGCCGGAGACGAAGAGCAGACTGGCAAGCCGTCGCCCGAACTGGATGTGTTGGCGTTTTAGCGCATGACGAGCACTGCTCTATTGTCACATCAACCGGTCTTGTTAGCCGAGGCGCTGGCCGCGCTGCATCTTCATCCAGGCGGTCGTTACGTGGATGCCACGTTTGGTCGGGGCGGGCACACGGCGGCGCTGCTGGCGACGCTGGGGCCGGAAGGGCGGGTGCTGGCGCTCGATCGAGATCCCACGGCGGCGCGTTGCGCGGCCGAGCGTTTCGGCGGTGATGCTCGCTTTACCTTCGTGCGGGCGGCATTTGGCCGCTTGGCCGAGGTGGTTGCCGGGTGGGGATGGTCCGGTCAGGTTGACGGGATTTTGCTGGATTTGGGGGTATCGTCGCCGCAGTTGGACGATCCGGCCCGCGGTTTCAGCTTCAATCAGGACGGTCCGCTGGATATGCGCATGGACCCGACGGTGGGGAGCAGCGCGGCCGAATGGCTGGATCGGATCGACGAAGTCGAGCTGGGGCGGGTACTGGTGGAATACGGCGAGGAGCGTTTTTATCGGCGGGTGGCGCGCGCTATCGTCGCCGCGCGACGGCAAGCACCCGTCGCCACCACCAAACGATTGGCCGCTATCGTCGCCGCGACCGTTCCCACCCGCGAACCGGGCAAGCATCCCGCCACCCGTACTTTCCAAGCCATTCGGATCGCGATCAACGATGAACTGCGCGAGTTGCGAACGGTGTTGCCGCAGGCGGTGCGCCTATTGGTGCCCGGTGGTCGGTTGGTGGTCATCAGTTTTCACTCCCTGGAGGATCGGGTGGTCAAGCGGTTTATGCGGGAACAGGCGCGCGGTCGGGAACTGCCTCTGGATCTACCGGTGGTCGGAGGGCCGGCTGGGATGACCTTGCGGCTGCTTGGGCGAGCCGTGCGGCCTGGTGGCGCGGAGATTGCCGTCAATCCGCGAGCTCGCAGCGCATTGCTGCGGGCGGCGGAGCGCTTGGCATGAAAAACCAGGTCCTGCTGGTGGCGTTGCTGACCGTCACCGTGCTCGGCTCGGGCGTGGGCGTGGTGTACACCCAGCACGCCAACCGACAGCTTTTCATCGAACTCCAGAAGCTACAGGCGAAGCGAGACGATCTCGAAGTCGAATGGGAATTGCTGCAACTGGAACAAAGCACACTGGTCACGGACGCCGTGATCGAGCAGACGGCGCGGCTGCGTTTGCACATGCTGATCCCGGATCCAGGTGAGGTCCTTTACATTACCCCTCATGAATCCAATGCTCGGTAAAACCCCATCCAGAAATAGGAAAAGACCCGCGGGCGCGACGCGAGCGCGACGCGCCATGACGCGCCGGGGATTGGTGCTGGGCCTGCTATGCGTGGCGGTGGGAGGCATGGTGGCGCGCGCGGCTTACCTGCAATTGGTGCATACCGATTTCCTGCGGGGGCAGGGTGACGAACGTTTCCTGCGAGTGGTCGAGGTGCCGGCGCACCGCGGGATGATCCTCGATCGCAACGGCGAGCCGCTGGCGGTCAGCTCGCCGGTGGATTCGATCTGGGCACAACCGGCGGAATTGAAGCAACAGCGCCATCGCTGGCCGGCGCTCGCGTCGTTGCTCGGGCTGACGGTGGCGGAGTTGGCGCAAAAACTGGCGGTGCCCGAAACCCGTCAGTTCGTTTATCTGCGTCGGCATCTGGCCCCGAGCGTGGCCCAGCGGATTCTTCAGCTTGGGGTTTCCGGCGTGTACTCGCGGCGCGAATACCGTCGTTACTATCCGGATGCCGAGGTGACTTCGCACCTGCTGGGTTTCACCGACATCGACGATTTCGGTCAGGAAGGGTTGGAAAAAAGCTTCGATGCCCAGTTGCGCGGTATCCCCGGCAGCAAGCGGGTCATCAAGGATCGACTGGGCCAGATCGTCGAGGACGTGGAAAGTATCCGGGTGCCGCAGGCGGGTCAACCCGTGGTGTTGAGCATCGATCGGCGGTTGCAGTATTTCGCTTACCGCGCGCTCAAGACGGCGGTGCGTGAGAACAAGGCCAGCGCCGGCGCGGCGGTGATCGTGGACGCGCTGACCGGCGAGATCCTGGCCATGGTGGATCAGCCGGCGGGCAATCCGAACAATCGCGCCGAGCTGAAAAGCAGGTTATTGCGCAACCGGGCGGTTACCGATGTTTATGAACCCGGTTCGACCGTGAAGCCCTTCACGATCG
>JAGRHI010000095.1:16019-18782 GCA_020445045.1 Candidatus Competibacteraceae bacterium
ATGGCGCTGGAAAGCGGCCGCTGGAGACCCGGCACTCGGGTCAATACCGCGCCGGGTTGGCTCAAGGTGGGCCGCAATCGGGTGCGTGACGTACATAACTACGGTTTGATCGATGTGACGCACGTGCTCAGTAAATCCAGCAATGTCGGTACCAGCAAGATCGCCTTGTCCTTGCCGGCCGAGCGTTTGTGGAAAGTGTATCGAGAGATCGGTTTTGGGTCGCCGACCGGGATCGGTTTGATCGGCGAGCAATCCGGCGTGTTGCGTCATTTCAGCAAATGGGGGGGTGAAATCGGCCACGCCAATCATTCCTTCGGGTATGGATTTTCGGTCAACATGCTGCAGTTGGCGCAGGCATACACCGTGCTGGCGGCGGATGGCGTCCGGCGGCCGCTGACCATCCTCAAGCGCGAACAGCCCCTCGATCCATCCGACGAACGGCGTGTGCTGTCGGCGCGGGTGGTGCGGCAAGTACGGGCGATGATGGAAGAAGCGGTGAGCCGGAAGGGAACCGGATTCAAGGCCAGCGTGCCCGGGTATCGGGTGGCGGGCAAGACCGGCACGGTGCATAAGATCATCCATGGCCGCTATGCCAGCAACCGCTATTTTTCCCTGTTCGCCGGCATGGTGCCGGCCAGCAATCCTCGATTGGTGATGGTGATCATCATCGACGAACCGAAAGGCAAGGCTTATTACGGTGGCACGGTGGCGGCGCCGGTGTTCGGCAAAACCATGGGCGAGGTGCTGCGGATTCTGAACGTCACGCCGGATGACTTGCCCAGCATGAAGATCGCCGGCGTCACTCCGGCGATGGAGAAAAAACCATGAGGGGCGCGGCGTGGCCTACCCTGGGCTCGCTGTTGGCGGGCTTTGCCGAGGTGCCCCCGGATTTGGTCGATCGGCCGGTCACCGGATTGGCGAGTGACAGTCACGCGGTTCGGCCTGGCGATCTGTTTTTCGCGGTGCGTGGCGGGCGCCGGCATGGTCTGGAATTCATCGACTCAGTGCGGGCGGCGGACGCGCTGGCGGTGGTCTGGGAACCACCCTACGCGGGTGTGTTGCCGATTGGCGAGGCAGCGCCGCCTTTGCTAGCGGTGCCGGAATTGCGTCAGCGCATGGGGCTGATCGCCAGTCGTTTTCATGCCGCGCCGTCCGAGCGGCTGCGGGTGGTCGGTATCACCGGCACCGACGGCAAGACGTCCTGCGCCCACTTTATCGCCCAAGCGTTGAGCGATGCGGAGTACGGGCCATGTGGCATACTCGGCACCTTGGGCGTCGGCGAATACGGTCGAACCGTGCCATCGCCGCATACCACGCCGGACCCGCTGGCCGTGCAAGGCTGGCTGGCTCGGCTGGCCGCCGCCGGCCGGCGTTACGCCGTCATGGAAGTGTCCTCGCACGCCCTGGATCAGGGGCGGGTGAACGGCGTCGAATTCGCGGTCGCGGGGCTGACCCATCTGACCCGCGATCATCTGGATTACCACGGTACCCCGGAAGCCTACGCGGCGGCCAAGCGCCGGTTGTTCCGCGACCACCGGCCCGGTCGGGTGGCATTGAATCTGGACGATGCCTTCGGCCGCGCGCTCGCCGCCGAACTATGTGGTTCGACGGAAGTGATCGCTTATGGTTTGGGCGAGCGTCCGGCGCATTCGGATCGGTTCGTTTGGGGAGAGGATTTGGCGCTGACCTCGGCGGGGCTGCGACTGCGAATCCGCTCGTCCTGGGGCGATGGCGAGCTGTCGGCCGGCGTGCTGGGCCGGTTCAACGCCAGCAATCTATTGGCTGCCTTGGCGACCCTGCTAGCGCTGGATCTACCCTTGACCGAGGCACTGGCGCGGCTGGCGCAAGCCGCGACGGTGCCGGGACGGATGGAACGGCTGGCCGGCGGGCCGAACCGGCCACTGGCGGTGGTCGATTACGCGCACACGCCCCACGCCTTGGAGCAGGCATTGCGCGCCCTGCGCGAACACGGCGGTGGGCGCCTATGGTGCGTATTCGGCTGCGGCGGCGACCGCGATGCCGGTAAACGACCGCTGATGGGCGCGGCGGCCGAGCGTTGGGCCGACCGGGTGACGATCACCGACGATAATCCGCGCGGCGAGGACCCGCAACGCATCGTGCGCGACATTCAGGCCGGGATGCGTCATCCCGGGGCGGCGGCGGTGATCCGCGACCGGCGGACCGCCATTGCCCGCACTCTGGCCGAGGCCGCGCCCGGAGACATCGTGCTGATTGCCGGCAAGGGCCATGAGAATGTCCAAATCGTCGGCGCCGAAAAACGACCCTTCAGTGACCGCGACGTGGCCCGCGAGTGCCTGTCGTCAACCGGTCGGATGGAAATCGCATAGATGAGCGATCGCTTTTCCCCTCTAGGCCTGCGCGAAGCCGCTCGATTGCTGGCGGCTGAAGAGTCGTCTGGCGCCGATGCGATTTTTACCACGGTCGACACCGATAGCCGCCGCTTGCCGGCGGGCGCGTTGTTCGTGGCGTTGAGCGGCCCGAATTTCGACGGTCACGATTTCGTCGCCGCCGCCCGTCGGCGAGGCGCCCAGGCGGCGTTGGTCAGCCGCTGGGTGGCCGATCCGCTGCCGCAGTTGCGGGTGACCGATACCCGGCTGGCGCTGGGCCGGCTGGCGGCGAGCTGGCGGGCGCGTTTCACCGGTCCCCTGATCGCCCTGACCGGCAGCAACGGCAAGACCACGCTCAAGGAAATGCTGGCCGCCATCCTGCGACGGCGCGGATCGACCCTGGCCACCGAGGGCA
>JAGRHI010000095.1:18864-20691 GCA_020445045.1 Candidatus Competibacteraceae bacterium
GCGCCAACCATCATGGCGAGATCGCTTATCTAACCGGATTGGCGCGGCCGGACGTGGCCATGATCAACAATGCCGGTCCCTGCCATCTGGAAGGGTTCGGCGACGTGGCCGGCGTGGCGCGCGCCAAGGGCGAGATTTTCCAGGGACTGAGCGCGACCGGGGTGGCCATCATCAACCGCGACGATCCCCATGCCGACGATTGGATCGGGCTGAATCCAGGCCGGCGAATCGTCGATTTCGGATTGGATCGGCCGGCGGCGGTGAGTGCCCGAATTCTGGACGCCGCCGCCAATCGGTTCCGCCTGATTGCCCCCACCGGAGAGACGGAAGTTCGCTTGCCACTGCCCGGCCGACACAATATCCGCAATGCACTGGCGGCGGCGGCCGGCGCGTTGGCGGCCGGCGCGACCCTGGACGATATCCGGCGGGGTTTGGAGTCCCTGCGCGACGTTGGCGGGCGGCTGCAGCGGTTGCGCGGCCGGCATGGCGGCACGGTGATTCACGACGCCTACAACGCCAATCCAGCCTCGCTGGCGGCGGCGTTGCACACGGTTGGCGCCGGGCCGGCGCGCAAGTGGCTGGTGCTGGGCGACATGCGCGAACTGGGGCCGGCGGCCAGCGAACTGCACGCCCAGTCCGGCCGGGAGGCCAGGACCACGGGATTCGAGCGGCTGTACGCCTTGGGCGAACACAGCCGGGTGGCGGCAGCGGCGTTTGGGGCGGGCGGCCGGCATTTCACCGACCTGGAAGCGCTGATGGACGCACTGAGCCGCGACCTCACGCACGGTGCCGAGCCACCGACGATCCTGATCAAGGGCTCGCGCGGCATGCGGATGGAACGAGTGGTGGCGGTTTTGGTCGAGCCCGGGGAAACGGGCGCGAACCCGGAGGGGCAAGGCTGATGCTGGTGTTGCTGGCCGAATGGCTGACCGAATCTTTCTACACGGGCTTCAATGTCTTCCAATATCTGACCCTGCGAGGGATTCTGGGGGTTCTGACCGCGCTGCTCATTTCCCTGATCGTGGGGCCGGGCATGATCCGTCGGTTGAGCCGCTATCAGATCGGCCAGCAGATCCGCGAGGATGGTCCACAGAGCCATTTTTCCAAGGCGGGTACCCCGACCATGGGTGGCGCCTTGATCCTGGTCGCCATCGCCATCGCGACCCTGCTATGGGCCGACTTGCGCAATCGCTACGTTTGGGTCGTGCTGCTGACGACGTTGGCTTTCGGGGCCATCGGTTGGATGGACGACTACAAGAAACTGGTTCTGCGCAACTCCAAGGGACTGTCGGCGCGGAGCAAATATTTCTGGCAGTCCTGTGCCGGACTGATGGCGGCCTTGCTGCTGTATTTCACCGCCCAGTCGGCGGTGGAAACCCAGCTCATCGTGCCGTTTTTCAAGAACGTGGCCTTGCACCTGGGCTGGCTGTTCGTGCCGCTGACCTACTTCGTCGTCGTCGGCGCCAGCAACGCCGTCAATCTGACCGATGGCCTGGACGGGCTGGCGATCGTGCCCACCACCATGGTGGCCGGCGCCATGGCGGTGTTCTGTTATGCCTCGGGCAACCGAATCTTCGCCGATTATCTCGGCATTCCGCATGTGCCGGGCGTGGGGGAAATTACGGTGTTCTGTGGCGCGATGGTCGGCGCCGGCCTCGGTTTTCTCTGGTTCAATGCCTATCCGGCCCAAGTGTTCATGGGCGATGTCGGCGCGCTGGCCCTGGGCGCCGCGTTGGGCGTCGTCGCCGTGGCGGTGCGCCAGGAACTGGTGCTGTTCGTGATGGGTGGGGTGTTCGTGATGGAGACGGTGTCGGTGATTCTGCAGGT
>JAGRHI010000095.1:20792-31982 GCA_020445045.1 Candidatus Competibacteraceae bacterium
TCACCATCATCCTGGTGTTGATCGGCCTGGCGACGCTGAAGGTCCGTTAGGAGCAAGGCGCGGATGCTGCGATTGGCGGGAACCACGTTGGTGGTCGGATTGGGCAAGAGCGGTCTGTCCGCCGTGCGGGCGCTGAAGGCGCTGGGCGCGACGGTCGCCGTGACCGACAGCCGCGTCGATCCGCCGGGACTGCCGGCTCTGCGCGAGGCGTTCCCGGATGTGCCGTGCCAGCTGGGCGGTTTCGCGCCCGAGGCGTTCGCCGACGCGGCCCGACTGCTGGTCAGCCCAGGAGTGGCGGTCGCGACCCCGGTCATCGCGGCGGCGGCGGCGCGGGGCGTGCCGGTCTGGGGCGACATCGAACTGTTGGCGCGACTGACACGGGCGCCGGTGGCGGCCATCACCGGTTCCAACGGCAAGAGCACGGTGACGACCCTGTTGGGGGCGATGGCCGACCGCGCTGGCGTCCGGGCGGCGGTCGGCGGCAATCTCGGCACGCCGGCGTTGGAGCTGTGGTTGCGGGACGAAGCGGGATCGGAGCGCGGCCGAGCAGTTCAGGCGAGCCTCTCGCCTGAACTGTACGTGTTGGAACTGTCCAGCTTCCAGTTGGAAACCACCCTGGGCCTGAACGCGCGGGTAGCGACGGTGTTGAATATCAGTCCCGATCACATGGATCGCTATCCGACCCTGGACGATTACATCGCCGCCAAGCGCCGGGTCTTTCACGGCGACGGCGTCATGGTGCTGAACGCCGACGATCCGGTGGTCATGGCGATGGCCGAGCCGGGTCGGCGCGTGCTGCGATTTACCCTGGGTGAACCGGACGAGAGCGGGTTCGGCCTGCGGCGGGACGGTGGCGAAACCTGGCTGGCGCGGGGTCGGGAACGCTGGATCGCGGCGTCGGCGTTGCGGATCGGCGGCGATCACAATCTAGCCAACGCGCTGGCGGCGCTGGCCATGGGTCACGCGCTTGGCCTGCGGCGGGAAGCGATGCTGGCGGCACTGCGGGAGTTCCCTGGGTTGGCGCATCGCACCACGCTGGTGCTGGAACGGGCCGGCGTGCGCTGGTTCGACGATTCCAAGGGGACCAATGTCGGCGCGACGGTGGCGGCGGTGCGCGGCTTGCCGGGTTCGGTGGTGTTGATCGCCGGTGGCGAGGGCAAGGGTCAGGATTTCGCGCCGTTGCGCGCGGCGTTGACCGACAAGGCGCGGGCGGTGGTGCTGATCGGCCGCGACGCGCCGTTGATCGCCGCCGCGCTGGGCGACAGCGTACCGGTCCACCCGGCGATCGATATGAGTCAGGCTGTGGCGCGGGCGGCGCAACTGGCCCAACCGGGTGATAGCGTTCTGTTATCGCCGGCCTGCGCCAGCTTCGACATGTTCAGCGGCTACGAAGAACGCGGCGCGGTTTTCGCGGCGGCGGTACGGAGGTTGAGCGAATGCTAAGCGCCACCATCGATGGCAAGATCCGGGAAGAAGGCAAGCAACCGCGCGCCGGCGCAAGCCGGCCCGCCCTGCCGTTTCCCGATCCCTGGATACTGGTTGCGACCGTGCTGCTGTTGGCGCTGGGCTTGCTCATGGTGACTTCGGCTTCGATACCGCTCGCCGATTCCAAGATGGGCCAGCCGCTCTATTTTCTGATCCGGCAGAGTGCGTTTATCGTGGTCGGGCTACTGGCGGCCGGTGTGGTCTTGCAGGTTCCGTTGACACGTTGGCGCCGAGCGGGTCCGCTGTCCTTGTTGACGGCGATGGGTCTGCTGGTGCTGGTGCTGGTGCCGGGCGTCGGTCGGGAAGTCAACGGCAGCATGCGCTGGATTGCCGTTGGACCCATCAATGTCCAGGTTTCGGAAATCGCCAAGTTATTGGTCCTGGTTTATGTCGCCGGTTATCTCAAACGCCACGACGTGGAGTTGCGCAACGGCGATCTTCGAACCTCGGCGCTGGCCTTGTTGCGGCCGATGGCGGTGCTGGCGGTGTTGGCGGTGCTGCTACTGTTGGAGCCGGACTTCGGCAGCGTGGTGGTGCTGATGGCGACCGCGCTGGGCATGGTGTTCCTGGCCGGCGTCAATCTTTGGCAGTTCGGCGCGCTGCAGGTGGGGACCGCGGCGGCCATGACGGTGCTGATTCTGTCTTCGCCCTACCGCCGTGAGCGGTTGTTCAGCTTCGTCAATCCTTGGGAAGATCCCTTCGGCGGTGGCTTTCAGTTGGTGCAATCGCTGATTGCCATCGGTCGTGGCGAGCTGTTCGGCGTCGGTTTGGGGGGGAGCGTGCAGAAACTGTTCTATCTGCCGGAGGCGCATACCGATTTCCTGTTCGCGGTGCTGGCCGAGGAATTGGGGTTGGCCGGCATCCTGACGGTGCTGGCGTTGTTCATGATCCTGGTCTGGCGCGCCTTCGCGATCGCGCGGCGGGCCGAGCGGCTGGACATGCGGTTTTCGGCCTATCTGGCCTACGGTATCGGTCTGTGGTTCGGTATTCAGGCCTTGTTCAACATGGGGGTGAATATGGGCGTGTTGCCGACCAAGGGACTGACCCTGCCGCTGATGAGCTATGGTGGCAGCAGCGTGGTGGTGATGTGCATGGCGCTGGCGCTGCTGCTGCGAGTCGATGTGGAGATCCGGGCCATGAGGATACGCAAGGAATGAATGGCATACGGCCGGTGCTGATCATGGCTGGCGGTACTGGTGGCCATGTGTTTCCGGCCCTGGCGGTGGCCGAGCGGCTGCGCGCGCGTGGCGTGCCGGTGACCTGGATGGGGACCCGACAAGGCTTGGAGGCGGTGCTGGTGCCCAAGGCCGGCATTCCAATCGAATGGATCGGCGTGGCCGGCTTGCGCGGCAAGGGCGCGCGCCGCTTGCTGGCGCTGCCGTTCATGCTCGGGCGAGCCTTGTGGCAGGCCGGGGCCATCCTGCGGCGGCTGCGGCCGCCGGTGGTGTTGGGCATGGGTGGTTTCGCCAGTGGGCCGGGCGGTTTGGCGGCGCGCGCGTTGGGCATCCCGCTGGTGGTACATGAGCAAAACGCCGTCGCCGGCTTGACCAACACCTGGCTGGCGCGTTTCGCCAATCAGGTGTTGGAAGCGTTTCCAGGCACGTTTCCGCCGGCGCGGCATGCCGTGAGCGTCGGCAATCCGGTGCGGGAAGCCATCGCCGCCCTGCCGCCGCCGGCCGAACGCTTCGCCGAGCGCGTCGGTTCACCCCGGCTGCTGGTGCTCGGCGGCAGTCAGGGGGCGTTGGCGCTGAATCGATTGGTGCCGCGCGCCTTGGCGCTATGGGACGGCACGGAACGCCCGGAAGTCTGGCATCAGGCCGGCGGTCAGTTGCACGAGACGGCGGCGACCGCCTACCGGGAAGCGGGAGTGACGGCGCGATTGACACCGTTCATCGAAGACATGGCCGCGGCCTACGGTTGGGCCGATCTGGTGTTGTGCCGCGCCGGAGCGCTGACCGTGGCCGAACTGGCGGCGGTGGGTATCGGCGCGGTCCTGGTGCCGTTTCCCTTTGCGGTGGACGACCATCAGACCGCCAACGCTCGGTTTCTGGAACAAGGTGGCGCGGCGCGGGTGGTCCAGCAAGCGGAACTCGACGCCGAACGTCTGGCCGCGCTGTTGCGCGAGTTGCTCGGCGATCGCCAGCGCCTGCTGGCCATGGCCGAAGCGGCGCGGTGCTTGGCCAAGACGGAAGCCGCCGAGCAGGTGGCGCAAGCCTGTCTGGAGCGGACGCGCTCCTGACCCGTAAACGAGAACGAGAATCGAGGATGGAAAACCCGGCATTGATGACCATTCCCGAAGCGTGGCGCGACATGCGCCGGATCCGGCGCATCCACTTCGTGGGCATCGGGGGGGCCGGCATGAGCGGTATCGCCGAGGTGCTGTTGAATCTGGGTTATGACGTATCCGGTTCCGACCTGCGCGCCAGCACGATCACCGCGCGCTTGGAACGCTTGGGCGCGACTGTGCACCTGGGTCATGCCGCCGCGCACATCACGGGTTGCGACGCGGTGGTGATTTCCAGCGCGGTGGCCGAGGACAACCCGGAGGTAATGGCGGCGCGGGCGGCGCGCATTCCAGTCGTGCCGCGCGCCGAGATGCTGGCCGAACTGATGCGTTTCCGCTATGGCATCGCCGTGGCCGGAACTCATGGCAAGACCACCACCACCAGCCTGATCACCAGTCTGCTGGCCGAGGGTGGGTTGGACCCGACCTTCGTGATCGGCGGGCGGCTGAACAGCGCCGGCGCCAACGCCCGGCTCGGCGCTGGACGCTACCTGGTGGCCGAGGCCGACGAAAGCGATGCTTCGTTCCTGTTCTTGCAGCCGATGCTGGCGGTGGTGACCAATATCGACGCCGATCATTTGGCCACCTACGGCGGCGATTTCGAGCGGTTGTGCGAAGCCTTCGTCGAGTTCCTGCAGCACCTGCCGTTTTACGGACTGGCGGTATTGTGCGCCGACGATCCGCAGGTGCGCTCGATCCTGCCGCGATTGAGCCGACCGGCACTGACCTACGGTACCGGCGAGGATTGCGACGCCCGTGCCAGCGACATCGTTCAGGAAGGATTGCGCACCCGCTTCCTGGCGCACCTGCCCGGCCTGAGCGCGCCGCTGCCGGTCACCCTGAACCTGCCTGGTCGGCATAGCGTGTTGAACGCGCTGGCGGCGATCGCGGTGGCGCGCGAGCTGGGGGTGGCGGAAACCGCCATCCGTCGCGCGCTGCTGAATTTTCAGGGCATTGGTCGGCGTTTCCAGCAGCACGGCGAACTAGCCTTGCCCGGTGGCGGGCACGCGACGCTGATGGACGATTACGGTCACCATCCGCGGGAGATTCAGGCGGTGCTGGAAGCGGTGCGCGGCGCCTGGCCGCAACGGCGGCTGGTGCTGGCGTTCCAGCCGCATCGTTTCAGCCGCACCCGCGATCTGTTCGACGATTTCGCCCAGGTGCTGTCCGGGGTGGATACGCTGATTCTGTTGGACGTGTATCCCGCCGGAGAGAAGCCGGTCGCCGGCGCCGATGGCCGCGGCCTGAGTCGGGCGATCCGAGTGCGCGGCAAGGTCGATCCGGTCTTCGTCGAGCAAACCGCCGATTTGCCGGCGGCGCTGCCCGATCTGTTGAGCGACGGCGACCTGCTGCTGTTGATGGGCGCCGGCG
Source organism: Candidatus Competibacteraceae bacterium (assembly GCA_020445045.1). GTDB lineage: Bacteria > Pseudomonadota > Gammaproteobacteria > Competibacterales > Competibacteraceae > Competibacter. The sequence goes on from JAGRHI010000095.1 coordinate 25,933, forward strand.
ATATCGGCGCCATGGCGGCGCAACTGGGTCGCGACGGTCTGCCGGTTTAGGGCCAAGGTTCAGCGCTCGGCACCGATCACCAATCACGAACCACTTCGAAGTGGAGAATGCGGATGCAACAGACACAACGGCGCGTGGTGGACGACCCGGCGGAGTTCGGTAAGGTCGCGGTATTGATGGGTGGCTGGTCGGCGGAGCGGGCCGTGTCGCTCAGGAGCGGCCAGGCGGTACTGGCGGCGCTGCTGGCGCGCGGCGTGGACGCTCACGGTGTCGATGCCGACCGCGAGATCTTGCGGGTGTTGTCCGGCGGCGGTTTCGACCGGGTTTTTATCGTCCTGCACGGGCGCGGTGGCGAGGATGGCGTCATTCAGGGGGCGTTAGAGATTCTGGGCCTACCTTATACCGGTAGCGGCGTGCTGGCCTCGGCGCTGGGGATGGACAAGCTGCGCACCAAGCAGGTCTGGCGAGGCGCGGGCCTGCCGACACCGCCCTGGCGGTTGGCCGGGAGCGCGACGGAACTGGCGGATGCCGCGCGGGAATTGGGTTTGCCGTTGGCGGTGAAGCCAGCCCGCGAGGGCTCCAGCATCGGGATCAGCCGGGTCGATGCCTCGGAGCAGTTTCAGGTCGCGTGGGAACAGGCCGCCGCCTGTGATTCGCCGGTGTTGGTGGAGCCGTGGATTCAAGGTCAGGAATACACCGGCGCGCTGCTGGGCGAGGCGGCGTTGCCGCTGATCCGGTTGGAGACGCCCCGCACTTTCTACGACTACGAGGCCAAGTACCATGCCAACGACACTCGCTATCTCTGTCCCTGCGGCCTGCCCGAATGGCGGGAAACGGAGCTGCAAACCTTGGTGCGGCAGGCTTTCGCCGCGGTGGACGGTGCCGGTTGGGGCCGAGTCGATTTGATGGTGGACGCCGAGGGCCAACCCTGGTTGTTGGAAGTCAATACCGTGCCCGGCATGACCGATCACAGCTTGGTGCCCATGGCGGCGCGGGTGGCCGGATTCGGGTTCGAGGATTTGGTCTGGCGGATTCTGGAGACCAGTCTGGCGCGGCCGGACTGAGCGGGAGGCGGGATGCGGTTCGGATATCGCCAGCGCCGGCGAGGCGCGACGGCGCTCAGGCACGACACCCCGGTTGCCTCGGGGACATGGAAAGAGGCTTGGCGGTTGCCGCTGCGCTGGTTGGGTGTGGCGCTGGTGCTGGCGGCGGTGGGTTTCGGCGCGCGGGTCGCGAACGAGAAATTGCGCGAGCCTGGCGCGTTTCCGCTGCGCCAGGTCCGCATCGAGGGCGAGCTGCGCAACCTGACCGAGGCGGATTTGCAACCCATCGTGCGCGGCTATCTGGGCCAGAACTTTTTCGACGCCGATCTGGACGCCTTGCACGCGGCGTTGGCGACCAATCCCTGGGTCGAGGCCATCGCGGTGCGGCGTGGATGGCCCGACACCATCGAAATCGCGTTGCGCGAGCGCGTCGCCTTCGGCTACTGGGGCGAGCGGGAAATGGTGGACGTGAATGGTCACCGATTCCGGCCGGCGGCGCTTCGTCAACCGGGTCCCTGGCCGCGGCTAGCCGGGCCGGACGGGCATGAAAAGGACTTGATCGGGACATACCAGCAGATACGTGCCCTGCTCGACCCGGTCGGACTGAAGCTGGTGAAGCTGGTGCAGGACGAACGGCGGGCTTGGTGGTTGACCTTCGACTCCGGCCTGGAAGTGTATGTGGGGCGCGAGCAATTCGAGCGGCGGATACAGCGGCTGGCGCGGGTCTATCCGCGGCTACTGGCCGCCCAGGCCGATCGAATCGCGGTGGTGGATTTGCGTTATGTCAATGGCTTTGCCGTGCGCTGGAAGTCCGGATCACCGAATCCGACGGCGGGCTAGATCATTGTGGGAGAGGACCAGGATATGTCCAGGAAAGAAGACAAGAATTTGATTGTCGGGCTCGATATCGGCACCTCGAAAGTGGTGGTCATCGTCGGCGAAGTCGGCCTGGACGGGGCCATCGAGGTGGTCGGCATCGGCACGCATCCCTCGCGAGGCCTGAAAAAGGGCGTGGTCGTCAACATCGAGTCGACCGTGCGGTCGATCCAGCACGCGGTGGACGAAGCCGAACGAATGGCGGGTTGCCAGATTCATTCGGTTTATACCGGCATTTCCGGTAGCCACATCCGCGGGCTCAACTCGCACGGCGTGACCGCCATCAAGAACCGGGAAGCCACGCCGGAAGACGTCGATCGAGTGATGGAGGCGGCGCGGGTGGTGGCGATTCCAGCCGACCAGAAGATCCTGCACATCCTGCCGCAGGAGTTCATCATCGACGGTCAGGAAGGCATTCAGGACCCGGTCGGGATGTCCGGGGTGCGGCTGGAGGCGCGGGTGCATATCGTCACTGGCGCGGTCAGCGCCGCCCAGAATATCGTCAAGTGCGTGCAGCGCTGCGGCTTGGAGGTGGACGACGTCATCCTGCAGCAGATGGCTTCCAGCCGGGCGGTGCTGAACCCGGACGAAAAGGAACTGGGCGTCTGCCTGATCGATATTGGTGGTGGCACCACTGACCTGGCGGTGTTCACCCACGGCGCGATCAGCCACACCAGCGTGATTCCGATCGCCGGCGACCAGGTCACCAACGATATCGCCGTCGCGTTCCGCACCCCGACCCAGTCGGCCGAGGACATCAAGCTCGGACATGCCTGTTGCCTCAAGCAACTGACGCGACCCGAGCAGCAGATCGATGTAGCCAGTGTCGGCGACCGGGCGGCGCGGACCCTGTCGCGTCGCGCGCTGGCCGAAGTGGTCGAGCCGCGCTACGAGGAATTTTTCGAATTGGCTCGGGAAGAGCTGCAACGCAGCGGCTTCGAGAATCTGATCGCCGCCGGCGTGGTGCTGAGTGGGGGTAGTTCCAGGATGGAAGGGGTCGTGGAACTCGCCGAGGAAGTTTTTCACATGCCGGTGCGCTTGGGTATGCCGCACGACGTGACCGGTCTGGAGGACATGATTTGCAATCCTATTTACTCCACGGCGGTGGGATTGTTGTTGTTCGGTAACGAGAACCGCCGGCTGACCCATCTGGGTCCGACATTGGGCGTGGGCCACAAGGGATTGTGGACCCGCATGAAAAACTGGTTTCAGGGAAATTTCTAAGCTGTTTGGTCATTGCTTGCTGGGTCGAAAACCATTGATCGAGGAGATGCCGTTATGTTCGAACTGATGGAAACCAAGTCGGAAAGCGCCGTCATTAAAGTGATTGGAGTCGGCGGCGGCGGCAGCAATGCCGTGCACCATATGCTGAGCGCCAACATCGAGGGGGTGGATTTCATCTGCGCCAATACCGATGCGCAGGCGCTCAAGTCCTGTTCGGTGCCGGTGACTTTGCAGATGGGCGTCAATATCACCAAGGGCTTGGGCGCGGGCGCCAACCCGGAGGTCGGCCGGCAGGCCGCGCAGGAAGACTGCGAGCGAATCAAGGAAGTACTGCAGGGGGCCGACATGGTGTTCATCACCGCCGGCATGGGCGGTGGCACCGGCACCGGGGCCGCGCCGGTGGTGGCGCAACTGGCCCGGGAGATGGGCGTGCTGACGGTGGCGGTGGTGACCAAGCCCTTTCCCTTCGAGGGCAAGAAACGCATGGAAGTGGCCATGCACGGGATCCGCGAACTGGGCGAGAGCGTGGACTCACTCATTACCATCCCCAACGAAAAGCTGCTGACGGTTCTGGGCAAGAGCGCCAGCCTGCTCGACGCGTTCAAGGCGGCGAACGACGTGTTGCTGGGGGCGGTGCAGGGCATCGCCGAACTGATCACCCGGCCGGGCATGATCAACGTGGATTTTGCCGACGTACGCACCGTCATGTCCGAAATGGGCATGGCCATGATGGGTACCGGTCGAGCGGTCGGCGACGGCCGCGCCCGCGAAGCGGCCGAAGCGGCGATCGCCAGCCCCTTGCTGGAGAACGTCAACCTGGCCGGCGCCAAGGGTCTGCTGGTCAATATCACCTCGGGCATGGACGTGACCATCGGCGAGTTCGACGAGGTCGGCAACACCATCAAGGAATTGGCCTCCGAGGATGCCAACGTGGTGGTCGGCATGGCGGTCGATCCGGAGATGCATAACGAATTACGAGTCACCATTGTCGCCACGGGTATCGGCCAGGGTGTTCCGGCCAAGCAGGTCAGTGGTTCCCGTGAACGGGAGTCAGCGATTCCACCCTTCAAGCTGGTGCAGCGCATGGGGGATGGCGACCCACTTTCTTCTCGTCATGATCGGTCCGGCAACCGACAGAAAGCGGTCGGCGACGGTCTGAGCGAGGGGGGGCGGATTGATTCCGATCATCTGGATTATCTGGACATTCCCGCATTTCTACGCCGGCAAGCCGATTGAGTGGAACGCGGGTTTGTGGTTCCCGAGTGCCGGACCGCCACCCAGTAGCCTGCTGGGTGGCGGTTTTGGCCGAAGCTCGTCGATTTGAGTATTGGAGCGCGGCTTTTCGCAACTTAACAACAAAGCGAGTTGCGATTTGGAAACAAAAGTTGCAGGATCGCTACGAGTTGCGGTATCTTTACCGCCATGCATGTTGGCGGTGACGACCGGTGGTGTCGATGGGTCCACCGGCGGAGTGTGGGATGCGCGATCCGCGCCCACTCCGGCTGTCATGCGATGCTCCAGTTCAATCGATGTGTTGGGGGACCTAACGTGATTAGGCAGCGAACCTTGAAGAATGTCATTCGGGCGACCGGCGTCGGTCTGCATACCGGCGATAAGGTCTATTTGACGTTGCGGCCCGCGGCGCCCGATGTTGGCATTGTGTTCCGGCGGGTCGACCTGCCTGAACCGGTTGAAATCAAGGCCTGCCCGCAAAATGTCGGTGACACCCAACTATCCACTTCGCTGGTCAAGGGTAAAGCCCGTATTGCCACGGTCGAGCATCTGCTGTCGGCGTTCGCGGGTTTGGGCATCGACAATGCCTACGTGGATGTCAGCGCCGCCGAAGTGCCAATCATGGACGGCAGTGCCGGCCCCTTCGTGTTCCTGATCCAGTCGGCGGGCATCCAGGAGCAGAACGCGCCCAAGCGCTTCATTCGCATCAAGCAGTCGGTGGTGATCGAGGAGGGCGACAAATGGGCGCGCTTCGATCCCTTCGACGGCTTCAAGGTCGAATTCACCATCGCCTTCGACCACCCGCTGTTCAAGGGTCGCAATCAGCACGCCGTGGTGGATTTCTCCACCACCTCTTTCGTGAAGGAGGTCAGCCGGGCGCGCACCTTCGGGTTCATGCGCGATCTGGAATACCTGCGCGAGCGGCGGCTGGCGCTGGGCGGCACGCTGGATAACGCCATCGTGGTGGACGATTACCGCATCCTCAACGAAGACGGCCTTCGTTACGAGGATGAGTTCGTCAAGCACAAGATCCTGGACGCCATTGGCGACTTGTATCTGTTGGGCCGCAGCTTGATCGGCGCCTTTACCGGTTACAAATCCGGGCATGCGCTGAACAATCGCTTGCTGCGCACGCTGCTGGCCGACAATGCCGCCTGGGAAGAGATCACCTTCAGCGACGAGCGGCAGTCGCCGATTTGCTACCTGCAGCCGGCGCAAGTGACCCGCTGATCCCCCGCCCGATTTTCCGCCGATACCCCTCATCCGTCTCCCCGTCGCGGCTTTCCGGCTTGATCCCGGAAGGCCGCGCTTGCATTTTTGGTGGACCTGTCGGCCGAGCAAAACCACCGCCGCTGGGGTATCATTCGACCCTCTTTTGGCATTGAGCGACGAAGTAAGGGCGCCCGATCGATGAATATTCTGAAAAGCATTTTTGGTAGTCGCAACGACCGTGTAATCCGCCGCATGCGCAAGGAGGTGGAGCGCATCAACGCCCTGGAATCGGGCATCGCGGCGTTGAGCGACGCGGACTTGCGCGCCAAGACCGACGAATTCAAGAACCGTTTGGCTCAGGGCGAAAAACTCGACGCGTTGCTGCCGGAAGCCTTCGCGGTGGTGCGCGAGGCCAGCAAACGCACGCTGGACATGCGCCATTTCGACGTGCAGTTGATCGGC
>JAGRHI010000429.1:0-360 GCA_020445045.1 Candidatus Competibacteraceae bacterium
GTCAGATTTCCTCGGCCGACAGCCGGTATTTCTCCATCCGGTAGCGCAGCGTGTCCCGCGACAGGCTTAACAGCTTGGCGGCGCGGGTGACATTCCAGCCGGTCTTGCGCAATGCCTGCACGATCAGCCGTTGCTCCAGTTTTTCCAGGTCGATGCCCTCTTCGGGAAAATCCGGGCCGGGAAGCAGGGTGGGATCGTCATGAGAGGGCATTGGCAACAACGCCGGGCAGAGGGCCAAATGGCCCAGGTCGATCACTCCTTCGTCCGCCAGCAGTACCGCGTGTTCGATGCTGTTGCGCAGTTCCCGCACATTGCCCGGCCAGGTATAGCGCCGCAGCGCCTGTTCGGCCACTGGTGTCA
>JAGRHI010000429.1:530-2493 GCA_020445045.1 Candidatus Competibacteraceae bacterium
CGGCTGATGGGTAGCGGCGATCACCCGGATATCCACTTTCTGGTCGCGCAGGCCGCCCAGCCGGCGCAGGCTGCGATCCTCCAGCAATTTAAGCAACTTGGCTTGCAGCGCCGGTTCCATCTCGCCGATTTCGTCCAGAAACAGGGTGCCACCATGGGCGGTTTCCACCAGTCCCAGTTTGCGTTCCTTGGCATCGGTGAAGGCACCGCGCTCGAAGCCGAACAATTCGGCCTCCAGCAGTGGCGTGGGGATGGACGCGCAGCTCAATTCGACGAAGGGTCGGTCGCGGCGCGGTCCCTCGAAATGAAAGGCGCGCGCCACCAGTTCCTTGCCGGCGCCGGTTTCGCCGGTGATCAGCACCGCCGGCGGTTCGCCCTCGGTCAGCCGCTCTTCCGCCTCGATGAATTGTCGGATTTTGCGTTTGAGCGCCTGCATGGGTGGCGATTCGCCAAGCAGTTTGTCGAGTCCGCTGCGCTCCGCCTGCCGGCTCTGGTAGTAGGCGAGGGCGCCTTCCAGTTGTTCCTGACCGATTGCCTTGTCCAGTAGCAATTTGAGTTCACCGAGCGCCAGCGGCTTGGTCAGGTAGTCGTAAGCGCCGGCTTTCATGGCGTCCACCGCGACCGGCACCCCGCCATGAGCGGTCATCATCACCACTTTGACATGACGAGCGGCGGTGCGGACGCGGCGCAGGATCTCCAGGCCGTCCATACCTGGCAACTGGAAATCCAGCAAGATCAGGTCAGGATTGAAACTGTCCAGCACGGCCAGTCCTTCCTCGCCGCTGCCGACCGCGCGGGCTTCATAGCCGTGGCGGGTCAGATAGGCGCGGATGTTCTTGGCCAGGGTTTCCTCGTCGTCGATGATCAGTACGGCGTGCGGCATGGGGTTCACTCGGCCAGGGGCAATTGCAGGAAAGCGGTGGCGCCCGCGCCGGGCTGGCTGCGCAGTTCAAGCCGGCCACCGTAGCGCTGGACGATGCGCCGCGCCAGCGCCAGACCCACGCCCAGTCCCCGTTGCTTGTGGCTGACGAAGGGTTTGAAGACACCGGCCAGTTGTTTGGACGACAGGCCGATCCCCGTATCGTTCATGGCCAGGGTGATCTGGCGGCCGCGCCGCTCCACGCTCACTCGCAGTTGACCGCCGTTTGGCATCGCCTCCAGAGCGTTGGCAAGCAGGCTGTTGAATACCTGTCCCAGCAGGTGCGGATCGGCGCGCACCTGTGGCGACGGTTCCGGCAAGGTGACCTGCAAGGCGACGTTCCGCCGGGCGAAGCGGTCGCCGAATCCGGCCAAACTCTGCCTGAGCGTTTCGTTCAGATTGGCGGTTTGAGCGCTGCCGTCGGGCTGGTGCGAGTAGAGCAGCAAGTCACGAATCCAGGTTTCCATGCGGTCCACCTGAACGATGATGTCGCCCAGGCATTCGCGGGTCGCGGCGTCTTCGCTTTCAACGGCCAATTCGGCGGAAGAGCGGATGGCCGCCAACGGATTGCGCAGGCTGTGCGCCACCGCAGCGGCCAGTTCGCCGACCATCGCCCACTGTTCGGCCTCGACCAGCGCTTGCTGCTGGTCCACGATCGTTCGGCTGGCGCGGCGCACGATCCAGAACAGCACCGCATAGAGAAACAATCCGCCCAGCGCCGCGCTGATCCAGATCAGCCGCTGACCCCGGGCGATGGTTTCCCAGAGAATGCGTGGCAGTTTATAGAGTTCGACCACCCCGGCCACGGCGCCGTCCGGTCCATGGATGGGGATGTAATTTTCGACGAATTCCTCCACTTCTGGAGCGAACAGGATGTGCTCGCTCTTGTCATGGGCCGCGACCCGTCCGGTGTGGAAGGCCAGATGGCCACCTAGGGCTTCGTCCAGTTCCGGGTTGTTTTCGGGGAATTGCCGGCCCACCAGCGGCTTTTCGGTGGACCAGAGCACCACGCGGTCGCGAGAGTAGACATTGGCGCGGACCACGT
>JAGRHI010000096.1 GCA_020445045.1 Candidatus Competibacteraceae bacterium
GGGTCAAGCATCCTTCCGAGGTGGTTGCCGTCGGCGATCACATCCAAGTCAAGGTGCTCAAGTTCGACCGCGAGCGTAACCGTGTTTCGCTGGGCCTCAAGCAACTGGGCGACGATCCCTGGATCGCGTTGGCCCGCCGTTATCCGGTCGGGACGCGGGTGTTCGGCAAGGTGACCAACATCGCCGACTACGGTTGCTTCGTGGAGATCGAGGAAGGCGTCGAAGGTTTGGTCCACGTTTCCGAGATGGACTGGANNCCAACAAGAACGTGAACCCGAACAAGGTGGTGGCGCTGGGCGATGAAGTCGAGGTGATGGTACTCGACATCGACGAAGACCGTCGCCGCATTTCGCTGGGCATGAAACAGTGCCAGCAGAATCCCTGGGAAGAGTTCGACCAGAGTCACGCCAAGGGCGATCGCGTCTCTGGCAAGATCAAGTCGATTACCGATTTCGGTATCTTCATCGGCCTGGACGGTGGCATCGACGGTCTGGTGCATTTATCCGACATTTCCTGGAATATGCCCGGTGAGGAAGCGGTGCGTCAGTATAAGAAGAGCCAGGAAGTCGAGGCGGTGGTGCTGGCGGTCGATCCCGAGCGCGAGCGCATTTCGTTGGGTATCAAGCAGCTCGATAAGGACCCGTTCTCTAATTTCGTCGCCGATCATCCCAAGGGCAGCGTGATCATGGGCCGTGTCGTCTCGGTGGATTCCAAGGGGGCCATGGTTGATCTGGGCAACGGTGTCGAGGGGACGCTGCGCGCTTCCGAGCTATCACGCGAGCGGGTTGACGATGCCCGATCGCTGTTGAAGGAAGGCGAGGAAATCGAGGCAAAATTCATCGGCGTCGATCGCAAGAATCGCACCATTACCTTGTCGATCAAGGCCAAGGACATGGCCGAGGAAGCGGAGGTCATGCAGGATTACAGCCGGAAATCCAGTACCGGCGCGACCTTGGGTGATATTTTCAAGGAGCAGATGGGTTCGCAAGACGAATAGGGATTGTAATAATCGCCTCTCTCCCACACGGGAGGGAGGGCGTGGGTATTTTTTTCGATGGGGGGCTTCATGACGAAATCGGAACTAATCGAGATTCTCGCGCGCAAACGCGGCGATGTTCCCTATAAGGATGTGGAACAAGCGGTCAAGACCATGTTGGAGCAGATGAGCGAATCGCTGGCTGGTGGCGAGCGGATCGAAATTCGTGGTTTTGGGAGTTTTTCGCTGCATTTTCGCCCCCCGCGGATCGGCCGCAACCCTAAAACCGGCGATGCCGTGACGCTGACCGGCAAATATGTGCCACACTTCAAACCGGGTAAGGAGTTGCGAGAACGAGTCAACGACTACCACGCTTATCATGACGGTGGCGATGGATTTTTGTGATATTTTCATCGATCCGGCAGGTAGTCGGCTGTCATTGGCCGTTCAAAAACCCACGGTATAGAGTGGGTTTTTTGTTGAGGGGCTGGAAGAATGCTCGAAAATCAATAGGCTTTTTCGTTCTATCGATTTCAAGCCGCTCCGGCGGTGGAGGAAGCTGATGTTCTGGATTAAATTCATTCTGATTGCCGCCATTCTGCTGATCGTATTGCTGTTGGGGGTGGAATTTTCCACGCTCAATGCCGATGCCGTGACCGTCAAATACCTGTTGGGCGAGGGTGAGGCAAAGATGTCGCTGGCGCTGGTGGTGGTGTGCGCTTTCGCCGCCGGCGTCGTGGTGACCGCGCTGATTGGCGTTTTCGTCGTGTTGCCATTGCGCTGGCAGGTGGCCCGGTTGCGTCAGGCTGTATCCGGCAAGGAGCAGGAAATCAACTTGTTGGTCAGGAAAGCAGGTCGGGAAATGCGTTGAGCGACCGGCGCTGCTTCGCTGGGCCATGATGGAATTACTGTGGTTGTTGTTGCCTGTTGCCGCTGCCTCAGGCTGGTGGGCGGCCCGGCGCGACCGCGCGCGGCGGAGCGATGCGGCCGGGCGCAGCGCCGAGTATTTCAAGGGCTTGAATTACCTGATCGACGATAAGCCGGATCAAGCCATCGAGGTTTTTACCCGCATGGCCGATGTGGATCAGGATACCGCCGAAACGCATCTGGCCTTGGGAAACCTGTTCCGCCGTCGCGGTGAAGTGGACCGGGCGATCCATATCCACGGTAGTCTGATCACACGAACCAACCTGACCGACGATCAGCGCCGCCGGGCCATGTTGGAACTGGGCGAGGATTATTTGCGCGCTGGCTTGTTCGACCGGGCCGAGACCTTGTTTCAGGAGTTGGTGGACCAGCCCGATCACATGGAAGTGGCGCTGTCCCGCCTGATCCACATCTTGCAGCAGGAAAAGGATTGGCGCCAGGCGATTACCTATTGTGATCGGCTGGAGCGGATCGGCGGTGAGTCCAGGCGACGGCAGACCGCGCATTTCTGCTGTGAATTGGCCGAGGAAGCGAATTCGCGCAACGAACTTGCCGAAGTGAAAACATGGCTGCTCGACGCGCTGGCCCGTGATCCGAATTGCACTCGGGCCAACCTGCTGCTGGGCAATCTGGCGATGCGCGCGGGCGACCATCAGGCAGCGATCCTGGCTTTTCAGGCGGTCGAACGGCAGGATCGCGGCTATTTTCCGGAAGTGATCGCCCCTCTCGGCCAGTGCTACGGTACGTTGGGTCATCTCGATCAATGGGTGGCCTACCTGCGTGATGTCCAGCAACGGGACCACGGCGGACGGATCACGGATGCGTTGGCCGAATGGTTGCTGCGACAGGAAGGCGAGGCGGCGGCGTTGCGGTTTCTCGAACGCGAACTACGGGAGTATCCGACCCTGCTCGGACTGCGCCGGCTGGTCGAGATCAAGTTGGGGCGGGGCGAGGGCACGGAATACGCCGACTTGAAAGCCTTGCACTGTATCAGCACGCAGATGCTCAACAATGCCGCCCGTTACCGCTGCGATAACTGCGGTTTCGTCGTCAAATCCCTGCACTGGTGTTGCCCTAGTTGCCTGCAGTGGAGCACGATCAAGCCGATACCCGACCTGGTAATGAAAACTAGTGCTTAGCGGATTTTGTTGTGACGGTACGAACCGCCAAGTTTTCCGCTAAAAATGGTACTTTTGCATCATTTCTAGCGTTTTTGTCGCAATGAGCTTCATCCAAGTTGCATTCGTATTTTTCTTGTCTATGTTATGAGTGCTGGCGCGGGCGCGCCAGCAAGACACAATCTCCAATTTCATATTTTCGGAGGATGCTGATGAGATTGATAAGTGTGATCTTTGGCTTGTTGCTGGCTTTCTGTTCCGCCGTGGTGTTCGCGCAAGCGATCGATATCAATACGGCAACCGCTGGGCAGTTGGAGGGGTTGAAGGGGATCGGTCCGAAGAAAGCAGCCGAAATCGTGAAGTATCGGGAGGCCAACGGTCCCTTCAAGTCCGTGGAGGATTTGAGTAAGGTGTCCGGCGTTGGCGCAAAGACGGTGGCCGCCAACAAGGATATGTTGATGGTCGGCGAGGCCGCCATGCCAGCGACGCCGAA
>JAGRHI010000097.1:0-820 GCA_020445045.1 Candidatus Competibacteraceae bacterium
TCCAACCCCTGGGGTCCAGCTCTCACTTTCGCCGCGGGCTTGGCCTTGACTGTAAACAGACATATGGGTTGAGAATCAATCCATGTGTCTGTTTATAGAGGTCACCAAGAGTCCATCCAACCACGCCTTGCAAAGTGGAGAACAAGAAAAAAGAAAGGGGCTATGTTTTCACATAACCCCATGTTTTGTTTTATTTGATGGGCCCTGTAGGATTCGAACCTACAACCAAGGGATTATGAGTCCCCTGCTCTGACCGTTGAGCTAAGGGCCCGTGATCGTGAAATTTTACCCGGCCCGCGGAACGCCCGCCAGCGATTCAGTCCAGATCCAGGAAGCTGCGCAGTTGCTCCGAACGGTTCGGGTGCCGCAGCTTACGCAGGGCCTTGGCTTCAATCTGGCGGATGCGCTCGCGGGTCACGTCGAACTGTTTGCCGACTTCCTCCAGGGTATGATCGGTCGGCATGTCGATGCCGAACCGCATCCGCAGCACCTTGGCTTCACGCGGGGTCAGCGTCGACAGCACCTCGCGAGTGGATTCGCGCAACCCTTCGACCGTGGCCGCTTCCACCGGCGACATGACCATGAGGTCCTCGATGAAGTCACCCAAGTGCGAATCTTCGTCGTCGCCGATCGGCGTTTCCATCGAAATCGGTTCCTTGGCGATTTTCAGCACCTTGCGCACCTTGTCCTCCGGCATCTCCATGCGCTTGGCCAACTCCTCCGGAGTCGGCTCGCGACCCATCTCTTGCAACATCTGCCGGGAAATCCGGTTCAGCTTGTTGATGGTTTCGATCATATGCACCGGAATGCGGATGGTGCG
>JAGRHI010000097.1:869-7478 GCA_020445045.1 Candidatus Competibacteraceae bacterium
CGGATCCACCAGGTGGCGTAGGTCGAAAACTTGTAGCCGCGCCGGTATTCGAACTTGTCCACCGCCTTCATCAGCCCGATGTTACCTTCCTGGATCAAATCCAGGAACTGCAAACCACGGTTGGTGTACTTCTTGGCGATGGAAATCACCAGGCGCAGGTTAGCCTCGACCATCTCTTTCTTGGCCCGCCGCGCCTTGGCTTCTCCGATCGACATGTGGCGGTTGATATCCTTGATTTCGTGGATCGACAGCCGCGCTTCCGTTTCAATCGCCTGCAATCGGCGCTGCGCCGCCAGCACATCGTCACGCTGGGCCGCCAGCAAGGATGAATATTTCTTGCCGGCCTGAATCTGTTCGTCCACCCAGTCCAGCCGGGTCTCGTTCTGCGGGAACGAGGTGATAAACGTCTTGCGCGGCATCTGGGCCTTGCCGACGCAGATATGCATGACTTCCCTTTCGCGGGAACGGATGCGCTCGGCCATTTCATGCAGGTTGGCGATCAACTGGTCGAGGGCCTTCGGCACCAGCCGAAATTGCAGGAAACGCTCGCCGAGCTGCTGGCGCAGTGTCTGAGTTTGCGGGTGTTGCAAACCGAGTTCGTCCGCGCTGGACTGAGTTTCATGGTAGAGCGCGCGCAGTTCCTCGAAACGGCGGGCGGTTTCCTCGGGGTCGGGGCCGCTTTCGACCACGCCTTGCTCTTCCTCGTCTTCTTCGTTCTCTCCCTCTTCGCTCTCTTCCTCTTCGTCCTTCTTCTCTTCGTTCTCCTCGTTCTCCTCGTTCTCCTCGTCCTCGTCAACCACCACATCCGGGTCATCCGTGGCAAGCGGCACTTCTTCCTCCGATATCGGCGGAGCCGCCTCTTCGACATCCTGGAAACCACTGATCACATCGGTCAGTCGGGTACCGTTGTCGCTGATCGAATCGTAAATCCGCAGCAACTCGCTGGTCGTCAACGGGTAATTGGCCAGCGCCGATAGCACCTGACCCATCCCTTCCTCAATACGCTTGGCGATCTGAATTTCGCCCTCGCGGGTCAGCAATTCGACCGTACCCATCTCGCGCATGTACATCCGCACCGGATCGGTGGTACGGCCGAACTCGCTGTCCACGGCGGCCAGCGCGGCGGCGGCTTCCTCGGCGACCACATCGTCGTCGGCGCTGGCCGGGTTCTCATTGAGCAACAGGGTCTCGGTGTCGGGCACAAATTCGTGGACTTCAATGCCCATGTCATTGATCATCGCGATGATGTCTTCGATCTGTTCGGGATCGACGATATCATCGGGCAGATGGTCGTTCACCTCGGCATAGGTCAGAAACCCCTTTTCCTTGCCGCGGGCGATCAATTTCTTTAATTGCGACTGTTGCTGCTCGCTCATGACCTGTTCACATACTGAGAGAAATAAAAAAGTTAAACGAATGAGGCTATCACAAAAACCAAGCTAATAATTGGAAACAATTACAAAGTTAGATTTTTTGTGGTTTGCCCAGGCTCCGCAATTCTTCCCGTTCCTCAATGCTGAGCGCGCGCGGCGTCCCGCGCAGCAGCAGCGTTTCCAGCAAATGTTCTCGCGGGTCATTGCGCCGACGCAGGTAGGTAACGATGTCGGCAAACTCTTGTTCAAACTGATATTCTTCTTCCGGTATTTCCAACCGCCACTGGGCCAACCGCTCCAGGATCGCACCCTCGCGGGTATCGCGATAGCGCTCCAGCAGCGCGGCGATGCTCAAATCGGGGTTGGCGCGCAAACCGCCGATCAATTCGGCCAACAGTTTCACGCCTGGTTCGCCGCTCCGCAGGGCGGGATCGTCCGCCATCACCGCCCGCGCCAGTTCGGGGCGATAAAGCAGCAGGGCAATCGCCTTGCGCAGCGGGGTGCGCGTCAGTTGCAGGTTGTGCCGGGCGAGGTCGACGGTTCCACTCATCGGAAGCCGCAGACGAGTATGCATTAGTTGCGCTTCCTGGCGCAGACGTTCCACCATCAGATCCCGAAAATGCCCTTCGGGCAGCTTTTCCAACAGCGGCCGGGCCAGTTCGGCCAAGCGGGCGCGTCCAGCCAGCGTGTTGGGATCGGCCTGGACGCGCAGTTCGGCGAATAAATGATCAGCCAGTGGCACGGCTTGTTCCAGTCGCCGCTCGAACCCCGCCCGGCCTTCCCGCCGGATCAGCGTATCCGGGTCCTCGCCTTCGGGCAGCAGCAGAAAACCGATCTGCCGGCCGTCGCGCAGGAACGGCAGCGCGACTTCCAAGGCCCGCGTCGCCGCCGCCCGCCCGGCGCGGTCGCCGTCAAAACAGAACACCAAGTCACTGACCGTGCGAAACAACCGCTCGACATGCTCGGGGGTGGTGGCCGTGCCCAGCGTGGCAACGGCGTAGGGGATATCATGCTGGGCCAGCGCCACCACATCCATGTAGCCTTCGACCACCACCAACCGCCGCAAGCGCTGGGTATGGATGCGAGCCTCGTGCAGGCCGTACAACTCGGCGCCCTTATGAAATACCAGCGTCTCCGGGGAATTGAGATACTTGGGCGTGGTGTCGCCGTCCAGTGCCCGCCCGCCGAAGGCGATGACCCGGCCGCGACGGTCGCGGATCGGGAACATGATGCGGTCGCGGAACCGGTCGCGCGGCCGCCCCTGCTCGTCGCGACTGGCCAGACCGGCGTCGATCAGATCCTGAACCGTGGCGCCGGCTTCGCCCAGTACCCGGCTCAGGTTGCTCCAGCCGGGCGGCGCGTAACCGATCCCGAACGAGGCGGCGATCTGACCGGTCAACCCACGCTGGCGCAGGTAGTCGACCGCCCGTTGCCGGGCCGGATGTTCGCGCAACTGCTGGCGGAAGAAACGGTCGGCCTGGGTCAACCAGTCCAGCAATGGCCGGAATGAGCCGGAGCCACTCGGGCCGCCGCCGGTCTTGGGGACGTCCAACCCGACCTGGCGGGCCAGATCCTCGACCGCGTCTGGAAATTCCAGCCGCTCGTAAGCCATCAGAAAGCCGATGGCGGTACCGTGAGCGCCACAACCGAAGCAATGGTAGAACTGCTTGCGCGGGCTGACCGTGAACGACGGGGTTTTTTCGGCGTGGAACGGACAGCAGGCCATGAATTCACGGCCCATTCGACGCAACGGCACCCGAGCGTTGACGATCTCGACGAGATCCACTCGGCTAAGCAATCGATCGATGAAGTCCTGCGGTATGCGGCCAGCCATATCCGCAAAGCCTAGCGGACCGGCGCCCAACCGTCAGCGGTCGGGTGCAAGGAAAAAATCGGCGGTTCGAAGCGCGCCGGCGCGACACCGATTCTGTTCAGAGGTTGAAACGGGCCTTGACCCGGGCACTGACCGCGGCCATGTCAGCCCGGCCTTGCGCTTGATCCTTGATCAGGGCCATGACTTTACCCATATCGCGCACCGATTGAGCGCCGGTCACGGCAATGGCGTTGGCGATGAGGGTGTCGAGGTCCGCTTCGCTCAGCGGCGCCGGTAGGTAGGATTGGATCACCTCGATTTCGAAGGATTCCCTGGCGGCCAGGTCCTCACGGCCGGCGTTTTGATACTGGACCAGTGATTCCCGGCGCTGCTTGATCATCTTTTCCAGCACGCCGAGCATTTGAGCATCGTTCAGTTCGATGCGTTCGTCCACCTCACGCTGCTTGACGGCGGCCAGAATCAGGCGGATCGCACCGAGGCGTTCCTTGTCCTTGGCGCGCATGGCGGTTTTCATGTCATCCTGAATGCGGTCTTTGAGGGACATGACGGTGAACTCGCGAACGGGAGGGGCGATGGGAGGTTTACTTCAGAACAGACGGATACGGCGAGCGGCTTCCCGGGAAAGCTTCTTCAAGTGGCGCTTGACGGCGGCGGCTCGCTTGCGTTTGCGTTCCTGGGTGGGCTTTTCGTAAAACTCGCGGCGGCGCACTTCGGACAGCACACCGGCTTTTTCACAGGAACGCTTGAAGCGGCGCAACGCGACATCAAACGGCTCGTTATCTTTGACTTTCACGGCAGGCATTAAACCATCACCTCATTCATGGTCTTGGGCGAAAAAAGCTGAAGTCGGGCTATGCGGAAAATAGTAAATTGTACTCATGCCCGCCGCCAAATGCAAAGCGGCAACGCAGCAACGCGAACGGCCTTGGAACGAACGACTCAAACGATCGTGGTTTCGTTCAGCACGTACCGCAGGTAAGCCTCGGGCAAGCCGAGCCGCGCGGCCAGTACCTCGGGCGGTGCCGTGTTCTCGCGCAGGGCCGCGCGCCAACCCACCAGACCAGTGGACAGCGAACGGCCGCGCCGCTCGCCTTCCCTGGGTTCACCGCTGGTGACGTCGTACTTGTGGGCATAGCCGCGCGGCGTGACCATCAGGCCGTCGCGGACGAAGGTGTGGCTGTTGCCGATGAGCACGGTGGACGACATGCCGATCTCGCATTCCGCGAGATCGGCGAGCGTGGCCAGATTCACCCGCTGTTTGGCGCGGTAAGCGGACTTGACGATGGCGACCGGCGTTCGCGGGTCGCGATGGGCCAGGAAGATCGCTTGGGCATGCACGATCTGCTCGCCGCGCCGTCCGCTCTTCGGGTTGTAGAGCGCCACCACGAAATCGGCGACGGCGGCGGCGTGGAGCCGGCGCGCGATCACTGGCCATGGCGTCAGCAGGTCGGATAGCGAAATGGCGCAGAAATCGTGCGTCAACGGCGCGCCGACCCGCGCGGCGCAACTGTTGAGCGCCGAGGCGCCGGGGATGACCTCGACCTCGATGTTCGAGTTCGGCGTCCAACCCGCTTCGAACAACACCTCGTAGGTTGGTCCGGCCATGCCGTACACGCCGGCATCGCCAGAGCACACCAGTGCCACCCGCCGGCCCTGGCGAGCGTGATCCAGGGCCGCAAGGGCGCGCTCGATCTCTTCGGTCATCGCTTTCTTGATCACTGCCTTGCCATCGAGCAAGGGTTCGATCAGTTTGATGTAGGTGGCGTAGCCGATCACGGTATCGGCCTCCACGATCGCCTGGCGCGCCGCCGGCGTCATATGGTCCAGACTACCCGGACCGATGCCGACGAGGGAAATCCTGCCGGTGGGACATGAGGTCGTCATCAGGGAATGATCCTTGCAACCGAGACCGTGGCGCTGCGCCCATCAAGGCCGCGCACCCGATGTTTCGCGACCAGCAACTGACTCATGGCGGCTGGCCCGCGCGTTCCGGCGGCCAGCAGCGCGGCCGCCTCCGACACCGAAGGCGTGCCGGTATGGCGGCGCACGGTTTCCGAGGGATGCGGCACCGGCACGACCGCCAGCCGCGCCGCCGGGTAAAAGCACAGCGACCAACCGCGGGCGTGGGCCAGCTCCAGCAGGCCCACCTCGTCGGCCTTGAGGTCGATACTGGCGACGGCGGCGATTTCCAGACGTTCGCCCGCTTGCCGCGCCACCTCGGCCAGCGCTTCATCGACGACTCGCGCCAAGGTGGCCATCGGCGTGCCGCGATCGCAGCCGAGACCGAGGGCAAGGCGCGGAGGAACCGTACTCGCCGTATTCATTCCGCTTCCTCCGGTGGGCGGTAGGTCACCAGCTTGGCGGTCAGCGCCGCCGGCAGGTCCGGCACGGCACGTCGGCTGATCCACAACACGGCCGCGAAAGCCGCCGGGTCGATGTCCTCCAAGGTGGCGCGGATCCGCAGGTTGGCCGGCAGCGGCGCCGCGCGCGTCCACCAATGACGGGTACCAGCCTCCTGCACCAGGGCCACCGGCTCATCATTGACCACGGCGGCGCTGGCGCGGGTAACGTTGTCCTTGGGCGCTTCGATGCGCCAGCCGAACTCGCGACCGAGCAGATCGACCGCCAGGGTGCCGCGACTGTCGGAAGCCGTGGTGAATACAGGCGTGGCGCCGATCCGCTCGGCCAGCAGCGCGGCCAGCGCGTTGGCGCCGCCGATATGACCGGACAACACGGGAATGGCGAAACGGCCGCCCTCGTCGAGCACGACGATGCCGGGATCGTGGGCCTTGTCGCGCAAATGCGGCGCGATCAGCCGCACCACGATCCCCAGCGCGACGATGGCGACGATGCCGTCGAACCGCGCGAACAGCATCGGGATCTGGTCGGCGGTCTTGCCGGCGAAACAGGTGGCGGCGCCGGGAGCGGCGGCTTCGGCCTCGACGCGGAATTTTTCCGGGGCAAACAGCCAAGCGCCGGGTAGAACCGCGATCACGCGGCCGGCCCGGACGATCCCGGAACGAGTGAGGCTCACCACCGCCACCCGCTCCGGGCCGAACGGCAGGTGATGTCTCACGCGGCGGCCTCGCGAACCCGCCGGGGGCGGCAACCGCGCGGAATCGGCTGCTTGGGGCGCAGGGGATTCCTGACCAACAACAGCGACAGATAAGGCACGGTTTCATCGCGCAACGACAACACGTTCCGCACCACGCGCTCCTCGGGGGTACCGACCTTTTCCACATACACCGCGTGTTGGACGATACCGCGTCGCTCCAGGAGATCCAGCAGCTCGTCGAGCATCGGCTTGATCTTGAGCAGGACCAGGCTGTCGAATTGGTCGAGCATGCGGTCGACGACCTCGACCCCGTAGGAAGCGGGTAACACCGCCAACGCCTCGTCGGC
>JAGRHI010000097.1:7551-10212 GCA_020445045.1 Candidatus Competibacteraceae bacterium
GGCTGCAACTGACGCACGGCGCGGGCCAGATGACCGAACGTGGAATAGGTCGAGGCATCGCCTTCGACCAGGAACAGCACGTCCTGCCCGTCGGCCAGCCGTTCGACCGTCAGTGTGGCCGCGCGCAGCCAGGCGCGGGCCAACAGCTCGGCCTGGGTGGTCATCGGAAACACCAGCGGCAATGCATCGGCCGGCACCGCCAATCCGCCGCGTTGGGCGATATCGAGCACAAAGGACCGCTCCCCTTCCTTCTTCACCGGATAGGTCCATCGCGCCGGGCCGGATAGCGCCGTCCAAGCCCGCCGGGTGATCAGATCGGGATCGCCCGGCCCCATGGAAACGCCGATCAGGCGACCTAGCACTGGCTTCATGTGAACTCCTTCGTAACGACCACGATCCATACCGGGTTTTGCGCGGCCAAGCGGTGCAATTGAAGAATGGGCTGGCCGCGCGCCGCCGACAGTTGCAGCACCTCCCAACGCAGGCCACTGGTTCGCGCGGCGGCCATGGCGCTGGCGAGATTCTCGAAGGTGACGACATTGATCACCAGCCGGCCACCTGGCTTGAGGCGGGCAAGACTCCGTTCGATCAACACCGACAGGGCGCCACTCGAACCGCCGATGAACACCGCGTCGGGATCGGGCCAGGTTTCCAGTTGCGCCGGCGCCCGATCCGTGACCAGAGTGTAATTGAGGATGCCGAAACGGCGGGCGTTGGCACGGGCGTTGGCGCTGTCGGCTGGGTTTTTCTCGATGGCGTAAACGTGGCCATCCGGGCACAGCAAGGCCGCTTCGAGACCGACCGTGCCGGCGCCGGCGCCGATGTCCCACACCAGGGCGGCGGGATCGAGGCGCAGCTTGGCGAGCGCGACGGCGCGCGCTTCGAGCTTGGTGAGCAAACCCTGCTCCGGCTGGCGCTGAGCATACTCGCCATCCTCGATGCCGAACCGCGGGCGCGGTGGACGCGGCGCGACGCGGCGCAGCACCAGCACGTTGGGCGCGGGAAAGGTCCGCTCCGCCATCGCCGCCGGCGTGAGATCGGTGAATAACGCTTCGTCGGGCGCGTTGAGGCGCGTCGCCACGTCGAGGCGAAACGCCTCGCCCAATCCGGCCGCCAACAGCAAGCGGGCGATGCGCGCCGGATCGTTGGCCGGCGAGGTCAGACAGAACAGCAGATCGTGCCGGGCAACCGCCCGCGCCAGTGGCGCCAAACCGTGATCGTGGCGGGCGCCGGGCGCCCATTCGCCGGCGTCGGCGGCATGGACCGAAACCAGCCTGGCATCCTGCCAGGGCAGACCGAGGCGGGCCGCGGCCAATTGCACGCTGGACAGCGCCGGCACGACGTGGACCCGCTCGCGCCCCAGCGCGGCGATCAAACCAGCGGCGATGCCAAAGTAGAGCGGATCGCCGGTGGCGAGCACCACCACTCGCCGCCCGGCATTCAATGCCTCCTCGACCCAAGTCGCCACGACGGTGACGCGACCGTGCGCGTCGCGCCGTTCGGCCTGTTCCGGCAGCAGCGTCGCGACGGCGCGCAACTGATGGGGCGCGCCGATGACCAAGTCGGCCGCGCGCAAGCATTCCTGGGCGAGCGCCGCGAGGCCGGCCACGCCGTCGTCATGCACGCCGACGACCTGACAGGGCGTCATGGCCGCCCGCCTCCAAACCGATCCAGGGCCTCGGCGTGCGACAGAACGAGCAGGGTCCGGCCCTCGGTATCGCAGACCAGCACATCGAGTTCGAAGCAGCCCGGATAGCGCCGGTTGAGGCTGGCCCAGGCGCGCAGGGCGAGCGCGCGATGAAAATCCACGGTCAAGCCGAGTTCGGCGAGCTTTTCGGCGGCGAAGCGCCCGGTTTCGGCGGCACGGATGGCCGTCACCAAGGAAGCCGGCGCGCCCACTTCGGCGGCGGCCCCGGCCAGCAGATCGCGATCGATGGCTTGACGCCAGGCGTGGGTGACGGGGAGTCCTTGGGCGATCTTGGTCAACTTGCCGACCATGCAGCCCAGAATGACGCGTCGAAAACCGCAATCCCGCGCGGTATCGAACGCAGCCTTGACGAAATCGCCCATCTGCACGAAACAAGCCTCTGGCCACTCGGGATATTGGCGCATGGCGCGTTTTTCGGTGCGACCGCCGGTGGTGAACACCACGGCTGGCTGCCGCTGCGCGGCGGCGACTTGCACCGCCTGCACCACGCTGGCCCGGAACGCCGCCGTCGAATAGGGATGCACGATGCCGCTGATGCCCAGAATGGAAATGCCGCCGAGAATACCCAGCCGAGGATTGAGGGTCTTTCTGGCCATCGCCTCGCCGCCGGGCACCGAGATCGTCACTTCGAGGCCAGCATGGTCGAGCAGGTCGCCGGCGGCGGCGCGCACGTTATCGGCGATGTTCCGGCGCGGCACCGGGTTGATGGCCGGGCCGCCCACCTCCAGCCCGAGTCCTTCCTTCGTCACCGTACCGACGCCGGGACCCCCCTTGAGAACCAGGCAACCGGCTTGGCCGGTCAGCAGGCGCACATCGGCCGTGAGTCGCGCGCCGTGCGTGGCGTCCGGGTCGTCGCCGGCATCCTTGACCACCACGGCATGGGCGGCATCCGCCGCGACGCGGCCGTCCTCGACGACGAAACGGACCCGCCGACCGTTCGGCAGGAGGCACTC
>JAGRHI010000097.1:10223-11546 GCA_020445045.1 Candidatus Competibacteraceae bacterium
ACGGTACCGGAGACCAGACCCAGGGTGGCCGCCCGCGCCGCCGCCGCCGAACAAGCGCCGGTGGTGAAACCGCTGCGGCTGCCGCGCGCGCGGCGCGGCGTGGCCTTGCGCGTCTTCCCGTCGGAACGGTCATGCCCAAGACGCTCAGGCGGCGGCATGCGTTTGGGTTTCGGCCAGCGCCAACAGGCCATGCAGCGCGGCGACCACCAGGGTCGATCCGCCCTTGCGGCCCCGACAGAGGATCCACGGCACCTCGCTCAGCGTGGCCAATTGCTCCTTCGATTCGGCCGCCGACACGAAACCCACCGGCATGCCGATGATGAGCGCCGGACGCACGCCCTCCTCGCGCACCAGCCGGATGACTTCGAGCAGGGCCGTCGGCGCGTTGCCGACGCCGATCAGCGCGCCATCGAGCAAGCCCCGCCGCCACGCCAGGCGCATGGCTTGCACGGCACGGGTGCTGCCCTCGGCGCGAGCGCGCTCGATCACGCCGGGATCGGCGATGAATTGGTGAGTCGTCAGGCCAAAATGCCGAAGCCGGGGCGCCGAAAGACCGACCGTGATCATCTCGACGTCGGCGACGATGGGCGTCGCGCCTTTCAACACCGCCGCCCGCCCGGCGGCCACGGCCTGGGGATGAAACGCGGTGAGACCGTTGAATTCAAAATCGGCCGTGGCGTGGATCATGCGGCGAACGATCACCCATTGCTCGGCGCTGTAGGCGTGTTGTCCGACTTCGGCATCGATCACGGCGAAGGATTCGTGTTCGATGGCTTGACCGGCGACGGTCAGTTGCTCGGTGACGGCAGTGTTCATGGTCGGCTCAGGCATGATGGAGGTGATCGCCACCGCCACCATGGGTCGGAACGGATGGCGCGGCATGGGGGTGATGGTGACGATGGTCAGGTGCGGCGCCATGCCCCGCGTCATGACCCTGGGGGTGGACGTATTCGGCGGCGACTTGCCGGAAGGCGCAACCATCGCAATCGAGCAGCGTGCCATCGGCCGCCGCCGCCGTGGCGCGCTCGTCGAGCAGCGCCAACAAACCCTCGTCGTGGCCAAAGTAGGAACCCAGCGCGAAACTCGCCTGGGAGTAGATCGGCCGCAAGCGCGCCATCTGCGCGCCGATGCGCTCGATCAACACCCCGCTGAACAGGTAGACCGGTTGCACCAGGATTTGACTCATGCCGAGCCGGATCTGGCGTTGCACCACCGATTCCAGGCGCGGGTGGGTGACGTCGGTAAAGGCGATATCCACCAGTTCGTGGTCGCTGGCCTCGTACACCCAACGGGCGAGGCGCGCCATGTCGCCGTTGGCGCTGG
>JAGRHI010000097.1:11573-12364 GCA_020445045.1 Candidatus Competibacteraceae bacterium
GGATGACGCCGGTGGTGCGCGGGTCAGGCATGGCCATGTCCCGCATCAGGCCGCCGAGCCGGCGCATGACGATGGCGAAGATCTCGCGGCCCAACCCCAGGTGTGGCGCGCAGGCGAATTCGATCGTCGGATGGCGGACGCGGGCGGCGGCGACGGCGGTCGGGATGTCCATCTTGACGTGGCTGGCGGCGTTGAGGATGAGCGGCAGCACCACCACGCGCCGGCCATGGGCAGCGGCACGATCGAGTCCCGCGTCGAGCAGGGTTTCGGCCAGCTCGATGAAGCACAGTTCGATGCGCCAGTCCGGGTGACGTTGCCGCCAAAGCTGAACGAATGCCTCGACTTCGTCGTTACTGCCGGGGCGGCGCGAGCCGTGGCCAACGAGCAGCAGGGTGTCATTCATGGCTAGGGTCTCCAGGGGAACGGGCGGTCGCCGGGCGAAAGCGGTGACTGAAGCTCGGATCGTAGAGCTTGGAGCGGACCAGGCTGGGCCAGTCGCGCGCGCCCAGCGCCGGGCTAGCGATGATCATGGCCTGGGCGCCGATCTTCTCGGCCTGGCATTTGCGCTTGATGTCGGCGAGGGTGCCGCGCACGATTTTTTCCGCGCCCGGCCAGGAGGCTTTTTGCACCACCAGCATCGGCGCGTCCTCGGCCCAGCCGGCGGCGCGCAAGGCGCGTTGTACTTCGTGAAGCAGCGTGATCGACAGGAAGATGCAGAGTGAGCTGTGGTGCGCGGCCAGCGCTTCCAGCTCTTCGCCCGCCGGCATCGGCGTGCGGCCGGCCACGCGGGT
>JAGRHI010000097.1:12408-13683 GCA_020445045.1 Candidatus Competibacteraceae bacterium
CGCCAGCGGCGGCGGCCGAGGCCAGGGCCGAGGAGACGCCGGGCACCACGGCCCAGGCGATACCCGCCGCGTCGAGCGGCTGCGTCATCTCGACCAGCGCGCCGTAGAGGCTGGGATCGCCGGTTTGCAAACGAACCACGGTGTCATGACGGGCGGCGGCGTCAAGCAGCCAAACCGTCATTTCCTCCAGCGTCATATCCTTCGAGTCGCGGATCTCGCAGCCTTCGGGCGCGTACAAAGTGGCCGCGACATCGACCAGCGAGCCGGCGAACAGGATGGCGCCCGCCCGTTCGAGCAGGGCGCGTCCCTTGACGGTGATCAGATCGGGGTCGCCGGGACCGGCGCCGACAAACCAAACCTTAGCGGGCATGACCACTTACACCGGGGAAGGAGCGCGGTGGAGCCGCGTGGCGGCGGTAACGAAACCCGGTTCACTGTGCATGAGCATCCTCTGAGTTGAACACGACACTGGATCGGGCACGGCCTCGGGAAAATGCGACAAGGGCGGGGAAATCGAATCCTATCGGCGGTGGAGCCCACCCGCTCGATGATCGGTCGAACCCGCACCCCGGGGTCGTGCCAAACAAATCGATCAGGCCGGTCTTCTGGCTTGGCCGTCTTCCGCCTCCATCAACCTTCCCGCGCGGATGCACAGTGGCCTAGCGATGGATTTGTCAGGCTTACAGCAGCGGGGGCTGCGCCGGACTGGCTGGCCTGGCAAGACGCCAGCGTCACCGGACTTCCCGTTTCACCCGGTCGCACGGCAATGCGGTCGGGAACCTGGATCGAATGGAACAGCAGCATACTCCCGCGCACGGAGAAGTGGCAAGCAAGGTAAGCACGCGGGGGTATCGGGACAATCAGTCCTATCTATCTCTCATCCCACCCGCCGCGAAAGTTGTGGATTATTACGCATCGGCAGGCATCAGCGAGCGACCGCCGAAAGCTCGGCGTTCTTTGCCGTCATTTCGCGGATGCGGTGGCGTACCTCCAGGAGCTTGGCCGTTGCCGACGAGTTGTCTTCCCTCGCGCGCAAACATGCTCCCGTGAATGGGTTTTCTCTCACCAGTGGTTGAAGGGATTTTCCAGAAAGAGGAAACGGCCTCCAGGGCCAATTTTTATGTCTCTGAGCGACAAGTTTTGTCACTTGTTCGTTTCAATATGTGGCATGTCATGCCGAAAACATTGATGACTAAGTTACTCTGTTGAAATAACAAATAATTTTAGCTATATGTTTTTCATTATCTCAGGAGTCACGCGCCACCCGCATAGCGG
>JAGRHI010000098.1:0-464 GCA_020445045.1 Candidatus Competibacteraceae bacterium
TTGAAGTCGCCGATGTCGGGGACTTTGACTTCCACGAGACTCATGAGCAGCGGCCTCCGGTTAGAGCAGCACGCGGCGGAAATCCGCCAGCAGTTGCGCGAGGTAGACGTTGAAGCGGGTCGCCAGCGCGCCGTCGATCACCCGATGGTCGGCGCTCAGCGATAGCGGCAGGATCAGGCGCGGCCCGAACTGCTTGCCGTCCCACACCGGTTTCATGACCGATTTGCTGACGCCCAGGATCGCTACTTCCGGAGCGTTGACGATCGGCGAAAAGGCCGTGCCGCCGATGCCGCCCACCGAGGAAATGGTGAAGCAGGCGCCTTGCATGTCGGCCGGTCCCAACTTGCCGTCGCGTGCCTTCTTGGCGAGTTCGCCGGTTTCCGTGGCGATATCGAAGATGCCTTTCCGGTCGGCGTCCTTGATCACCGGCACCACCAGCCCGTTGGGGGTGTCGGCGGCGAAGG
>JAGRHI010000098.1:544-3300 GCA_020445045.1 Candidatus Competibacteraceae bacterium
ACGCAGGCCTTGATCAGGAAGGCCAGCATGGTCAGCTTGGCGCCGCCGGCTTTCTCGTTCTCCTTGTTGATCTGAAGGCGGAAGGCTTCCAGATCGGTGATATCGGCATCCTCGTGATAGGTGACCGCGGGGATCATCACCCAATTGCGCGCCAGATTGGCGCCGGAGATCTTCTTGATCCGCGGCAGTGGCTTGGCTTCCACCGGACCGAACTTGGCGAAATCCACCGTCGGCCAGGGCAGCAAATCCAGGACGCCGCCACCAGTCACCCCGCCCGCCGGGGCCGCCGCCGGGGTCGCGCCCGTCATCACCCCCTTGACGAAGGCTTGCACGTCTTCCTTGAGAATCCGTCCCTTGGGACCGGACCCCTTGGCTAGACGGGTCAGATCGACACCCAGTTCCCGGGCAAAACGCCGTATCGAGGGGCTGGCGTGAATCTTGGCGAAGCTGGGCGCGGCTTCGGCTTCGGCGGATGCCGGAGCAGGCTTGGCGACCGGTGGCGGTTTGGGCGCGCCTTCCGGTTTGGGCGTGCGTGGACCAAGCGTGACGGCGCTGAGTGTGTCGGGCAGTTGCGGCTTGGCGGCGGCGTCGACGCCGCTCGCGCTCAAGGTCAGGATCAGGTCGCCCTGCGAGACCTTGTCGCCGACCTTGATCGCGACGGTTTGCACCGTGCCGGCGTGAGGCGAGGGAACCTCCATGCTGGCCTTGTCGCTTTCCAGGGTGATCAACGGGGTGTCGATCTCCACGTGATCCCCTGGCGCGACCAGCACTTCGATGATCGGCACGTCCTTGAAGTCGCCGATGTCCGGCACTTGCACCTCGTGGGTTTCGCCGGGACCGCCGGCGGCGGCCGTTTCACCGGCATCGGCGGCGGAATGCTCGGGCGCGGACACGCTCTCGGCGACATCCAGATACAGAATCAGGTCGCCCTGCGAGACCTTGTCGCCGGTCTTGACCTTGACCTCCCGGACCACGCCGGCCAATGGGGAAGGCACCTCCATGGACGCCTTGTCGGTTTCCAGGATGATCAGCGGCGTTTCCACATCGACGCTGTCGCCAGTGGCAACCAGCACATCGATGACGTCCACGCCCTTGAAGTCGCCGATATCCGGCACATGAATTTCTTTGATAATGCTCACCGGGGACTCTCCCTTATACCGTCAGCGGGTTCGGCTTTTCGGGGTTGATGGCGTACTTGGCGATGGCTTCGGCCACCTTGGCGGCGGGAATCTGGCCTTCATCGGCCAGTGCCTTGAGCGCGGTCGCCGTCACGAAGTACTGATCCACCTCGAAATGCTGGCGCAGCTTGGCACGAGTGTCGCTGCGTCCGTAGCCATCCGTACCGAGCACCAGATAATGACGCGGTATGAAGGGACGTAATTGTTCGGCATACAACTTCATGTAATCGGTGGCGGCCACCACGGGTCCCGGATGGTCGGCCAGGCAGGTCTCGACGTAGCTCCGGCGCGGCGGTTCGGTGGGATGCAACAGGTTCCAGCGCGCGGCGTCCTGCCCCTCGCGGGTCAAGCCGTTGATGCCCGGCGTCGCCCAGACGTCGGCCACCACGCCCCAATCCTCATGCAGCCGGTCGGCGGCGGCGATCACCTCGCGAAGAATGGAGCCGCAACCCATGAGCTGCACCCGAGGGCCGTCGCCCTCACCCTGACGGAACAGGTACATGCCCTTGAGGATGCCTTCCGCCGAACCTTCCGGCATGGCGGGGTGCGGGTAATTCTCGTTCAGGGTCGTGATGTAGTAGAAGACGTTTTCCTGTTCCTGGAGCATCCGCCGCAGCCCGTCCTGGATGATCACCGCCAGTTCGTAGGAGAAGGTCGGGTCGTAGGACACGCAATTGGGAATGAACTGAGCGAAAACCTGGCTGTGGCCGTCCTGATGTTGCAGCCCCTCGCCGGCCAGGGTGGTGCGCCCGGAGGTGCCGCCGATCAGGAAGCCCCGCGCCTGCAAATCGCCGGCGGCCCAGGCCAGGTCACCAATGCGCTGGAAGCCGAACATCGAGTAGTAGATGTAGAACGGCACCATGTTGACGCCGTGGTTGCTGTAAGCCGTCCCGGCGGCGATCCACGAGGACATGGCTCCGGCTTCGTTGATGCCTTCCTGCAAGATCTGCCCCTTCTTGTCTTCCTTGTAGAACATGAGCTGGTCGGCATCCTGCGGTTCGTAGAGCTGCCCTCGGGGCGAGTAGATGCCGATCTGGCGGAACATGCCTTCCATGCCGAAGGTGCGGGCCTCGTCGGCGACGATGGGCACCACATGGCGGCCCATGGTCTTGTCGCGCGCCAGCTGGGTGAGCATGCGCACGAAAGCCATGGTGGTGGACATGTCGCGCTCACCGGTGTCCTGCAGCAGGGCGTCGAAGGTGTCCAGCGGCGGCGCGGCCAACGGCGCCGCGCTGCGACGGCGGTGCGGCAGGTAACCGCCCAGCGCGGCGCGGCGTTCCTGGAGATACTTGATTTCCGGGCTGTCCGCCGCTGGCTTGTAGAACGGCGCATCGTTGAGTTGCTCGTCGGAAATCGGAATATGGAAACGGTCGCGGAAGTCACGCAGCGCCTGTTCGCCCATCTTCTTCTGCGAGTGGGTGATGTTCTTGCCCTCGCCGGCCACGCCCATGCCGTAGCCCTTGACGGTCTTGGCCAGAATCACGGTCGGCTGGCCGGTATGCTTGGTCGCGGCGGCGTAGGCCGCGTAAATCTTGTGCGGGTCGTGGCCACCACGATTCAGCCGCCAGATGTCCTCGT
>JAGRHI010000098.1:3320-3579 GCA_020445045.1 Candidatus Competibacteraceae bacterium
GGTGGCTGACCATCTGCTTCAGTTCCTCGTACTTGCCGAAGAAGTGCTCGCGGGTATACGCACCGCCCTTGGCCTTGAAGTTCTGATACTCGCCGTCCACGCACTCCTCCATGAGCTTCAGCAGCAGGCCTTTCTTGTCGGCGGCGAACAACGGGTCCCAATACGAGCCCCACAGTACCTTGATGACGTTCCAACCCGCCCCCCGGAAATCGCCTTCCAATTCCTGGATGATCTTGCCGTTGCCACGCACCGGGCCGTC
>JAGRHI010000430.1 GCA_020445045.1 Candidatus Competibacteraceae bacterium
AATAAAGAGAGCGGGAATTGCTGCTTTTTTGCCGCAACCGCCGGGCATGGATGTCCAGTCGAGAGGCGAATTGGCCGGTAATGGCGTGGCGGACCACAGTGGGCATTTGCCCTTTGGCCGGGCGACCTTTCTGGGCGTGACGGGTCCGCGCGACGATACCGCCCTCGACCACGGTGGTCAGCTTGAGTCCTTGAGCGAAGGCATCCAGCGCGGCTTGGGCGTCCGCCTCGCAGGCGAAGCCTTGTCGACAGAGGGCGTCGAAAGCCTTCCGTTCGGCCTCGCTCTGCTTCAGGTGCTGTCGCTGGAGGGTTTTCTCCGCCCGTTGCCGGGCTTGGCGGCTGAAGACGATCAACCAGCGCTGACGGAGGCCGGCATAAACGACGCCGACCGCGCGGTAAGTCAAGGCCGCTTCCGCTTGCATAAGCTCATCCGTCACCGCGTGCGGCATCTCTCGCGCCGTACCGAGGGTCTCCGGTACCCGACTGATCCAGACGGTGTCATCCAACTCACGCAAGGTCTCGGCATTGTAGAGGGCACTGTCGGCCACCAGGTAGCGCAAACCTCCATCCGTCTGTAACTGTCCAACGTGGGCGGCGATCGTATCGCGGAAGCCGGCCGCATCATTGACGTTGCCGCCCAGCGAGGCCATCAGCAACGGAATACCCGCCTGGCTTTCCACCAGCAAGTGCAGCACGACTTGGTTCAGGTCAGGTAGAAGTCCCTGCACACCTTCGGCCACGTCAAGACTCTGCTGACCGATGCCTTCGATAGCGCCTGGGAAGCGCAACTGGAACGCGAGCGGCGCGGGTTGGCCGCCTGCGCCGGCCACGCCGATGGGCTGGAAGGTTTGCACGCCTTCGTGGAGAAACGCCCACCGCGCTACAACCGTTGACGGCGTGCTCTTGACCTTCAACCTCGCTACCGTCCCGCGGGTGCCCTCGTCTCAATAGCGCCATTGCTCATGCCGCAAGGGTAGTTGGTTCAGCAAACCCCGGCGATGTCGCCAGTCGGGCAGGAAACGATCCATCAGTCCGATGAAGCGGGCGTTGTGGGTCGGTTCCAGCAAATGAGCCATTTCGTGCACGACGAGGTATTCGAGGCATTCTCGCGGCTTCTTGGCGAGTTCGGCGTTGAGGCGGATGCTGCCGGCCGCCGGCGTGCAACCGCCCCATTTGGTTTTCATCCGCTGGACGAAGAACCGCCGCACGCGCACCCCCAGCAACGGTTCCCACTGGGCGATGAGCGGCGGCGCGGCCCGCTTGACCTGTTCCCGATACCATTCGGCGACGATGGCTTCTCGCCGCGCCTCGTCGGTGCCGGGTCGAACCCGCAACACCATCCGGTTGTGTTGCAGTTCCACCGCCGGCGCGGTGTCGTCTTCCACGACGGTGAGCAGATAGCGCTTTCCCCACGCGAAGTGGCTCTCGCGATCCAGATACTCGCGGGGCGTTTCCCGTTCCTGCTCCCGAAGCGTGCGCTGTTGCCGTTTGATCCATTCCAGCTTCGAAATCGCGAAGACGCGGATGGTGTCGAGGCTCATGCGCCGGGGGGCGGAAATCCGCACTTGGCCCAGCGGCGGATACACGCTGAGATGGACATTCTTGATGTCTTTCAGCACGACATCCACCGCGATGTCGCCCAGTTGAAGCCGCGTCGCCATCAGTATTCCGTCTGCGCCTTGATGATGAGGAAGATTCGCTCCACTTCGGCGAGGTCTTGCAGGACGCCATGCAGCGCCGCTTTGACCACCTGCTCGCGGGCCTGGACGCCGCGCCAGCCGTCGGGGCGTACTTGGCGAACGGTTGCGTCGATCTGGAGCGCCAATGCTTCGTTCTGGCCGAGGTTGTTCCAAAGGGCGCGCTTACCGGGCGTATCCAACTGCTCGGGCGTTTCGTCCCCCTTGCCGGCTTCCACCCGCTTCGCCAGTTCGGCGATGCGTTTCAGGTAGTCCTCGTACTCGATGGCCTTCGCCTTGCGCAGTTCGATGATCTCTTGCAACTGCGCCGACATCTTTTCGTGGAAAGCCGGGTCGGTCAGGTGTTCCTTGATGATCTTGCGTCGGACGTTGTTCTCGATGGTTTCGGCGATGGCGTTTCGGTTGCCTTTCAGTCCGCCGAGTTGTTTGGCGATGGCCTCGGCGATGCCGGTCTTGACGATCAGTTCCAGCAGGCCCATGTCGTCGAAGGGGGAAATCTTGCGTGGTTCGTCGGCTTCGATGTAGGTGTCGATGAGGTGGCGCATGTCGGCCTCGTAGGGCTTGAGGTCGAGGGTTTCGCCGCTGGCTCGGCGGACGATTTCGCGGACGTTCAGGTAGTGGTCGAGTTGCCGCTGGATGCGGGCGATGTCGGTGTTGCCGTAGCCGGCGGCTTCCAGTTCGTCGGCGATATTGGCGTAGGCACGCACCAGGGCGACAACGGCTTTGTAGAGCGCGACACGATGCGGCTCGCGCTCCTTCAGGTCGGACGGGATTTCGGTGTTGCCGCAGAAATAGTGGATGTGTTCCAGTTCGCCCTTGGGCGGTTTGACCGGTTCGCACAGCAGGACCAGCGCTTCGAGGGCGGTGTCGAGTCGTTCCCGGCCTTTCTTGAGGCGATCTTGCAGCAGTACCTCCGGGTCCGAGCCCCCCGCGCTGTGATCCAGTTCGGAGGTGTAAACCGCGATGGCGTTCTCGACCTTCTTGAACAGATCCTTGTAGTCCACGATATAGCCGAAGTCCTTGTCTTCGCCGTCCAACCGGTTGGTGCGGCAGATGGCTTGA
>JAGRHI010000431.1:0-1178 GCA_020445045.1 Candidatus Competibacteraceae bacterium
CGGCATGCCTGAGTCCTCCCCGGGGTAGTGATGACGGCGCATCGTATTGTGACCCAAAGCGCGTGGCTCGCCGCGGTGGTCCTGGCGGCGGTGGTCCTGGCGGCGGTGGCCCTGGCGGCGGCGGACGTGGCGGGTTTGGCGGCGGGTTTGGCGGCGGCTGCCGTGGTCGGTTTGGTGGTTTTCTTGGGGTCCTTGTTGACCGGAGTGCTGGTCGGTTCTTTCTTCTTCGGCATGAATCGATCCTCTGGTAAGTGGTTTGATTACGAAAATACGGTTTGCCATCATGGCGACTTTTTGAGTCTAACCCAAGCGCGAACGAGTCTCCAAGTGACTGACAGCTTGGAATAGTGTGGATTATCGGGCGCCATTTTTAAATCCAATTCGAGCCAGCCGCATGCTTCAGCACGATTTTTCCTTCGATCCGACCCATGGTTACGATCTTGCCACCTTGCTGACGGTGACGCCACCGGCTGAGCCACCCGATTTCGTCAGTTTCTGGCGAAACTTGTACACCCATGCCCGCGAGGTCACGGTTGCGCCGATACTGCGGGAGGTTCCCAGCCCACACCCGCGTATCCATATGTTCGAGCTGGAATTTACATCGCTGAACGGGTTTCTGGTCAAGGGCTGGTTGACTCGGCCGCGCGATGCGCCCGTCGAACGCGGCGTCGTGGTTGGTCACGGCTATGGCGGTCGGGACGGTCCGGATTTTCATCTGCCCATTCCCCGGGCGGCAATGCTATTTCCCTGTGCCCGAGGCATTTCCCGCAGCGCCTGCGCCGGGATTCCGGCGAACCCGGACGATCATGTGTTGCATGGGATCGGTGGGCGGGAGACTTACGTGCACGGCGGTTGCGCGGCCGATACCGTGTGGTGCGCGGCCTCGGCGCTTCTGGAGCTGTTTCCCACGGCGGCGCGGCGGCTGGCGTATTTGGGGATCAGTTTCGGTGGCGGCATTGGCGCGCTGGCCCTGCCGTGGGATGAACGGTTTCATCGAGCCCATCTGAACGTACCCAGTTTCGGCCATCATCCGCTGCGGTTGGGAATGCCCTGCGTGGGTAGCGGCGAAGCGGTTCGTCGTCACCAGCGGCGGACGGGCCAGGTCCTGGATACGCTGCGCTACTTTGACGCCGCCGTTGCCGCGCGCCATTTGCGCATCCCCATGCACGTCGCCGCCG
>JAGRHI010000431.1:1253-1728 GCA_020445045.1 Candidatus Competibacteraceae bacterium
GGCGGGCCACTTCGATCACGCTGGCGCGATCGCCGAGGACCGACGCTTGCTGGATGCGTTGGCGTACTTCTTCAACCGCGATTGAGCCACGCCGGGCGGTTGGAGGCGATGGGCGCTCCACCCCGCGCGGACCTGTCATTCCTCTTTCATACGCATGTCAAATTGCTGCGGTAAATTTTAAACAATTCAATTTGTTGAAGTTGATCCGCAGGCATGAATCGAGAATATCATAAGTGGTATAGCCATCGACTGAACCGGGATATGGAACTGCTGGTTTTCGGCCACGCCGGAGCCAAGGTGCTGGTCTTTCCCACTCGTTGCGGCCGGTTTTACGAGTACGAGAATATGGGCCTGGCCGAGGCGTTGCGCCACAAGATCGACCAGGGCTGGCTGCAATTGTACTGTGTGGACAGCATCGACGAAGAAAGCTTCTACTGCTTCTGGAACCGGCCCTGGGATCGTGTCCACCGGCACA
>JAGRHI010000432.1 GCA_020445045.1 Candidatus Competibacteraceae bacterium
CCTTCCAGGCGGTGGTCGTTCATTGGTTTTGTTGCCGGCGGAAATCCTATCGCTGGTTTCCCAAGATGAGAAATAATGTTGCCTTTAATGAAACTAGTTGGAGATTAGTTGGGATGAAAATGGCTTATGGATAGCCACATATCGACAGGAACGACTGGCCGATTCTAGGGGCATGACTACGCCAGACGCCATGTCAGCGTTTCTCCGGCTCGTAGCGGGATCAGCTCGTCGTCGTCGAACGGAAAGGAGGCGGGCACGGCCGTCGGTTGACGGTGCAGGGTGATGGTTTCCACGTTGCGCGGCAGGCCGTAAAAATCCGCGCCGTGGAAGCTGGCGAAGGCTTCCAGTTTATCCAGTGCGCCGACTGAGTCGAAGGCTTCGGCGTACAACTCCAGCGCGGCGTGAGCGGTGTAGCAACCGGCGCAGCCGCAGGCGGTTTCCTTGCCCGAGCGTGGATGCGGGGCGCTGTCGGTGCCGAGGAAGAATTTGGGATCGCCGCTGGTGGCGGTTTTGACCAGCGCTTGTCGGTGACGCTCGCGCTTGAGCACCGGCAGGCAGTAGTAATGCGGCCGGATGCCGCCCTGGAAGATGGCGTTGCGGTTGTAGAGCAGGTGATGGACGGTGATGGTCGCCGCGACCGTGGCTGGCGCTGCCCGCACGTAGTCCGCCGCATCCTGGGTGGTGATATGTTCCAGCACGATTTTCAGTGCGGGAAAGTCGCGAGCGATCGGGTTCAGGACCCGGTCGATGAACACCGCTTCACGGTCGAAAATGTCCACGTCCGGGTCGGTGACTTCGCCGTGGATCAACAACGGCAAGCCTTGCGCCTGCATGGCTTCCAGCACCGGATGGATTTTGCGGACGTCGGTTACGCCGGAATCGGAGTTCGTGGTCGCGCCGGCCGGATAGAGCTTGCAGGCGTGGATGTGGCCGGAAGATCGGGCACGGGCTATCTCGGCCGGCGGGGTGTTGTCGGTCAGATACAGCGTCATCAGCGGTTGGAATGCCAGTCCCGCCGGTACCGCGTCCAGAATCCGCGCCCGGTA
Organism: Candidatus Competibacteraceae bacterium; assembly: GCA_020445045.1. GTDB lineage: Bacteria > Pseudomonadota > Gammaproteobacteria > Competibacterales > Competibacteraceae > Competibacter. The sequence goes on from JAGRHI010000432.1 coordinate 1,047, forward strand.
GGCTAGTGCCTGCTCGGTCGTCGTCACCGGCGGGCGCAGATTGGGCATGACGATGGCGCGGGTGAACTGGCGGGCGCTGTGCGGCGCGACCGCGCGCAGGGCCGAGCCGTCGCGCAGGTGCAGGTGCCAGTCGTCGGGGCGGGTGAGGGTGAGAGTATCCATGCGGGTTTCCGGTTGAGGTGAGGACGGTTCGGCGACAGATTATAAGCGTCCGGGTTGCCGCAAACCGCAAAGTACCGACTCGTGCCATCTGTGGGTCAGGCGCCTTTGGAACTTGCCGTGGGCGCCGCCAGTTCGATCGATACATCGTCAATTCGATGACTGGCCTTGCAGTAGCGGAAGGTATTCAGGACTGTCGGAGATGGTGTTGTGGCTCGTGCCGGCGACAACCTTTAGTACCGCAATCCCGTCACGAAAAGCTGTGAATAGCGACTCGGTGCTGGTGCGCGAAATGACTTCATCGTGTTCGGCCACCATGACGAGCGTCGGCGCAACGACCCGCGCCGCGTATTTCCAGGATTCGAATTTGTCCAGCAGCAGCCAACGCACAGGCAAGTACGGAAACTGGCTTGCGGCGAGTTCCTGGATGCTATCGAAAGGGGTGACAAGGACCAG
>JAGRHI010000099.1 GCA_020445045.1 Candidatus Competibacteraceae bacterium
GGGTTTCCACCAGCGCCGCGCCCTGGCGGGGATGGCGTAGCGCCGTGTGCAGATCGAGCAGCAGGTCGTCGTAGGATTGCAGTTGTTGCCGGCGCTTGCGGACGGCCAGTTCGGTATTACAGTAGGCCAGCAGTTTGACCGGAATCTGATGCCGACAGTAATCCACCAGCGCCTCGCAGGCGGTTTGCAGCGTTGCGCAGGCGTCGAAAAACGGATGTTGGGGGGTGGTCTTGCCCTTGTTGGTCGAGGCCCGCAGTTTGGTGGCGGTGAATTGCGCGAACTTGTCGAACAGGACGAGCTTGGGCGTTTCCGCCGCCAGGTAGGCATCCATCGCTTCCAGCCAGCCGGGGATGTGTTTCAAGCCATATTTCTGCCGGTTGAGGCTGGATGATTCGAGTAGCAGTGTGGCGATGGCGGCGCGATCTTGCAGCCAGAGGGCGCGGGCTTGCCGGAACGCGGCGACGAAGGCGTGTTCGAGCGTCGGGCCGTCCGCTGCCGCGTTGGGCGTGACCACCTGCAGATAGGGCTTGCCCAGATGGCGTTCGATTTGGCCGAGCAGCTTGTCCGGGCTATAGCGCTCGTCCAGGAAATATTGCACCACCAGCGGCGAGCCGGCATAGAACTCCCGCCGCCAGAAATCCTCGACGATTTCTTGCAGCAGGTCGCCGGTATCGGCCATCAACTCGGTTTCGAACGACAGACCGCTTTCGAAGGCGTTGTCGCCGAGCGCCCGCTTGCAGAAGCCATGAATGGTGAAGATCGCGGCTTCGTCGAAACCACGCACGGCGTTGCTCAGCCGGCGGATGGCGATTTCCCGGTCCGGCGATAGATCGAGCAGGCGGGTGGCGAGTTCGTCGTGCTCGGCGGCGCGGCCGCGCAGGAAGGCGGCGCGAATGTCGCTCAACCGGGCGCGGATGCGGTCGCGCAATTCCTTGGTGGCGGCGTTGGTGTAGGTCACTACCAGGATGCGGCTGACCGGAATGCCGGCCTCGACCACTAACCGCGCGTACAGCGCGGTGATGGTGTAGGTTTTACCGGTGCCGGCGCTGGCCTCGATCAGGTTGAAGCCGGCCAGTGGGGTGTAAAGCGGGTCCAGGCGCTGCATATTGGATGTCGCGAACGGGGATGTTGCCGAACAGCATACCGGTTTGGGTTTCCCTACGCTCCGGTGAAAACGACGATCACCAAGTCTTGATATGACCAGGATAGCCGAGATGAGTGAAAACGCCGGTTCGAATAATGGCTTGCCAGCTCCGGGCATGGGCGGCGAGGGTTCGGCCTTGTCGGTTCTGTACGGACAGGGCTTGTTGAGCGATCTGGATGTGCATTTCGCCCGCTTCATGAACCGGCTGGCGGGTGGGGACTCGCCGGAGCTGGCGCTGGCGGCGGCGCTGGCCAGCCACGCCAGTGGGCAGGGCGATATCTGCATCAACCTGCGCCAGTGGGCGCGGCGGCGGTCATGGGGCGCCGAGGCGGAACCGGCCGAACCGCCACCGGTCGCGCCGCCGCCGGTTGGCGACTGGCTGGCGAGCTTGCGGGCCAGTTCGGTGGTGGGCCGTCCGGGGGAGCGTCAGCCGCTGGTGCTCGACCGGCGCGGCCGGCTATACCTGTACCGTTATTGGGAATACGAACGGTGCCTGGCCGACGATCTGCTGCGGCGATCTCAGGCGGCGTCGCCGAGCGTGGACGAAGCACGGTTGCGCGCCGATCTGGACCGGTTGTTTCCGCGTCACCCGCAACTGAGCGGCCCGGACTGGCAAAAGGTGGCGGCGGCGGTGGCGGCGCTGAAGCAGGTCTGTGTGATTTCCGGTGGACCCGGTACCGGCAAGACCAGCACGGTGTTGCGCATCCTGGCGCTGCTGGCCGGACAGGCCGGCGAGCGGCCGTTGCGCATCGCCCTGGCCGCGCCGACCGGCAAGGCGGCGGCCCGCTTGCAGGAGTCGATCCGCGCCGCCAAGCCGCTGCTGGATCTGGAAGCGGAACGGCTGGCGCAAATTCCCGAAGAAGCGTCCACTTTGCACCGCCTGCTCGGCGCCCGGCCGGATTCGGTCTATTTCCGCTACGACCGCGATGACCCGTTGCCGCTGGACGTGCTGGTGGTGGACGAGGTGTCGATGGTGGGTTTGGCGCTGCTGGCCAAGACCGTGGCGGCGTTGCCGGCCGAGGCGCGGCTGATTCTGCTGGGCGACAAGGATCAGTTAGCTTCGGTGGAAGCGGGGGCGGTGCTGGGCGATCTGTGCGCCGGGGCCGGCCGGTTCTCGCCGGAGTTTCGGGCGCGGCTGGCGACGCTGACCGGCGAACCGCTGTCGCGTGGTCGGGAGTCCTCGTCGCCGCTGGTCGATGCCATCGTGTTGTTGCGCCACAGTTATCGCTTCGGCGCGGACAGCGGTATCGGCGCGTTGGCGCGGGCGGTGAACAGAGGAAAACCGGCCGAGGCGCTGGACTTGCTGGCCGGTGCGCCGCACGAGGATATCGTTTGGCGGGAACTGGCCGATCCCGCCAGCTTGCCGGAGCAGTTGGCGGAACCGGTGACGGCGGGGTTTACGCCCTATCTGTGGGCGGTGCGGGAAGGGGCCAGACCAGCGGCGGTGTTCGAGCAATTCAACCGGTTCCGGGTGTTGGCGGCGCTGCGCGGTGGGCCGTTTGGGGTGGAAGCGTTGAACCGCTTGTGCGAGGCGGTGCTGTCCGCCCAAGGGCTGATCGATACCCACTCGACCTGGTACGCGGGCCGGCCGGTGATGGTGGTTCGCAACGACTACAACCTGCGGCTGTTCAACGGCGATATCGGCATGACCCTGCCGGACCCGGACGCGCCGGAGCGGGTGAAGGTGTTCTTCCTGGGCAACGATGGGGCGCTGCGGAGTTTCGCGCCGGCCCGGTTGCCGGAGCACGAGACCGTGTACGCGATGACGGTGCATAAGAGCCAGGGTTCGGAGTTCGAACAAGTGCTGGTGGTGACCCCGAACGAGCCGTCGCCGGTGTTGAGTCGCGAGTTGCTGTACACGGCGTTGACGCGGGCGAAGCGGGAAGCGATGTTTTACGGCGTGCCCGAGGTGTTCGCGGCGGCGGTCGGGCGGCGGCTGCGGCGCTCGTCGGGCCTGCGGGATCGCTTGTGGGTGGAGCCGAGGGTTGGTGTTGGCCGATAGCCGGTCGTCATTCAGCGTCCAGAATTCGTTCCGCGGTCAGATCCAGTTCCGGGAAAATCCGTGAAACGATGAGTTGCGAGCCAGTAAATTCTCGAATTTCGTACAGGCCATCGTCCAGCGAAAGCACGGAAACCTTGTTTGCAAGTGGGTCCGCGATCCAGTATTCCGGTACTTCCACGGCGGCGTATTCAGAACGCTTGTGACGGTAATCCCGGCGGATGGATTCGGGGCTGACGATTTCGACGATCAGTTTTGGGGCATTTTCAAATACGGCCACTGACCCCGAAGCGCGCAGAGCATCGACGTATTCTTTTTCGACCACGCAAATATCCATGATTCTGGATTTGCGAACGCCGACTCGAAGCCCTGCTTCCCGATAGCAGCGCCACGGTAAATTCAGCCGTTGAATTTCCTGGTCGAAGCAATGCTCGGTGAATTTGGCGATGTCGAAGTGGGAGATCAGCGGGGGTGTCATGGCAACCAGCACTCCGTCGACTAATTCGTAACGATTATCGGTGTCGTCGCCATAGGCGAGGTACTCTTCAAAACTCAGCAGACGATGAGCGAGATTGGCGACCATGTGAGAATTCTCCCGTCAGTCTTGCAGCTATTTGGCGCACTCATCGGCGCAGGCCCGGTAATTTTCATCCAGCTTCGGGCGCAGCAGGACGAGCGCCGAAATTCGGCGAGCCATACCGCTGAATTCCAATGCTTCATCGGCGGACAGCGGCCGACCCAGTAATTCCAATTCTCGATACGATAGCCATTTTTTCAATACTTGATAGCCGCCCAGTGTGAATTCCCACGCCGGGCGCGGTACGTTCTTCCAGTAGCAACCCGCGTTCAAATACACGTCCAACGTTTCCTCGCCCAGAGCGGGTTGTTCCAGTTCCGTGAACGGGCGGCTTTCGGTTTTGCCTTTGCCGGGCATGGTGACGCCGCCCTTGCCGGCGTGGCCCCAACCGGCGGTGAGTTTGAGATGCGTCGGGGTGAGCGGGGTGGAGTCGGCGACGGTCAGCAGGGCGATCTTGGCCAGTTCCGGGCGCGGGTTGCCTTGCGTGACGCCGGGCAGTGGGGTTTCGGTGTCGAGCAGGGCGGCGATTTGCCGGCCCAGTTCGGCGGAGGTCAGCAGTCGTTCCTTTGTGGCGGGTAGCGGGATGCGCGGCCAGTCCTGTTTCAGCGCTCCGGCGTTTTCGGTGCGATACGCTGGGGCGTGCAACACGGCGACGATGTGATGGAATAGGGCTGGTGCGTCGGTGTCGAGGCGAGCGAGATAATCGGTTGCGGCGTTGCTGAGGTTGGTCGGGTATTCTCCTGATGGCGCCGGCTCGTTGAGCAACGAGTGCTGTGTTTTGGCATCAGGGTTGAAATATAGAGGGAAAAAACTTGATAGTCCGTTGCCGAAGTTATCGCCCAGGATGCGTGTTATAAAACCACGATCAAACTGATTCATTGGTTGCCGTTGGCGAGCTTCGAGCCAGAGGTTCTGTGGAAATATATGTGAGAAATATTCACCACGTTTTTCATCAAGTAATTTTGTTTCCGGTTCCCAATAAAGCCAACGAATATCGAGAGGCCGGTAGGCGTATCTGACAATATTCTCGGATCGGAATTTGCGTTTTTGCAGCGTTGTGCGTGTTTGCTTGGGATCGAACCGCGCGGTGATTTTCATCAAACTCGGCGCAATCCGGCGCATTTCCTCATCGCTAACCTTTGGATCGAAGTACTGCCGCATCCGTTGTTCCAACGCCGTGCGGTCGATGTCCACCAAAGCATCGTCGCGGCTGGTTTTCACGCCGGGGAAGGAGGCCGGAAGTAATTCCGGCAAGAGCGGCCAGGCAAGATAGTGGATTTGGACTCGCATTGGCATGAACGGCAGGCCCAATTCCAGCGGCGGTTGCAGCGATTGGTAAGGCGGCGCTGGTGATCGATCGAGGCTTTTTAGCAGTTCCTCGCGTTTGAGTTTTCCCCACCAGTGGTGAAATTGGATTAGGGGATTGTCATGTTGGGTTTTTCTGACCAGCAACGCAATCGCGGTTCCGACCTGAATACCTTCCGGGTTGAAATCCGTGGAAAACACGCTGGGATCGGGCAAGCCTTCAGGCGTGAGTTTGCCGGTTTTATACTTGTCGCCGTTCAGGCAATCGATCCAAATTCGGTCGAACTTCTCCAAATACCGTTCCCGCATTCCGGTGAACGACAGCCCATCCAACCACGAATAATTCGAGATGAAGCAAATCACTCCGCGCCCGCTATGCTCGACGATGTGCCGCTCCGCCATCCGGTAAAACCGCACGTACAGATCATTCAAACCCTGACCTTGCGGCGGCGGCGCGCGGCGGGTTTGGCGGTAGGCGCGGGTCAATTCCTGTTCCTCGTCGATCGCCACCCCGGCGAAACCGTTGTATGGCGGATTGCCCAGAATCACCAGAATCCGCCGCTCCTGCTTCACCGCCCGCGCCGCGTTGTTCTCGGCCATCAATTCCGGGAAATTGAGCGCCAGTTGCGCCATGCGCTTCTTGCCGTCCTCGTCCGGCGGCTGCCAGCCGGTCAGCGCATTGGTCAGATACACGCCCAGCCGTTCCGTCTGGCCGGTCGCCTCATCCAAATCCAACGCCGCGCCCCACTGGTGCAGCAGCAAACCCAATTGCAAATGCGCCACCACGTACGGCGCCGGCAACAGCTCGAAGCCGAATACCCGCGCCAGCGCCGCTTGTTTCAGCCTGGCCCCGGCTGCGTCGCCCAAGCCCTGTTCGTCCAGCCGCGCCTTGATCTGCCGCAACACTTCAGTCAAATACGCGCCGGTCCCGCAACAGGGATCGAGCACGAGCACATTCGGATCGGCCAATCCGTCGGCGATATCCAGTTCCTCGCGCAGCACCGTGTCCACCCGCGCCACCATGTAGCGGACGATTTCCGGCGGCGTGTACCACACCCCCAATTGTTTGCGCAGTTCCGGGTCGAAGGCGTGCAGGAACGGTTCGTAGAAATACTGTACCGCGCCGGCGGCCGCGAACTGGCCGAAGAACGCCGCGCGATCCACTCGGTTCAACACCCCGTTGACCCGATCCAGCACCTCGGCCAAGCCCAGCGGCAACAATCGCGACGGTTGCGACAATTGCTCGAACAAGGCGTGAATCATCGGCACCCGCAGCGTCCAACTCGCCAGCTTCCAGTTGAAGGCATCGCGTCGCTCGGGATTTTCCCCATGCCACAGCACCCAGGCCGAAAACACCCCATAGAATAAGGTCTGAATCAAGGTGGAGCGGAAGAAATGCTCGCCGTCCTCGGCTTCGAAACGCAGGCCCAGCGCGTTTTCCAGCGCCGCGCGCAGCGCCGCCAGTGCCGGCAAATCCGGTTTGTCCGCCAGCCGGGTCCGTGCGTCGCGGGCATACGAGGCGAGGAACCAGGCCACGTCGCGAGGATTGTTCAGCGGCGCGGCGCACAGCATTGCTCGTTGGAGAAATTCCAGCAGCCGTTCGCCGTGAGTCCGGGCGAAAGCGCGCGGCTGTCGCAGCCGGGACCAGAAATCCTCCGCCGAATCCGCCAGCCGGAATGTTTCCAGCACCGCCGGCTGGTCCACGCGATCCTCACCGATCAGCAGATAATCCCGGTGATTGGTGACCAGCACCAGCCGGTATTTCTCCCAATACTTGCTGACTTGCGCGCTGTTGGCCGTCAGCAAGCCGTCCTCGGCCACGCTCTTGATCTCGACCGCGCCGCGTTCCGGCAATTGGCCCGGCAACGGTTCGCCCGCGCCCTTGGGGAATTGACCGGCGACGAACAAACCGGCATCCGGGCTGCCGGCTCCGGTATTTTTCAACTGCGACACCGCCAGCACGCGCGGTTTCAGCGTCTCCCCGACCGCATTCAGCAGGTTGATCAGCGCCGGGTAGTAGGAGGTTTCCTTGACTCCGCCGCCGGTGGCGCGAATCTCGGTCAGAGCGGTGAAGTAGGCTTCAGCGGGAGATTGCATGGAGTTCCGCGCGTTGGAGAAATCAAACGATGATACAGAATAGTGGCATGCTGGCGCTTCGTCAGTGGCTGAGGCATTGGCTCGGCGCGGGTTCATGCGCGGCTATGCCGAACTTGACATAAGTGGCCTCCCTGCCTATAGTTCCGCCTCTTTGCGGGTCTGGGCGTTCGACCGGCGCGGGCCCGCCGCTAGATCGAGTGAATTTCAAAGCCTTATCTGGAGTAAGGGGCAATGGCCACAATCAACCAGTTGGTAAGCAAGCCGCGCGTCAGGGACAAAACCAAGAGCACGGTCCCGGCGCTCGAAGGCTGCCCGCAGAAGCGCGGGGTTTGCACGCGTGTCTACACGACGACGCCGAAAAAGCCGAATTCCGCGCTGCGTAAGGTAGCACGTGTGCGTCTGACCAACAGTCAGGAAGTGACCAGTTACATCGGTGGTGAAGGCCACAACCTACAGGAGCACTCGGTGGTGCTGATCCGCGGCGGTCGTGTCAAGGACCTGCCCGGCGTGCGCTACCACATCGTGCGTGGCAGTCTGGACACCTCGGGTGTCACCAAGCGACGCCAAGGGCGCTCCAAATACGGCGCCAAGCGGCCCAAGTCCTGAGTTTTGCTTTAGCAGATTGCGATTGAGGCGGTTATGCCGAGAAGAAGAGAAGTTCCCAAGCGCGTCATCCTTCCCGATCCCAAGCATGGGAGCGAGATGCTGGCCAAGTTCGTCAACATGATGATGGAACGCGGCAAGAAGTCCGTGGCCGAGAAGATCGTCTACGGCGCGCTCGATGCCATGGCCGAAAAGGGCAAGGACGATCCGATGGGTTTGCTGGAGCAGGCGCTGGACAATGTCCGGCCGATAGTCGAGGTCAAATCCCGCCGGGTCGGTGGCGCCACCTACCAGGTTCCGGTGGAAGTGCGCTCGGTGCGGCGGACCGCCTTGGCCATGCGCTGGCTCATCGACGCTTCCCGCAAGCGTGGCGAGAAATCCATGGCCCGCCGTTTGGCCGGCGAGCTGCTGGATGCCGCCGAGAGTCGTGGAACCGCCGTCAAGAAGCGGGAAGACGTGCACCGCATGGCGGAAGCCAACAAGGCTTTCGCCCATTATCGCTGGTAAGTCGCGAGGATTGAGTTGTGGCCCGCAAAACCCCCATCGAGCGCTATCGTAACCTCGGCGTCATGGCCCACATCGATGCCGGCAAGACGACCGTGACCGAGCGTATCCTGTTTTACACAGGCATCTCCCACAAGCTGGGCGAAGTGCACGATGGCGCCGCCACCATGGACTGGATGGTGCAGGAGCAGGAGCGCGGCATTACCATCACCTCCGCCGCGACCACCTGTTTCTGGAATGGCATGGCCGGTCAGTTCGAGGAACATCGCGTCAACATCATCGATACGCCCGGTCACGTCGATTTTACCATTGAGGTCGAGCGCTCGCTGCGGGTGCTGGATGGCGCCTGCGCGGTGTTCTGCGCGGTGGGTGGGGTGGAGCCGCAATCCGAAACCGTTTGGCGGCAGGCCAACAAATACGACGTACCGCGATTGGCGTTCGTCAACAAGATGGACCGCGCCGGCGCCGACTTCCTGCGGGTGGTGCAGCAACTCCAGGATCGCCTGGGCGCCTATCCGGTGCCGCTGCAACTCCCGATCGGCGCCGAGGATAAATTCAAGGGCGTGGTCGATCTGGTCAAGATGCAGGCGATCTGGTGGGATGAAGACAGCCTCGGCATGAAGTTCGAGTACGGTGACATCCCCGCCGAAATGCAAGCCGCCTGCGAGGCTTGGCGCGAGAAAATGGTCGAGGCCGCCGCCGAAGCCTCCGACGAGATGATGGAAAAATACCTGGAAGGCGAACCGTTGAGCGAGGATGAGATCCACGCCGGGTTGCGCGCCCGCACCATCAAGGGCGAGATCGTGCCGGCCTTGTGCGGGTCGGCTTTTAAGAACAAGGGCGTACAGGCGATGCTGGACGCGGCGGTGCGCTACCTGCCGTCGCCGATCGACAAGCCGCCGGTCAAGGGTGTGCTGGACGACGCCGCCGAAAGCGAGGGCGAACGATCGGCCGACGACGACGCGCCATTCGCGGCGCTGGCCTTCAAGATCGCCACCGATCCTTTCGTCGGCACCTTGACGTTCATCCGCTGTTACTCCGGCGTGGTCGGTTCCGGCGATTCAGTTTACAACCCGATCAAGAGTCGGCGCGAACGCATCGGCCGTCTGGTGCAGATGCACGCCAACAGCCGCGAGGAAATCAAGGAGATCCGCGCTGGCGACATTGCCGCCTGCGTCGGTCTGAAGGACGTGACCACCGGCGATACCCTGTGCAATGCCGACCAAGTCATCACCCTGGAGCGGATGGAGTTTCCCGAGCCGGTGATCGCGGTGGCGGTCGAGCCCAAAACCAAGGCCGATCAGGAAAAGATGGGCATCGCCCTGAGCAAGCTGGCGCAGGAAGATCCTTCGTTCCGGGTTCACACCGATCCCGAGTCGGGGCAGACCATCATTTCCGGCATGGGCGAATTGCACCTGGAGATCATCGTCGATCGCCTCAAGCGCGAGTTCAAGGTGGACGCCAATGTCGGCAAGCCGCGCGTCGCCTACCGCGAAACCATCCGCAAGACGGTGGAGCAGGAAGGCAAGTTCGTGCGTCAATCCGGCGGGCGTGGTCAGTACGGCCATGTCTGGCTGCGACTGGAACCGCGCGAGCCCGGTGAGGGCTACGAGTTCGTCAACGCCATCGTCGGCGGCGTGGTGCCTCGCGAATATGTCCCGGCCGTGGATAAGGGCGTGCAGGAGCAGATGGAGAAGGGCGTGTTGGCCGGCTATCCCGTGGTGGATGTCAAGGTCACCATCTTCGACGGTTCCTATCACGAGGTCGATTCCAGCGAAATGGCCTTCAAGATCGCCGGATCGATGGGTTTCAAGGATGGCGCCCTCAAGGCTGGCGCGGTGCTGCTGGAGCCGATCATGAAGGTCGAAGTGGTCACTCCCGAGGATTACATGGGCGACGTGATGGGTGACCTCAATCGTCGTCGCGGCATCCTTCAGGGCATGGACGATTCGCCGTCGGGCAAGGTGATCCGCGCCGAAGTGCCGTTGGCCGAGATGTTCGGTTATGCCACCGATCTGCGTTCGGCCACTCAGGGTCGCGCGACCTATTCCATGGAGTTTGCCAAGTACAACGAAGCCCCCGCCAATATCGCGGAGGGGGTGATCAAGAAAGCCTCCTGAAGCGTTTTGCTGAAGACGGTTATTGAAGATTTGAATCGGATGGAGTGAGTACGGTGTCCAAAGAAAAGTTTGAGCGCAG
>JAGRHI010000100.1:0-5345 GCA_020445045.1 Candidatus Competibacteraceae bacterium
CCGTCCTCGCAATTGTTCGCCGCCCTGCTGGGCACGGCGCTGAGTTATCTGGTCACCACCGGTTACGACTGGCTGGCGCTGCGCTATATCCGCCGACCGCTGCCTTGGCCCAAGGTCGGTTTCGCCGCCCTGCTCAGTTACGCTTTCAGCAACTCAGTCGGATTGTCGGTACTCACCTCCAGCTCGTTGCGCTTCCGTCTGTATTCGAGTTGGGGTCTGAGCGCGGTGGATATCGCCCGCATCGTCCTGTTCACCACCCTGACCTTGTGGCTGGGCATCCTGACGGTCGGCGGCGGCGTGCTGGTGTTGGTCCCGCTGGATCTCGGCGCGATTCCCTGGCTGAACATGGACAGCCGGCTGCTGGGTTTGCTGCTGCTGATCCCGCCGGTGGCTTACCTGTTGCTCGGCGTGCTGCGTCGCCAGCCCTTGCGGCTGGGGCACTGGCAACTACCGATGGTGCGGCCCCGGCTGGCCTTGCCGCAGTTGGCGGTCGGCGCGCTGGACTGGGTCATGGCCAGCATGGTGCTGTACCTCCTGTTGCCAGGTTCTGGAGCCGTGGGGTTTGGCCATCTACTCGGCGTGTTTCTGGTGGCGCAGATCGCCGGTTTGCTCAGTCACATTCCCGGCGGGCTGGGGGTGTTCGAATCGCTGGTGCTACTCATGCTCCAGCGCGAGTTGCCGGCCGCCGACCTGCTTGGCGCGCTGCTCGCCTTCCGCCTGATTTATTACCTGCTGCCACTGGCGCTGGCCGCCATCGTGCTGGGTCTGCATGAGCTACGGCACTACCGGGAACGGGTGTTGTGGTTGCCGCGCGCGGTGGAGCCATGGGCATCGGTGCTGCTGCCGCATGTGTTCGCCCTGCTGGCGCTGGTTAGTGGCGCGGTGCTGCTGTTCTCGGCCGCGACTCCGGAGGTGGAAACGCGGCTGGAATGGTTGCAGGATTTGATTCCGCTGTCGGTGCTGGAAATTTCTCATTTTGTCAGCAGCCTGGTCGGCATGGGCCTGCTGCTGCTGGCGCGGGGCTTGCAACGCCGGCTGGACGCCGCTTGGCTGCTGGCCGTGGCTTTCCTGGCCGCTGGCATCGCGGTCTCGCTGCTGAAAGGCGCCGATTACGAAGAAGCGCTCATTTTGTCGACGCTGCTGGCCGGGTTGCTGCCATCCCGGCGGCAGTTCTATCGCCGCGCCTCGCTGTTCGGTGAACGCTTCACGCCGGGCTGGCTCGCTGCCATCGCCGTGGTACTGCTCTGTTCGATCTGGTTGGGCCTCTTTTCCCACAAGCATGTCGAGTATTCAAACGCGCTGTGGTGGGATTTCAGCTTCAGCCATCGGGGCGGAGCGCCGCGTTTCCTGCGCGCGATGGTGGGCGCCATGAGCTTGGCGTTGTTCTTCGGCATTGCCAAGCTGTTGCGAGCGGCGCCGTTCGAACCGACCCTGCCGGGGCCGGAGGAAAAGCGTCAGGCTCACGCCATCGCCGCCGCGTTTCCGCGCAGCTACGCGCATCTGGCCCTGTTGGGCGACAAGGCCTTGCTGTTCAACGCCGATCGCAGCGCGTTTCTGATGTATGGCGTCGAAGGACGCACCTGGGTGGCGATGGGCGACCCCATCGCCACCAACGAATGGGAGCGGCGGGAACTGGCCTGGCAATTCCGCGAATTGTGCGAGCGCCATGGCGGTTGGCCGGTATTCTATCAAGTTTACCCGGACAACCTGGGCCTGTACGTGGAACTGGGATTGACCCTGCTCAAGTTCGGCGAGGAGGCGCGGGTGCCTCTGGCGACCTTTTCGCTGGACGGCAAGTCGCGCAAGACCATGCGCCACAGTGTCAATCGACTGGAGCGGGACGGCTATCGGTTCGATCTGGTGGATACCGCCGCCGTGCCGGCGCTGTTGCCCCAACTGCGAGCGGTTTCCGATGCTTGGCTCGGTGGCAAAAGCGGCGAGGAGAAGGGATTCTCGCTCGGCTTCTTCGACGAGGAGTATCTGCGAACCGGCCCGATCGCGGTGGTGCGGCACGGCGTCGAGGTGGTGGCCTTCGCCAATCTGTGGCGGGGCGGTGGCGAGGAACTGTCGGTGGATTTGATGCGCTACCGCCCGGACAGCCTCCAAGGCGTGATGGATTATCTGTTCATCCGCATCATGTTGTGGAGCCGCGAACAGGGGTTCACCTGGTTCAATCTTGGCATGGCGCCCCTGTCCGGCTTGCAGAACCGCAGCCTGGCGCCATTGTGGAACCGGTTCGGCGCCTTGGTCTTCGGTCGCGGCGAGGCGTTTTACAATTTTCGAGGTTTGCACCAGTACAAGGACAAGTTCGACCCGCAATGGGAGGCGCGCTATCTGGCGGCGCCGGCGGGCATGATGGTGTTGCCGAGGGTGCTGGCGGACCTGACCGCGCTGATCGCTCGCGGCTACAAAGCAGCCATCGAACAATAACGACAACGACCCAGGATCAATCATGCGTGTCCTATCGCGAATGCTGTATCTGATCGCTGTTCTACTGACGTCCGCCGCGTGGGCGGATGTCGTCGAGGAAACGCTGGACAACCCCATCTTCGGCAAACTCGCCGTTTATCATGCCGCCGACGAACCCAAGGGCGTGGTGCTGTTCGCCTCCGGCGCGGGCGGTTGGAACGCCGAACTAGCCGCGGCGGCGCGGGAAATCGCCAATCTGGATTACACGGTCGCGGGTATCGATTCGAACGCGTATCTGGCGCGGCTCGATCGCTCGACGGCCATCTGTGCCGATCCATCGACGGATCTTGAGCGGTTGAACCACTTGATGGAACAGCGCTATCCGCCGGCGACCCACCTGCCGCCGGTTCTGTTGGGGCAGGGTATCGGCGCGACGCTGGGCTACGCGGCGCTGGTCCAGGCGCCAGCCGAGCGCTTTCACGCCGGGATCGGAGTGGATTTCTGCCCGGAATTGCCCTTGCGCAAGCCTTTGTGTCAGGGCGTTGGAAATCTGGAGAGCACTGCGTCGCCGGATCACAAGAGCGCGTCATTGAAGTCCATCGGCCGGTTGCCGACGACCTGGTTCGTGTTTCAGAACCGGCCCAGTTGCGACGCTGGGACCGTCGCGCAATTCGTCAAATCGATCCAGCTCGCCCGGCTGACCGACATCGCGGGTGGCGAAGGCACCAAGACTTGGCTGCCGCGGGTTTCCGCCCTGTTGCAATGGCTGGACCCGAGCATCGTCCGGCAGGTGCGGCCCGATGCCAGTGTCAGCGGCGTGCCGCTCACCGAAGTGCCGGTAACCGCCGGTCCTGACCGGCCACAATTGGCGATCATGTTCTCCGGCGATGGCGGTTGGGCGCTGCTCGACCGCGCCGTGACGGCGGAGCTGGCCAAGAACGGTTTGCCCTCGGTGGGTTGGGATTCGCTCAGCTATTTCTGGAAACCGCGCCACCCGGATCAGGTGGCGTTGGATCTGGAACGGGTGTTGCGCAAGTATATGGCGGACTGGAAGAAGGAACGGATCGTGCTGATCGGCTATTCGTTCGGGGCGGACGTGCTGCCGGCCACGATTAACCGCTTGCCGCAAGACTTGCGCGACCGAGTCGATCTGGCGGTCTTTCTGGGGTTGTCGGACTATGCCACCTTCGAATTTCATCTGAGCGACTGGATCAGCGACGAAGCAGAGCAAGGTGGCCAAGCGGTGCGGCCGGAATTGGCCAGGTTGGCCGGCCTCAAACGGTTGTGCATTTATGGCGAAGAAGAGGAGGACGCTTCCTGCCCGAAGCTGACCGATCTGGGAGTGATCGCCGAGCAGATGCCTGGGGACCACCATTTCGACGAGGATTACCCCGGAATCGCCCGCCGCATTCTCGAACAGTTGCCGCCGCCGCCCGCGACGGCGCCTCCACCACCGACCAGGAACTGAAGCATGGCCGTTTACGCCATCGGCGACATTCAAGGTTGTTACGATCCGCTGCGGCGCTTGCTCGACTTGCTGCGTTTCGATCCCACCGCCGACATGCTGTGGCTGGTCGGCGACCTGGTCAACCGTGGGCCGCACTCGGTCGAGGTGCTGCGATTGGTGCATGGCCTGGGCGAGCGGGCGGTGGCGGTGTTGGGCAACCACGACCTGACTCTGTTGGCGGTGGCCGCCGGCCAGGTGAAACCCAAGCGCAAGGACACCTTCCATTCCATCTTGGACGCGCCCGACCGCGATGAATTGCTGGACTGGCTGCGCCGATGTCCGCTGCTGCATCACGATGCCGAACTGGGCTTTACCCTGGTCCATGCCGGCTTGCCGCCGCAATGGGATCTGGCCTTGGCACAACGCTGCGCGGCGGAACTGGCGGCAACCCTGCGCGGACCGGATTACCAGCGGTTCCTGGCGCACATGTTCGGTAGCGAACCGCGCCGCTGGCGGGACGACCTGAGCGGTTACGATCGGCTGCGTTTCACCGTCAACGCCTTGACCCGGATGCGGTTCTGCACGGCGGACGGCGCGCTGTCCTTCGCCGAAAAAGGGTCACCCGGCAGTCAGGGGCTGGGCTTGCTGCCCTGGTTCGCCGTACCGGGGCGGCGCAACGCCGATCTCAATCTGGTGTTCGGCCACTGGGCTGCTTTGGGCTACTACCGTGTGCCGGGCATTTACGCGCTGGACAGCGGCTGCGTCTGGGGCAACCGACTGACCGCCATCCGGCTGGACGAACCCGGCGTTCCCGCCTGGAGCGTGCCGGCCCATAACCCCCCGTCGGCGCCGACATGACCGCGCCATTGACGCTGATCGCCGCGTTGGCCCGCAACCGTGTCATCGGCCGGGACAACCGCCTGCCTTGGCATTTGCCGGCGGATTTGCGCTTCTTCAAGCAGACCACGATGGGCAAGCCCCTGTTGATGGGCCGGCGCACCTGGGAATCCATCGGCCGACCGCTGCCGGGTCGCCGAATGATCGTGCTGAGTCGCGATCCCGCCTATCGCCCGTCTGGTTGTACGGTGGCGCGGTCGCTGGACGACGCGTTGGAGATGGTCGGCGCGGCCGCCGAGCCGATGGTGATCGGTGGGGCGATGCTGTACCGACAGACTCTGCCACGGGCCGAGCGATTGTATTTGACCTTGGTCGAAGCCGACCTGCCTGGCGATGCCTGGTTTCCGGAATGGGACATGCGGGACTGGCGGCTGGTCTGGGAAGAGGCGCATCCGGCCGATACCAAGCATGTCTGGCCTTATCGCTTTCAGCGCTGGGAGCGGATTCGTGGCTTGAATGGAAGCTAAAGACGGAATCCCGTTTGCGTGGGTCTTCGATCAAGTCGATGTTTTCCCTGGTTCGAAACACCAAGCGGCGGCCCTAGGGCCGCCGCTTGTTTTGGCGCGTGTGTCGAGATTAGCCGATCACCACC
>JAGRHI010000100.1:5493-9863 GCA_020445045.1 Candidatus Competibacteraceae bacterium
TCGAACCGGTGTAGGTATAGCCGCCGCTCAGTTTAGCCATGGCTTGACGGTCGAGGGTCTTGCCCAGGTTCAGGTCTTGAATGGTGATGGTGGTCATGGTCGGGTCCTCTTCAAAAGGTTGGGAAATTTTAGGAAACTTTGTGTTGCTGTACGACCTGGATAAAGCAGAAGACGTGCCAATTATTGATATATTAAGGAGATATTATATTATGTAATTGATTTAATTTATTTTTTAAGTTAAATTAAAATTTCAAGCGGCTTGAAAAGGCTTACAGGCTCATTAAAATGGTTTCAAGTTAACCAACGAAAAAATATATATGCCTTGCATATAGAAACTATTTACCCTGCCAAATGCTGAGCCATGGCTGCTTCTTCATGGAACAAACAAAGAGACCAGGCTCGCAAACCGCAAGATTTTATGGTCTACCATCAATAATGAGTCTCAATAACGAATGAATTCGGCTTAATGAACCTGGTATCGCCATGCAGCAACCAACAAGCGATTCACTTTTTGTCTCCACCGAGGCCAGCGTCCAGGGTAGGGATGCCGCCGGTGTTCGCCACAAGCTAACGAGACTGCTACGGGTCAGTGTCTGCCTGATCACGGTGGTGGGTTGCGCCAATACGGACGATCCAGGCTATCAGCGCCCGTCGCTACCCGAAAAAGCAGGCTGGACCTTGACGGGTGACGGCCCGGTGTCGGCCACGGATGCCATTCGACCGGATTGGTGGACCCAGTTTGGCGATGCCTACTTGAATAATCTCGTGCGCCAGGCCATTGCCGGCAGTCAGGACGTGAAAATTCTGGCCGCGCGCATCGATGCCGCCGGCATCGGCCTGGAAGAGGAACGGGTCAGTACCCTGCCCAAGCTGAGCTTGGGCACCACCACCGATTTTACCGCGACGCCGAACAACCAGACGCGCGCCTTCGGGGTGAATGTGTCCGGTCTCAATTGGGAACTCGATCTGTGGGGCAAGGCCCGCAAGGGGATTCGCGCCCAACAAGCCGAATACAAGGCGTCCGAGGCCGATTATCGGGCCGGCTATCTGTCGTTGGTCTCGGAGGTGGCCAGCGCCTATTTCCAAATCCGCCAGTTCGATGAGCAGATCGCGCGCCAACAAGCCGGTTTGGCCAAGAGCCGACGTATTCTCGGCATCCTGGAGCGCCAGCGGCAAGAGGGACTGGTGGCCAACACCCGGGTGCTGCAACAGCGGGCGGAAAATCGCGGCCTGCAACGGGATTTGCTCGATCTGCAACGACAACGGACGCTGATGGAAAATCGCTTGGCGACCCTGCTGGGGATTCCGGCCGGCAATCTGCATGTGCCCCAGGCGCCCCTCAGCCGCACCGTGCAACCCCTGGCCGTGCCGGCTGGGTTGCCCGCCGACCTGCTGGCGCGGCGGCCTGACATTCTGGCGGCCGAATACCGGGTACTGCGGGCTTACGAACTGATCGGCAAGGCGCGGCTGGCAAAATTACCCTCGATCAGCCTGACCGGCCAGGGTGGGTTGGCCAGCGCCGCCCTGGGGGCGCTGTTGGGTAACTGGACACTCGGCATCGGTTTGGCGGTCAACCTGCCCATCTTCGACCCGAGTCTCGATCTGGAGATCAAGCGTACTCAGGTGGACCAGCAAATCGCCGAGGAAGAGTACCGCAAGACCGTGATCCTAGCCTTCGAGGAGGTGGAAAATGCCCTGGTGAATCTGGCCAACCGCAAGCAACAGGTTGATGAGTTGGAGCGACAACTCAACGATCTGCGCGTCATCAGTAACCAGACCGATGCTCAGTTGCAAGCCGGCCTGGTCTCGCAGCTTGAGGTCTTCGAATCGGAGCGGACCCTGCTTTCGACCGAGCAGACGCTGTTGGAGGTCAAACATCAGCGCTTACAGGATACGGTCACCCTGTACAAAGCCATGGGCGGCGGTTGGCCTCGGGAAACCGTCGAACTGGCCATGGACCGATAAACCGTGACCATGCGTATTGTTCTACGACCCCTTTCTCACCCCAAACTCGACATCCTGAGTATCGCCGACGAGCTTTGCTTGATCGGCCGCGACATCCCCCCGTTTGCTTCCGTCAGAGTCGCGGAAAGTACCGGGCTGGCGGTTCGGCACGCCTGCATCTTTCGGAAGGACAAAGAGTTTTATCTGATCGATTTCGGTGCCGGTAGCGCTACTCTGCATAATGACCGGGCGCTGCCGCCGAAATACCCCATCAAGCTCGCCGTCGATGACGAACTCGGGTTTGCCGGTATTTTCAAGTTTCGGGTGGAGCGCGACAGCCGAGGCGAACGTGAGGCGGTGTCCCCGTCAATGGCGCCGGTACAACTGGCCTTGCTGCCGGCACCCGATAGCGTCGCCGGCGAAGCCATCGCCATCCACGGCGTTCCTCCACTCCTGATCGGCCGCGACATGCTGCTGTCGGCGCCGGTCGGAGATGCCAATGCCGTTCCCGCCGCCATCAAGCCGCTCTCCCGCTGTCACGCGTTATTGTTTCTCAGGGGCGACAGCCTGCATGTGATGGATCTGGGCAGCACCAATGGCACCTGGCGTGGCACGGAGCGGATTCCACCCTACACCGCATTTCCGGTCGGTGAGGGCGACACCTTGGCCTTTGGCACCCTTCGGCTGAACTACACGGTACAGATTCGGCGAACTGACGATGCGCATGCGGCGAACCAGGAACCCGACATCGAGGAAACGGCCAGTTCATCGGGGATCTATGCCGTTGGCAGGACTGTATATATCAAGAAGGGAGCCAATTCGTTCCTGAAAATGCTGGCCGACCACCTTGACGAGACTCCCGCCGAGCCGGTCAAGGAAAAAGCCAACCTTGCGACTCCCGCCAACCCAAAACCCATGGGCAAGGCACGGGCGTTTATCCGGGAGCTACGGTCAGCCCTTGGCAATGAACGGCCACGCCACTGGGCCTGGTGGGTGGGGGGGAGCATCGCCGTCGTATTGGCCGTGGTGGCACTGTACCTCCATAACGCGCCGCGGCGGGAAATCAAGGCGCTGCTTGAACAAGGGGATTATCGCGCCGGCCTGCTCCAGGTCAGCGAGTACCTGAGCCAGCACCCCAACGACGCCGAGATGTCGACCATGGCCTTGCAAGCGCTGGTCAAGGAAACCGTGCCCGGCTGGCAGGCGGAGATCGAAGCCGGCCATTTCACCGCCGCCGCCGATCGACTCCGGAAAATCCAGGTTCAGGCCATACCGGAAAGCGGGGCCTTGCTGGGCTTGTTGGAATGGATCGGCGACCTGCAAGATTTCCTGACTAAACGCGGTGGCCGCGATGCGCCGCTCAAGCTGTTTCAGGACGAGCACGCCATCGCCGCGTTATTGGAGCGTTGGAACGCCGTCGCCCGGGATTATGAATTGTTATCGCTCAAGATCGCCGACTGGGTACCCGATTTTCAGAACCTGCGCCGGCGGATGTTGAGCCAGCAACGCCTGCTGCGCAACGAGCAAGCGGTCTATCTGAAGGCCATCGCCACCCTTGAACAGTCCCTGCGCCAGAAGTTGGCGCGGGGCAACGCCGATGAAGCGCTGGCGCATCTGGAACGCTTCGCGCTGCAATATCCGAGGATTGTCGGTCTGGCGCCGTTGCGCGCGGATATCGCCCAGTTCGAGACATTGCAACGTGCCATCCAGAATCAAGATATGGGCAACCTGCTGGATTGGCGCGAGGTTGCTTTCACCACGCCCTGGGTGCGCGAGACGGCGACCCGGTGGTTGGAGGAACAACTCCCTCCCGCCGAGGTGATGGAACACTACCAAACGGCGCTGGCCGCCTGGAAGGTCGGCAATGTTCGGCAAGCCATTGCCCTGTTGGAACCGCTGCTTCGGGAGCGAGGTGGCTTGATCGTCGCGGCTAAGCTGAAGCACTTTCAGCAGGTGGCGGACGCTTTCGAACAGTTACCGGCCGCTCGGGGGCAACCGGATTACGGCGAACGCCTACTGGAGCTGAGCCATGCGCTGCATCCCACCGAGGATCGTTTTTTCCTGGACGCCCTCGCCGAGGATCTGCGTCTCCAGCGCCAAACGCTGGCCACCCGGGCCAAGACCCTGTTCCAACAGGCCGAAAATCACTGGAAAGAGTATCGGCGTCGTGGTGGCATCAGTGGCCTGATGCGTCTGGAGCAAACCGTTTCCCCCTCCTTCAGGCAGCAGACCCGGCGCCTGGCGCAAGCCTACGACGCCGCCAGCGCCAGCGCGCGAATTTACGGTCTGTTGCGTCAAGACTATCCTGAAACGACGCGCAAACTGTACGAAGACATCCTGGCCGAAACCAGACGTCAGCGGCAATCCCTCGCCGATCTCCGGCTGGTGATGAAATCCACGTTGCTGGACGCCAAACTGCAACTGTT
>JAGRHI010000100.1:9917-10175 GCA_020445045.1 Candidatus Competibacteraceae bacterium
CGCCAAATCCCACCCGAACGCCATGTTTGGCGAACAAAGCATCGAAGGTATCGAAATTCTTGCCGCCGAACCCTCGCGCTTGATTCGCGTCATGATCGCCTTGCTGGCCACCTTGCTGCTGGCGGTGTTGGCCTGGTCGTTTTTCGGCAAGGTGGGCGTGATCGTCAAAGCCCAGGGCCAACTGGGGCCGGAAGCCGACGAGCGGCTGCTGTTCGCGCCCATCGAAGGACAATTGAACGACCTCTACATCGTCGAAGG
>JAGRHI010000100.1:10330-13202 GCA_020445045.1 Candidatus Competibacteraceae bacterium
TCGAACTCATCCAGTTTCAGATCGAAAGCGCCGAGGAGGTCGATAACCGGCGCATTTCCCAAGGCATGACCCAACTGGCCGCCGATCAACGGCTCAAGCTCGAACGGGCCCGGCTGAAGCTGGACCGCGCCCAGGATGCCCTGACTTTTACCCGCAACGATTACGAGAAGCATCGTCGCTTGTTCGAATCCCCAGGCGGTGGCGGTATCGCCCGCTCCAAGGTCGAGGAAAAATTCAAGGAATACCAAGGCAAGATCGCCGAATTCGAGATCGCCAAGAACGAGCTGGCCGAATTCGAAGTCAAGCTGAACGAGGAATACGCCAAGCGCCAGGAGGAACTGAAGGCGCGTTCGGAGCGCCTGCTGCAATACTATGCCCAGTTGGAGGAACGCAAGGCCCAGCTCGCCAGCGCCGAACGGGAAAATCAGGTCTCGCTCAAGCTGGCTCGGGCGGAGGCCGCCGCCGCCGCCCAGATCAGCTTCGACGACATCGACGAGAACAACCTGCTGCTCATCAAGGCGCCGGTGGCCGGGGTCGTCACCCGGATCGGCGTCACGCAACCCGGCGCCAAGATCGATCCCAAGGCGCCCCTCGCCGGCATTGCCCCGGCCGATGCCCGGACGGTGTTGCACATCGAAATCCTGGAACAGGATCGCGCCTTTCTCCGGGAGGGCATGCCGGTCAAGATCAAATTCAACGCCTTCCCCTTTCAGCGCTTCGGCTTCATCGACGGCGTCCTGGAATTTATCGCGCCGACCGTTTCTCCCTCCGGCGATAACCCGCAAAACCGGGTGCAGGTCTACCGGGGGCGCGTCAGTCTGGCGCGGGACTATTTCACTTCACCCGAAACCGGCGCCCGGATACCGCTGCGTTTCGGCATGATCGCCATCGCCGAAATCATGGTGCGGCAACGGCGGCTGCTCGATTTGGCCCTGGACCCTTTGCGTCGGGCCTCCGGCTGAACGCCCGATCCGGCGGGATGAAACGACGACCACGATTTCAAGACCCTTACGCCAGCAACGGAGCACAACCATGCAAATTGCCCGTATCGACGATGAGATCCTCACTGCCGACGATTTCGTTAAAATTCTCAAGCTCGACAATCGCTTCAATACGCTGATCGAGCAGATCCTGATCGACAAGTTGACGGTGCGGGCGGCGAAGAAGAGCGGCATTACCGTGACCCCGGCCGAAATTCAGGAGCGGGTCGACCAATTCCGCCGGGTGGAAGGACTGCACCGGGCACAGGACACTTTTGCGTTCCTGGAAGCGCTGGGGGTGACCCTGGACGAATTCGAAAATCACATGACCGAGATCCTGTATCGGGAAAAGATGCAGGCGCAAATGACCCGCCAGGAACAGATCGAGGACTATTTCCGCCTGCATTCCCCGAAATTCGACAGCGTCGAGATCAACCACATCACCGTGGACTCCGATGGCAAGGCCCGCGAATTGCTCGCCCTGTTGGAGGATGAACCGACGCTGTTCGCCGAGCTGGCGCGCGAGCATTCCATGGATCTGGACAGCAAATTCAAGGGAGGTTACATCGGCAAGGTGCTGCGGGGTACCTTGCCCAACGAGGTGGAAGCCAAGATCTTCAACGCCGCGGAGGGGGAGCTGCTGGGTCCCTTCGTTTCCGACGATGAGTTGATCTTCGAGATCTTTCAGATCAAGGCCAAACATGCCGCCCGGCTCGACGAAGCCACCACCCGCGACGTCGCCAAGATGATCCGTAACGACTGGCTTGCGGCGCGAGCCCAGGAACATCGCCTAGAAGTTATCTAATCGTCCATCCCCGCGGCCATGGAGATTGTCCGGTGAGTTCCGAAATCCTGCTCGAAACCCTGGCTGGCATCGAATTGCTGGCTCCCATCGGCCGCGGCGACCTGGAACAACTGGCCGCGCGGGCTGAAATCCAGACCTACGACCTCGGCGATACGATTTTCACGGCTGGGGAACCGGGATTGGGCCTGTATATCGTCAAATCCGGCATGGTGCGCCTGCTGGCCACGGAAGGCGGCAAGGACATCAGTATCGGGATCCGTCGTGCCGGCGAGTTGCTGGCCGAAACCGCCGCGCTACGCGACTATCGCTTCGAATTCACCGCGCGCGCTTCCGGCAAGACCGAGTTGGTGTTCGTTCCCCGCGATGTCATCGCCTCGATACTGGCCCGTCATCCGGTGGTCGGCGGTCTGCTGGCCCGTCAAGCCAGCATCAATGCCGCCGGTGGTTTCATCAGTCAGTTGTTCCAGTTGCGCGGCAAGGTCGATAAGGACGAACTCGTCCAACTGGTCGACAGCATCGGCATCAAAAAGGTGGCGGCCGGGGATGCCATCCTGGAGCAGGATAGCCTTGAGGACCGCCGGCTCTACGTGGTGCGCCGGGGCACGGTGCGCGGCATTCGGATGGAGGGCGGCGTCGAGCTGCCCCTGGCTGTTTTGGGCCATGGGGAGATGTTCGGCGAGCACACCTGCCTGCTGGACATGGCGCAACCGGTGACCGTGCGGGCCGCCAGCGACGCGGTGCTGCTGGTGATCCCGCAGCAGACCGTGCGCACCATCCTGGAACGCAATCCCCAACTGAAGGAAACGCTGCGGACCCGCATCCAGTTCGCCGAGCACGAACGGGAACGCCAGAAGCAACTGCTCGAACGGCGCAATCGACCACTGAGCCTGGATCTGCGCTCCAAGCCCGGCATCGGCGAACGGGTGCTCAAACGGTTTCCATTGGTCGAGCAAGCCGAGGAGATGGACTGCGGCGCGGCATGCCTGGCCATGATCTGCAAACACTACCGGATCGGCGCGACCCTGGGCAAGCTGCGCGAGATGGCCAACGTCACCACCGAAGGCGCCACCCTGGACAGCTTGGCGCA
>JAGRHI010000101.1:0-7382 GCA_020445045.1 Candidatus Competibacteraceae bacterium
GCATCGCGGTCGACCAGGATGGCATGGGTACCAGTTCGAAGCGGACCTCAAGATCGTCTTCGAGCCGCTTCAGGTAGGCCACCGAGATCCCCTGGGGCCGGCCGTCGTCGTCGACGTACTCCACCGGCGCCCAGGTCGAATCGATGCCGACCCGCAACACCGGATGCTGCCGCAGCCAGGCGCGCTCCGGGGCATTGAGCCGGACTGGCCCGGACGCCTCCCGCTCGGAGATCGCGGCTCCAAACCAGCGCCGATGCAGCTCCGCCGTTTCCTCCCTAGTGATCGCCGCCAGTCCCCGGTTCAGGATCTCGACTAGCTCCGGCCAATCGCGGCGTATGGAATAGACGAACTGGGTGAGCGGACCCTCCGGCGGCAACATCTGCTTCGGCCCCAGACCCAGCACGCCGTGGCGTGCCCGCCAGTAATCCAAGGTATAGGAGGCGAGCACGGCATTGATGCGCCCGCTGGTCAGCGCGTCAGCCAGGTCCGCCAGGCTGTCCATGGGAACGGCCTTGATGCTCGGATAGACCGCGAGCCGGTCCTGTACGCGCTGTACTTTGCGCAGGTAACCGACCCGCCATCCGGCCAGCCCCGCCAGGCCACCCGCCGGTGGGGACTCGCCATCGCGCAGATAGAGGAAATCCGGCACGGTGACGAAGGGGTCGGTGAACAGGAAATGCGCCTGACGCTCGGGGAGTGGTGCCGACAGCGTGAGTCCGTCGAGTGCCCCTGTCTCGGCCCGCACAACGATCTCGTGCCAAGGTCCAGCCTGAAGCTGGAATGCGGTACCCAGCTTGGCGTTCAGCAGGGCCAGGTGATCGACCGCGAAGCCGCTGAGCGTTCCGCTCTGATTGCGGATCAGCCAGGGCGGCCAATCGTCACCCCCGCCGATGACAATACGCGGGTGTGCCTTGAGCCACGCGCGCTGTACCGGTGTCAGCAAATCAGGAATTGCGTCAGCGACAGCAGCTCGCGTCACCGCGAAGAGCATCAGCCACAGCACCCAGAGCCAGAGATGATGTGAGGCATGACGACGCGTTTCAGTGGTGCTGTCATCAAGAGGCTTTGGCATCTTCGTGAGGGTCGGCTCTGTTGCAAGTCCTACCGGTGATCGGGTATTCATGCGCCCCTTCGTGATTCAGGATTCTCAAGGCTGACCCGGTGACTCCACCCCCTACCCTATTTTCAACGGGGGGCGCCGCGTCGGCGGCAGGAGGGATTTAGCTCAGCGGTCCACCTTCCAGCACTCAAAGTGGGTTACTAGATCGCAAGCCGCGCGGACATCGTTTCATGGCACGCAGTCCCGCAGGGCGGCAAGCAACCGAGCATTGTCGGTGGGGCGGCGCACCGCCAGCCGGAAGAAGCGACCCGGCGTCAGCCCGTGAAACGAATCGCAGCGCCGGATCAGGATGCGCCGCGCGGCCAGCCGTTCCGACAGTTCGCCGGTCGAGAGCCCACCCAGCAGTTCGACCAGAATGAAGTTGACGGCGCTGGGATATGGCCGCAAGCCGTCGATCGCGTCGAGTCCGGCGAACAAGCGCGCCCGCGCCCGCGCCAGTCGATGTAGCCCCTTTTCCAAGGTCATCCGCGCCTCGGCGGCCAACACCATCTCCCCCCAGGTTTGCGCCAGACTGCTCACGCTCCAGGGCGGTTGCAGGTCCGCCAAACGCTCCAGCCAAGGGCGCGAGGCCGTGGCGAGAAAACCGATCCGCAAGCCCGGCACGGCGAAGCTCTTGGTCAGGGAACGGGCGATCAGCAGGCGCGGCAACCCGGTCAGGCGCGGCAACAGGGAATGCGGCGGGTCCACGCTAGCGAACTCGCTGAAGGCTTCATCCACGATCCAGGCGCAATCGTGGGCGTGGATGAGTTCGCCCAATGCGCGGGCGGGAATGCCGTGGCCAGTCGGGTTGTTGGGGTTGCCCAACAGCACGCAGGCGGGCCGATGATCGGCGATGGCGCGGGCGAGCCGGGCGAGAACGGCGGTTGGAGCGCCGCTGGCGTGTGGGTGGAAGATCTCATGACGAATGGCCATCCCATCCGCTGCCGTCACCGCCCGGGCGTAATCGCCAAACCCAGGCTCGGCCACCAGCACGGTTTTGCCCGCGAACAACCGTGCCGCCAGATACAACGCCTCGCTCCCACCGGCCGTGGGCAGCAGGCATGACGGGGACACCGCATAGCACTGGCCCAAGCGATCGCGTAGTTCGCGCGCCGCGGGATCACCGTAGCAACCGGCGGCGGCGCCGATCCGCCGCCAAATCGTCGTGCTCAGCGGCGGCGCGTAGGGATTGAGATTGACGCTGAAATCGAGCCAGTCCCGCGCCTCGCCGCCGTGAATCCGACACGCCAGGTCGATTCTGCCGCCGTGCACGGCCTGGCTCACCCCGCGCCTCCCACCAACGGTGCCGGTTCGCTCACCACGGCATGAGTACCCGGAGCGGGATCAGCGTCAGACCGACGGCCACCGCCAACAGATCGCAGACCAGGATCAGACGCAAAGCTCGTCGCAGATCGGTGCCGTCCAGATCGGCGGACCAATCGGCATCGCCCATGTACGCCTCGGTGACCAGTTGACCGCCGTAGCGAATCGGCCCGAGCAGCCGCACCCGCAGCGCGCCGGCGCAGGCGGCTTCGCTCCAACCCGAATTGGGGCTGGGCAGCAGGGCGTGATCGCGCCACGCGGCCCGGAACGCCGATCCCGGATGCAGGCGCAGCAAGGCCGCCGCCACCGCGACCAGCGGCACGGACAGGCGCGCCGGCAGCCAGTGCGCCAGATCGTCGGACCGCGCCCCGGCCCAGCCAAAGCGCTGATAACGGGCATTTTTATGCCCGACCATGGAATCGAGACTGGATACCGCCTTGATCACGATCAGTCCCGGCAAACCGAACAGGCACAAGGCCCACAGCGGGGTCAACACGCCGTCGGTGAGGTTTTCCGACAGGCTTTCGATGGTGGCGCGCACGATGCCGTCGCGCGGCAGCGCCGCCGTGTCCCGACCCACCAACAGGCTCAAGCGTCGCCGGGCGGCGGGAAGATCGTCTAGGGCATCGAGCACGCGCCGGCCATGATCCAGCAAGTCGCGCATGCACAACAGGCTGTAGGCCAGGAACACATTCCAGGCCCAGGCCAACCAGGGATGAAACCAGCCCAGACCGCGCCGCACCCCCCACCAGGCCGCCAGGGCACCGCCGACCACCAGCAGCCAATGTAGCAGACCGCCCAGGTAGCCGTTCAGGCCGGCGGCGAACAGTCGTCGCTCCCACGCCAGGCTCCAGACCCCCAGCAGCCGGATCGGATGCAGCGGGTACACCGGGTCGCCGAACGCGGCGTCGAGCAGACAAGCGGCGAGGATCAGGGCGAGGTGGGCGCTCAGTTCCATTTACGCGCGAATCCCCGCACCACCGCCAACGCCGCCAGTACACCCGGCTCGGCGTCCCGTCGCCCGCGCAGCGCCTCGCGGAATTCGGCGAATCGTTCCGGCCGCACCGCCACCGTTGCGGCGAGTAACGCGGCCTGATTGAGAATCGCTTCCCGCGCCACTTCCGGGTGCAGCACGCCGGCCCGCGCCAGATCCACGCTTTCGGCCAGACCATAGGCGGCGGCGGCGCTCTGCGGATCATGCAGCAGCGCCGGCAGATTATCGGCGAACAGTGGCGCCAGGCTGGCGTCGAGTTCGGTCGCGGCACAAGCGCGCAAGGTGGCTTCGTCGCAACCGTGGCGGCTTAGGGCGCCGAGGATCGTGCGTCGCAGTTCCGGGCACAGCCCGTTCTGCAATAGCAGGCAGCGGGTGACCGCGTCATGGGTGGCGCGCCCCAACAATTCGCCCAAGGTATTGTGGCTACCGGCCCAGTGCCGCTCCCATTCACCGGCCCGCGCCAGCGGCGCGGCGATGGCCAACTGGTCGGTACCCGTTCCGGTGGCCAGTCCCGACGATTGCAGGCTGGGCAGGCGCAGATCCAGCAGCGCCGTGCTCTTGCCTTCGGTGATCATGGCAACCGCCTTGATCAGACACGCCGGCGTACAGGGTTGATTGATGAAGACCAGGGTGACGATGGTGCCGGAACCGGCCTCGGCGGGCGGCAACCCGGTCGCGGCCTGTCCCACCTGCTCGCTGCCGTCCGGGCATTCGTGCCAACCGGCCGGATCGCCGGCGCGGGTGGCGTTGCCGAGCACGCCGGCGGTGGCGGCGACATGCACCGACAGTTCCGCATGGGCGGCGCGCGCCACCACCGCGCATTGCATGTTGGCGGCGGTGGTCATCAGCGCCGTGGTGGCGGGGGGTAAATCGGCTTCGGCGCAGGCGAAGTCATGGTAAGCATCTGGCCCCATGCGAAACACCAAGGCATGGCGGGCGGTGTGGGCGACGGCCTCGCAGCTTTGGTGATTGGCGATGTGGGTCAGGTCTTCGCGGAACCCGCCGTTGATCCGGCCGGTGCTCAGCACCCGATGCGGCTGCTTGAAAGCGGCGAAAAGGAAACGGCCTTGCCGGCGCAGGGCATGGCGGTCAGTGTCGTCAAGCAGCATCCCGGATCTCAAACGCAAAGGCGGGGCGGAAAGCGATCACCCCGAGGCGATCGGATGACCGGTGCCTGTCAGGCCCGGCGAGCCCTTATGTTCGCCGATACGCGGATGGAAATGCCAGCGAGAAAGCCACGCTCAAGGATAATTCCGGCGCCGGTGGTCAAGGCGAAGCTTAATCGGACTCGGTGATCCAGACCGGTTGATCCGTCACCAAGAGACAGGCGGCGAATCGTGGGACGATGGACCGTCTCGCGCGCCACCTCAGGCGGCGCGGAACGGCGGGCGCGTTCCGTCAGACATGCTCGTGCAGACCGCATTCGCGCTTGAGGCCGAAGAAACGGGTTTCTTCCTCGCTCATGCCGTCCAGCAAACGCCGGGTGGTATGGGTGTCGCCGATGGAGACATAGCCCTGATGCCACAACGGGTGATACGGCAAATCGTACTGGCTCAGGTAACGATAGACATCGCGGTCGGTCCAATCGATCAAGGGGTGCACCTTGCAACGACCGTTGCGCCATAACAGCACGTCGAGGTTCTGGCGGCTCTTGGCCTGCTGCCGGCGCAGGCCGGAAATCCAGGCCGTTGCCTCCAGTTCCCTGAGCGCCCGCTGCATCGGCTCGACCTTATTGATCCCGTTATAGCGCTCGATTCCCTCCACGCCTTGCTCCCATAGCTTGCCATAGCGGGCTTCCTGCCAGGCCGCGCTGAGTTCGGCGCGGTAGATGTGAAGATTCAAGGATAATCGTTCGGACAACTGGTCGATAAACTGGTAGGTTTCCGGGAACAGGTAACCCGTATCGACCAACACGACCGGAATATCGGCCTGCTGGCGGGTGGCCATGTGCAGGCAAACGGCCGACTGGGCGCCGAAGCTGGAAGTCAACACGACGCGACCGGGGAAATGCTCCAGCGTCCATGCAACCCGCTGCTCGGCGGGTACGGTGGCCAGCTCACGATTCATTTCCGCTAGATCGAACCACGGGTGCGCGGCCGTTCCCTGAACACGAACGTTCGCCTGCTCCTGTGCCTGATTCATCGCGTGTTTCCTTGTTCGTTCCGACTAAGGAAGGGAATGCGATTGCGCGCATGCCCGGCTTTTCACCGATAAATTAGCAACAAATTCCATAAATCCAAAAGGAATTAATATCTATATATTTATTCCCTTTTTTTATGATGAGTGACGATGGCGATCACGTCCCGGCCAAGATTCCCCGAACCTGACCACACACCTTGACCGCCTTACAAAACAAGTTGAAAAATGACTGATCCGCGCCATGGCCGCATCTGGCGATATCTTCCTAAGCACCGGAATTGACCACTATTTAATGATTGGATGGGATGAATGACATGCCGAAAACTGTTCGCGCCTTGCTGTTCTTGCTGGGGTTGACCGTTCTCGTACTGGCCGCCCGAGCCGAAGAGCCGCCCAGCGCCGCCAAGAATAAGCTCATCGTGATGCTCGATCAGTCCGTGAATCCCGACCATGCCGCACTGGTGGTGGCGCTGGAAAAAGGCTTTTTCGCCGCTCAGAATCTGGAAGTCGAACTACAAACTCCGATCGACCCCAACGACCCGTCCAAACTGGTCGCCACCAACAAGGCGGATCTGGCGGTGAGCGACCAACTGCGGTTGCACATCCACGTCAACGCCGGCCTGCCGATCAAACGCATCGGCACGCTGGTGGCCACGCCGCTGAACGCACTGGTCGTGTTGCAAAAGGGTCCGATCAAAACCCTAGCCGACCTCAAGGGCCGCAAGCTCGGTTATTCGGCAACGGGATTCGAGAAGGCACTGCTCAAGGCGTTGCTGGCGCAAGCCAACCTCCAACTGGAGGAGATGACCCTGGTCGATGTCGGCGCCTTGTCGTTGCCGACCTTGCTGTCGGGACAGGTGGATGCGGTGATCGGCGTATCCCGCAATGTCATCTTGAATCAAATGGACTTGGCCAAAAAGCCCGGCCGGGCCTTCTATCTAGAGGAAGAAGGCGTCCCCCCCTATGACGCACGGGTGCTGGTGGCGGCGCGCGACCGGCTCAACGACCCTCAATTGCGACGCTTTCTGACCGCGCTGGAACAGGCGACGCTCTACATCGTCAATCACCCCAACGACGCTTGGAACGCATTCATCGCCAACCACAAGGACTCGAACAACGAATTGAATCGACGCATCTGGCGCGATACCGTGCCGCGCCTGGCGCGGCGGCCGGCGGCGCTGGACGAAGTCCGTTACAAGCGTTTTGCCCACTTTCTCGCCAAGGAGGGCGCGATCACCGTGGCGTTGCCGGTGTCCAATTACGCGGTGCAACTGCCTTTGCCGGAGTGACCGTCATGCATTACCCCGAACCTTTCGACGTCATCGTGATCGGCGGCGGCCACGCCGGCACCGAGGCGTGCCTGGCCGCGGCGCGGATGGGACTGCGTACCCTGTTGCTGACCCACACCATCGAAACCGTGGGCGCGATGAGCTGCAACCCGGCCATCGGCGGTATCGGCAAAGGCCACCTGGTCCGGGAGATCGACGCCCTCGGCGGCATCATGGCCCGCGCCGCCGACCGGGCCGGCATTCAGTTCCGCATCCTCAACAGCCGCAAGGGACCGGCGGTGCGCGCCACCCGCTGCCAGGCCGACCGGGCGCTATACCGAGCGGCGGTGCGAACCCTGATCGAGAACCAGCCGAACCTGCACGTATTCCAACAGGCCGCCGCCGACCTAACGCTCGAAGGCGATCGGGTGACCGGCGTGGTGACGCAAACCGGTATCCGCTTCGCCGCCGGCGCGGTGGTGCTGACCGCCGGCACCTTTCTGGCCGGACGCATCCACGTCGGACTGACCCACTACGAAGGCGGCCGCGCCGGCGATCC
>JAGRHI010000101.1:7425-13309 GCA_020445045.1 Candidatus Competibacteraceae bacterium
CGTTGCGGGTCAGTCGGCTCAAGACTGGAACCCCGCCGCGCCTGGATGGGCGAAGCATCGATTTTTCGCAATTGACCGAGCAACCGGGCGATGAACCCTGCCCGGTGTTTTCCCATCTCGGCACGGTGGACGAACACCCGCCGCAGGTCTCGTGCTGGATCACCCAGACCAACCCCCGCACCCACGACATCATCCGCAGCGGCCTGGATCGCTCACCGATGTACACCGGCGTGATCGAAGGGGTCGGGCCGCGTTACTGCCCGTCGATCGAGGACAAGATCCATCGCTTCGCCGCCAAGGATTCGCATCAGATCTTCCTGGAACCGGAAGGCTTGCAGACCCATGAAGTCTATCCCAACGGCATTTCCACCAGCCTGCCGTTCGACATCCAGCACGCCCTGGTCCGCTCGATCCGAGGACTGGAACACGCCCACCTCACCCGACCCGGTTACGCCATCGAGTACGACTTCTTCGACCCGCGCGATCTTGACTACTCGTTGCAAGCCCGCGCCATTCAAGGTCTGTTCTTCGCCGGCCAGATCAACGGCACCACCGGTTACGAGGAAGCCGCCGCGCAGGGCTTGCTCGCTGGTCTCAACGCCGGCCTGTTCGTGCGCGGCGAAGCGCCGTGGTGGCCCAGCCGCGACGAAGCCTACCTGGGCGTGCTGATCGACGATCTGATCACTCGCGGCGCCAGCGAACCGTACCGGATGTTCACCAGCCGCGCCGAACACCGCCTGTTGCTGCGCGAGGACAACGCCGATCTGCGCCTGACCGCGACCGGGCGCCGCTTGGGCTTGGTGGGTGACGAGCGCTGGCACGCCTTCGAAAGCAAACGCGAAGCGATCGAACGGGAAAGTCAGCGGCTGCGCGAGTGCTGGGTGCGGCCGAGTCAGTTGACCGAAACCGATGCCGAATGGCTGCTGGGCGGACCACTGGCTCGGGAAAGCCGCGCGGCCGAACTGTTGCGCCGGCCCGAAGTCACCTATGAGAAGCTGATGCGTCTACCCGGTCTCGGTCCCGGCGAGTCCGATCCCCAAGTCGCCGAGCAGGTGGAGATCCAGGCCAAGTACGCCGGTTATATCGAGCGGCAACGCGAGGAGATCGAACGCCAGCGCCGCCAGGAACACCTGAGCTTGCCACCGACGCTCGACTACGCCAAGGTGCGCGGCCTGTCGCGGGAAGCGCGGGAAAAATTGGAGCGCCACCGCCCCCACACGCTGGGCCAAGCCGGCCGGATTCCGGGCATGACCCCCGCCGCCGTTTCCCTGCTGCTGGTGCACCTCAAGCGTGGCCGGCTGCGGCAGGGCACGGGATAAACCCGACTTTTTAATCCAGAAATGAATCAATTGGTAAAAACTTATGGCACCTTTTTCCATCAAGCCGGATGAAAAATTTCC
Organism: Candidatus Competibacteraceae bacterium; assembly: GCA_020445045.1. Lineage (GTDB taxonomy): Bacteria > Pseudomonadota > Gammaproteobacteria > Competibacterales > Competibacteraceae > Competibacter. The sequence continues at coordinate 8,826 of JAGRHI010000101.1, forward strand.
CCTATTATCGAAGGCATCGGTCACGGAAGCCGTGCTTGAGTTTCGGACGAGAGCAATCCTGACGTGGGAAGAGGAACGACTAAATGCTGGCCTGCGGGAACGGCTTCCCGATTATCCCCAGCGCCAGCTTAAACGGTTACAAAAAGGTGCCTTTCAGTTCGGATCGTCACCTGAAGCCCGAATCAACGAGTTAGGCTGGTTCATCGTTGCCACCTCGGAAGACGGACAGCGGATTGTACAGTTCCATCAAGATCGTTTCTCCTTCAGTTGCCTGGCCCCCTACAAGCATTGGGAAGCCTTTCAAGAAGAGGGCTTGCGCCTCTGGCGCCTCTACCGTGAACTTGCGGCACCCGATGAGATTCAGCGCGTGGGCGTCCGTTTCATCAACCAATTCTCAATACAACTCGGCGCCGATATTGACAATTTCTTCCACGCCGCCCCGAAAATGCCAGCAGGGCTAGAACAGTTGCCACTGAGTGGATTCCTCCATCGAGAAACCCTTGCTGTTCCTGGCTACCCTTATGGAATCAACATCATCCGTACTGTTCAACCAGGAGAGGATCAGCGACCAGCACAACTAATTCTTGATGTAGACGTGTTTACCATGACGCCGTTATCGCTGGACGAAGATCCAATCAAGGAGCGACTGCGAGAGATGCGTTGGTTGAAGAACAAGGCATTTTTCGGCAGCGTAACTAACAAAATAATCAAGTCGCTTCAAGGAGAAACGTGATGGCTACGCTTGCACTTCCCACGCACTCTTTCCCGATCTCAAGGATTTTCTCGACTACGGGATTCAGTACGGCCGCTTTCTTTACCAGCAAGCAAACCGATGAGGTGGAAACGGAATTACGGAAATCGGTTAGTCTCGGAAAAGCGCCGCATACCGCATATGAACAGCTACTCAATGTGTTTGAGAGCTGCCGCGAGCCTGGGTGGGACGGATACGGCGCGGAAGCGGTCTCGCTCCGAACTTATCAATATGCATACGAATTTTTAGAGTCACTGCCGTCTGGAATCCCCATACCGACAATTGGAGTCGAAGCGGACGGTCAACTGACGTTCGAGTGGTATCATGATCCAAGCTGGGTATTATCGGTAAGTGTCAGTCCAGAGGGTGATCTCCACTACGCCGCGCTCCTTGGACATCTTAGCCGGCTCAGCGGCACCGAACCTTTCCTTGGCAATACACCTCGGGAAATCCTGGGAATTATCCGTCGCCTTTTTTCTTGTAAAGATTTAACTCGTTGATTAACAAATGATCGAGAAGGATACTATCTGTATTTTTTGTACAAACTTGCGGAAGTGTGAGCGTGGTTGATCTGCCTGTGAGTGACGAGGAGTGGCTTGCGCGCTATATCCTGCGAAAGGACCATGTGCGCCAGGACGGTACGGTGAAACCCGATCCATTCATTCCGCATCCACATGCTGATCTATCCGTAACGAGACACCTTGGCTTGGATGAGCGGGAAATCTGGGGCATTGGTACCAAGGTGGCGGAACAAGTAGCGGCAAGGCCGCGCAGCGCCACCTTGCAGGGCAGGGCAGATGCCCAAGCCCGCTTGTATCGGCGGCAGGGTCTTTTCGTTGAATCTGCGCCGGTGAAAGGAAACGCCAATCACGCGAACGTAACCGGTTGGCCACCCGACAAGCCTTCACAAAAGGAAATTGCCCTCCTGATCGCGCGTGAGGTTGCTTACAAGCCCAAACCGCAAACATGAATGACCACATAAACCGCCGCCGTTTCCCTGTTGCTGGTGCATCTCAAGCGTGGCCGGCCCACCAAGGCAACGCTCGGCGATGGCTGAGGTACCGCCCTCGCCCGGCGGGACCCCGTGGAAAGTTGCACGCGCCCCACGCGATCGGAAGACCGGAGACACTATTCCTGCTATTCTTTTTCAGAATTCGGTGATTCGACCCCATAAGTTAGCCTCCGGCGGTGAGGCCCGCAATTCCGATGCATGAGGAAGCCTTTCGATGAAAGTCAATGTCAGCGTTGAAGCCACCGCTCAGGAAATGCGCGAGTTTCTGGGTTTGCCCAACGTGCAACCCCTACACGACGAGATGATGCAGGTCCTGCGCGACAACGTGCAGCGTGGCGTGATCAACTTCGACTCCTTCGGCCTACTAAAACCGCTGTTGCCCGCCCAGTTCCACTCGATGGAAATGGTGCAGAAATTCTGGGAAGCGGTTGCCAAGGCCAGCGCCATTCCAAGCAAGGACGGACCCGACAAGAAGACCGACCCGTCGCCGGAGACCCGAAAGGGCGGCACGGCACGCGGCGATTCGGAAAAGTCATGAATTTGGCGATGGCGAACTGAGAAAGTCCTGGTTGCTCAGGGGAGCGGATATGGCGAACAAGATCTTGGTGGTGGACGATGAGCCAAACATCGTCCTCTCTTTGGAATTCCTGATGAAACAGGCGGGGTTCCAGGTACGAACCGCCGCGGATGGCGAGGCCGCGCTGGCCGCCATCGCCGCCGAGCAACCCGACCTGGTGTTGCTCGATGTGATGATGCCGCGCAAGAACGGCTACGAGGTCTGCCAGGCCATTCGCGCCAATCCTGATTGGAAGAGCGTCCGCATCGTCATGCTGACCGCCAAGGGCCGCGAGGTCGAGCGGGAAAAGGGACTGGCGCTCGGCGCGGACGACTACATCACCAAGCCTTTCGCGACCCAGGAAGTAGTGGAACGCGTTCGCGAGTTGCTGGCGGAAGCAGGCTAAGGACCATCATGCGTTATCGGACCAAGCTCTGGTTATTGTGGCTGGTTCCGGTCATCCTGACGCTGACCTCCCTGACCTGGCTGGGCTGGCAAATTCACCAAGTGGCACCGGACCCCAGCCAGCGCGATCAAACCCTGCTGTGGTTGATGCTGGCCGTCTTCGCCATCGTCGGCGTGATCACGGTGGTTTGGGCCATGCTCGACTGGTATTGCTTCATCCCGCTCGGCGCCCTGGCCCGCGGCGCCCGAATCATCACCCGCAGCAATCCCGGTTATGTGCTGGAGCTGCCGCGCCAGCACTGGTTGGGCGTTTTTCCGACCATGCTGCTGGAATTGGGCGAGGCATTGCACAAGGCCCGGCGCGAGGTCGCCGCCGCCACCGCCATCGGTACCCAGGAAATCGAAGAACAAAAAGCCCGACTGGAAACCGTGCTACGGGAATTGTCCGAAGGCGTGCTGGTCTGCGACGGCGAGGCTCGTATCCTGCTTTACAATCCGGCGGCGGTGAAGCTGCTGCCCAACCGCGAGGCGCTGGGGCTGGGTCGGTCGCTGTACGACCTCTGGACCCGCGCGCCGCTCGAAAGCACCCTGCAACTGCTGCGCTTCCGCCAACAGAACAGCAGCGACGGCAAACCACCCGGCGACGCCGAATTCGTGTGCGCCACCGTCAACGACGAGACCCTGTTCCACTGCCGGATGAGCCTGCTACCGGGCGCCGGCGACCGGGGCGCCGCCTTCGTCATCACCTTCCGCGACATCACCCAGCAGATGGATCGCTCGCTGCTCAAGACTCGCACCGAGGACCTGCGTCAGCCATTGGCCAACCTGCGGGCGGCGGCGGAAAACGTCATGAATTTCGGCGACATGACCCCGGCGCAACGAGAAGCCTTCCAACGGGTGATCGTCGAGGAGAGCGAACGCCTCAGTCAGCGGCTACAGGAATTGACCCTCGAAGTACGCAACCTGTACGCCAGCCGCTGGCCGATGAACGATGTCCATTCGGCCGATCTGATCGGCGCCGTCATCCATCATCTGGAACAGCGCGCCGGCCCGCGAGCGAAGATGGTGGGCATGCCTCTCTGGCTGAACGTGGACAACCAATCGATCATGCTGCTGCTCGAACATCTACTCGAACAGTTGCGCGCCCACCAACTCGGCGATGATTTCGAGATCGAATGTTTGCTGGGCAACCGCCGTGTCTATCTGGACATCATCTGGCCGGGTCAGCCGGTGCCCACCGATCAGCTGGAAGACTGGCTGAGCGAGCACGTTCAGGATCTGGTGGGCGAAACCACGGTCGGCGAAGTGCTGCGGCGGCACAACAGCGACCTGTGGAGCCAATCCCACCGCCGGGCTGGTCACGCCCTACTGCGGATGCCGCTGCCGGCATCCTCGCGCCAGTGGCGAGAGCCGGCCGAAGCCCTGCCAGACCGGCCGGAATTCTATGATTTCTCCCTGGCCGAAAACCTGGAGGAATGGGGCGACCTGGTCAATTATCCGCTGGCGGCCTTGACTTACGTGGTCTTCGACACCGAAACCACCGGGCTGTCGCCCTCCAAAGGCGACGAGATCATCCAGATCGCCGGCGTGCGCATCGTCAACCGCCGGATGCTGGCGGGCGAGCACTTCGACCAGTTGGTCAACCCCGGCCGGACGATTCCCAAGGCATCCATCCGCTTTCACGGCATCACCGACGACATGATCGCGGACAAGCCCGGCATCGAGGTCGTGCTGCCTCAGTTCCGCTCCTTCGTCGGCGA
>JAGRHI010000101.1:13331-15751 GCA_020445045.1 Candidatus Competibacteraceae bacterium
GCGCACAACGCCGCCTTCGACATGAGGTTCCTCAAACTGAAGGAACGGAAAACCGGCGTGCGCTTCGGCAACCCGGTGCTGGACACTTTGCTGCTGTCCGGCTACCTGCACGATTACACCGACGATCATAATCTGGACGCCATCGCCGACCGGTTGGGAGTGGACATACACGACCGTCACACCGCGCTGGGCGATTCGCTGGTGACTGCCCAGGTATTTCTCAAGCTGCTCGATCTACTGGAAGCGCAGGGTGTCCAAACCCTGGGCCAAGCACTGGAAGCCTCCGACAAGATGGTGGAGATCCGCAAGACCCAGGCGAATTTTTAAAAGTCACCGGGGACGGGCATGGGTGCGAAACGCCATCCTCCGACGTCCGCCTCCAACCCCTGAACCCTGCAACTCTGTCCCCTTACCATGCGACAACAATCCAGGGAACACATCGTGATCTTGTTCGTCGGCGGCGTGATAGCCCTCAACTATCCGCTGTTGGATCTGTTCGACCGGGCGTGGGCGCCGTTTGGCATCCCGTTGCTGTATTGCTATCTGTATCTGGCGTGGCTGGTCATCATCGTCCTGCTGATCGTGGTGGTGGAACATTCGGAAGTCCGCGAACCGGGCGAACCATCCAAGTCTCTGTCCCCTCCGCCGAAGAATACACCGTCGTCGAATACAGCCGCTCATTCGCGGGATTCCGGCGGTACCGGAGTGAAGGAGCCACCTTGACATGTTGGGCGACGGAATCATCATCGCCAGCGCGCTGGCTTATATGGGCATCCTGTTCGGGGTCGCCTACTACGGCGACCAACGCGCCGACGCCGGCCGCTCGATCATCGCCAATCCCTACATCTACACCCTGTCCTTGGCGATCTACTGCACGGCCTGGACTTTCTACGGCAGCGTCGGCCTAGCGGCCACTGGTGGGGTGGATTTCCTGCCGGTTTATCTGGGTCCCACCCTGATGGCGGTGCTGTTCTGGTTCGTGCTACGGCGCATCGTGCGCATCACCAAGGTCCATCGCATCACCTCCATCGCCGATTTCATCGGCTCCCGCTATGGCAAGAGCGGCCTGCTGGCCGGGATGGTGACGGTAATCGTCATACTCGGCATTCTGCCGTACATCTCCATCCAGTTGAAAGCCATCGCCGCCAGCTTCAGCCTGCTACGCCAGTATCCGGAAGTCACCCGGCTAGCCGCATCGACCCAGCATCCAGCCTGGATGGATACCACGCTGTACGTGGCGCTGGTGCTGATCGTGTTCAGCATCCTGTTCGGCACTCGGCATATCGACAATACCGAACGCCACGAAGGGATGGTGGCGGCGGTGGCGTTCGAGTCGCTGCTCAAACTGTTGGCCTTCATGCTGGTCGGCGTGGTGGTGACTTTCGTCATCTTCAGCGGCCCCGGCGATCTGTTCCAACAAGCGGCGGCCCAGCCGGATTTGGCGACGCTGCTGCGCTTCGAGGCGATACCGGGTGGTTACGGTGGCTGGTTGTCGCTGACTTTTCTAGCGATGATGGCGTTTCTGTTTCTGCCCCGGCAGTTCCAGGTGCTGGTGGTGGAAAACGTCAACGAAGCGCACATCCGCAAGGCGATCTGGCTGTTTCCGCTCTATCTGTTCGCCATCAATCTGTTCGTGCTGCCGATCGCCTTGGGGGGACGGCTGATCTTCAGCCACGGTGGCGTGGACGCTGACACCTTCGTACTGGCGTTGCCGATGGCCGAACACATGCCGATCCTGGCGCTACTGGTGTTTATCGGCGGGCTGTCGGCCGCCGCCAGCATGATCATGTTCGAAACGGTCACCTTGTCCACCATGGTCTGCAACGATCTGGTGATGCCGATCCTGCTGCGCGCCAATCCCCGCTGGCTGGCCGGTCGCACCGATCTGTCTGGCTTGCTGCTCGGCATCCGCCGCGTCGGCATTGCCGTGATCATCCTGCTCGGCTATCTGTATTTTCGCTTTATCGGCGAGAGCTATGCGCTGGTCGCCAGCGGACTGGTGTCCTTCGCCGCCGCCGCCCAGTTCGCGCCGCCGATTCTGATCGGCCTGTACTGGAAACGGGCCAACCGGTTGGGGGCGCTCATCGGCTTGAGCGGCGGTTTCCTGGTCTGGGCCTACACCCTGCTGTTACCCGCCATGGCCCGTTCCGGCTGGATCGACATCGACTTCATCGAGGCCGGACCGTTCGGCATCGAACTGCTCAAGCCTTACGCGCTGTTTGGCCTCAATGGCTTGGATCAGTACATGCATTCGGTGTTTTGGAGCATGCTGGTCAACATCGGCGGGCTGGTGTTCGGTTCGCTGCTGAGCCGGCCGGACCCCCTCGAACAGGTGCAAGGCAGCCAGTTCGTCGACGTGTTCAAGCGCGAGCGCCATGATGGCGACGCGCTGCTCTGGCGGGGCGTGGTGGAAACCGCCG
>JAGRHI010000101.1:15911-16036 GCA_020445045.1 Candidatus Competibacteraceae bacterium
CCCGGGTGATGATCTCTTCGATCGTGATGGGCGAGGTGCTCAGCATCGAGGAGGTGATGACCATCCTCGACGAGAGCACCCAGGTCATCGAATACAGCCGCCGGCTGGAACAGCAATCGCGGGAG
>JAGRHI010000101.1:16072-18183 GCA_020445045.1 Candidatus Competibacteraceae bacterium
TGCGGGAAGCCAACAACCGGCTGCGAGAACTCGATCGGCTGAAAGACGAGTTCATTTCCACCGTCACCCACGAACTGCGCACCCCGCTGACTTCGATTCGCGCCTTCTCGGAGATCCTGCTGGCGAACCCCGGCATGGAGGTGGAGCAGCGCAGCAAATTCCTCAGCATCATCGTCAAGGAGAGCGAACGCCTGACCCGCTTGATCAACCAAGTGCTGGATATGGCCAAAATCGATTCCGGCCGAATCGACTGGTCCATCGGCGAAGTCGATCTGCGAGGCCTGATCCATGACGCCATCAACTCCACCAGCCAACTGTTCAACGACAAGGGCGCCACCCTGCACGAGGACCTGGGTGATGGGGAAGTCATCATCGCCGGCGACCACGACCGGCTCACCCAGGTATTGATCAACCTGTTGTCGAATGCCGTCAAGTTCTGTCCGGAACAGGGCGGCGAGGTCGCCATCCGCCTGCGGGCGGTGGCGGATCGCTGGCGCATCGAAGTGATCGACAACGGCCCCGGCATCGCGCGCGATCAGCACAAACTGATTTTCGAGAAATTTCACCAGGTGAACGACGCGCACGCCGGCAAACCGAAGGGCACCGGCCTGGGGTTGCCGATCAGCCAGAAGATCGTCGAGCACCACGGCGGCCATATCTGGGTGGAAAGCGAGCTCGGCCAAGGCACGACGTTTATCGTGGAATTGCCGGGGCAGGCGTAAAGCGAAACAAGGCAAGCGCGGTCCGGCCGCGGCGGTTGCCTCAACCCAGCGAGCTGGCCTGGAACAGCGTTTGCCCGGCTTCGATGCAGGCGACGGGCGGCGGGCAATGACCCAAGCGGACGGAAATTTCGGCGGCGGCTTGCAGGACCCAGGGAATCCAGGCATCCCGACGACGCTCGATGGGCGCGGACACCGACAGCCCCGCCACCAAACGGCCGCTGGCGTCGCGGATCGACGCGCCGATGCAACCGACCCCCAGCTCGGCCTCCTGGTCGTCCAGCGCATAACCCTGATGGGAGATGTCACACACCGATTGGCACAGCCGGTCCGGATCGGCGATGGAGTAGGGGGTACGAGCCGGCAGCCCGGTGCGCTCGATGTAGTCGCGACAGGCCTCGACACCGTCGTCAGCCAGGAAAAGCTTGCCGGCGGCGGTGACATGCAGCGGCGCCCGGCCGCCGATGACCTGTTCGACCCGCATGATTCGCGGCGTGGTCACCCGTTCCACGTAAACCACCTCGTCGCCCTCGCGCACGCTCAAATTGACGGCCTCGCCGGTCCGATCGCGTAACCGTTCCATGATCGAGCGAGCTTCGCGGCGCAGGTCGAGCTGACCGCGCACCCGGTTGCCCAACCGCAACAACTTGGCTCCCAGCCAGTAGTGACCAGCCGTGCTGCGCTCAACGAAGCCATGCTCGATCAGGGACGCCAGAATGCGGAACGCGGTCGAGGGATGCAGACCGGTGGCGTCGGCCAGTGCCTTGAGATTGAGCGGTCCGTCATGAGCGGCCAAGTTGTCCAGCAATCTGGATACTCGGGCAATTACTTGAATCGAAGAGGTCGCTTTGGCGGCCATTTGTTATCCCGATATGTACTAACTCATTCATACAACATGAAATTGAGTCCACTATATTGCATTGCACAATAAATTTCCATTCTTTTAGCGTGGGATCGAATCTGGGGGCGTGCCGACGGTGAGAATCTACCTCGACTTATTGCAACGCGTATTGGACGAGGGAACGCGCAAGCAGGACCGTACCGGCGTCGGCACCTTGAGCCTCTTCGGCGCGCAACTACGCTTCGATTTGCGGGTCGGGTTTCCGCTGGTGACGACCAAGAAGCTGCATCTGCGTTCGATCGTGCATGAATTGTTATGGTTCTTGCGCGGCGATACTCACCTGCGCTACCTGCACGAACAAGGCGTGACCATTTGGGATGAATGGGCCGATACCAACGGTGATCTGGGACCGATTTACGGCCAACAGTGGCGAAACTGGGAAGCGACGGACGGCCGTCGCATCGACCAGCTCACCAACGCCGTCGAGCTGTTGCGGCGCGACCCGGATTCTCGACGGATCGTGGTGTCGGCGTGGAACGTCGGCGAGCTGG
>JAGRHI010000102.1:0-5171 GCA_020445045.1 Candidatus Competibacteraceae bacterium
CGAGCATGGCCTCGACCGCGGCCGCCTCCACCCGGCCGCCGCCGAAAGCGATCGCCTGATCCAAAAGGCTCAGGGCATCACGCATGCTGCCGTCGCCGGCGTGGGCGATAAGTTGCACCGCCGCTGGCTCGCGGGGGACGTCCTCGCGCTCCAAAATCTGATCCAGATATCCGGCGATCTGGTGCACCGGCAAGCGCTTGAGGTTGAACTGGAGGCAGCGCGACAGGACCGTGACCGGCAGCTTCCGCGGATCGGTGGTCGCCAGCAGGAACTTCACGGGCGGCGGCGGCTCCTCCAAGGTCTTCAACAATGCGTTGAAGCTGTGCGCGGACAGCATGTGGACCTCATCGATCAGGTACACCTTGAAGCGACCCCGGCCAGGCGCGTACTGCACGTTCTCCAGCAGTTCGCGGGTATCCTCAACCTTGGTGCGGGAGGCGGCATCGACCTCGATCAGGTCCACGAATCTGCCGGCGTCGATTTCCCGACAGGCGGCGCATTGCCCGCAAGGCGTGGAGGACACACCGAGCTCGCAGTTCAGCGACTTGGCGAAAATCCGGGCGATGGTGGTTTTGCCCACCCCGCGCGTACCGGTGAACAGAAAAGCGTGATGCAGCCGCTGCCGATCGAGCGCGTTAGTCAACGCACGGACCACATGCTCCTGGCCGATCAATTCGTGAAAGGTGCGGGGGCGCCATTTGCGGGCCAGAACCTGATAGCTCATGAGGCTCCTCCAATGGCGACAAAAGCGGTGAGCCTACCGTCATCCTTGACCCACGCATCTTGAGAGTGGGTGGCGGCCCCTATCAGCCACACCCCGGCGCCCGAGGCCACTGCTGCCGCTGCTCCCTTCCGGGCCTGACGGGGTTCACAGTTTGTCGTCGCGGAGGGACCGATACGGGCCACCATTGCAACCAGAGTGGGAGTGGATCGATCTGGCGGAGAGAGAGGGATTCGAACCCTCGTTAGAGTTACCCCTAAACAGCATTTCCAGTGCTGCGCCTTCGACCGCTCGGCCATCTCTCCAAAACCTTGCCGGGTTTCTTACCACGGCAAGGCGGGGAAATATACTCGAAGCAACCGCGCCAAGGCAAGAAACCATGGCGGCGGCAACCAATTTCAGTCCAGCCCTTTCATGCTCAGACGCACGCGACCCTGCTTGTCGATCTCCAGCACCCGAACCTTGACCACATCGCCAACCGCGAGTTTGTCGCTCACGCTCTGCACGCGCTCCTCGCAGATCTGGGAAATATGCACCATCCCATCGCGGCCGGGCAGAATAGCCACGAATGCGCCGAAATCCATGATCCGCACCACCTTGCCCTCGTAGATCTGCCCGACTTCCACATCGGCGGTGATCTGTTCGATGCGGCGGCGGGCTTCGTCGCCGGCCGCCTTGTCCACGGCGGCGATCTTCACCACGCCATCGTCGGTGATGTCGATGGTGGCACCGGTTTCCTCGGTGATGGAACGAATGGTGACGCCACCCTTGCCGATCACATCGCGGATCTTCTCCGGATTGATGCGCAGAGTGGTGTAGCGCGGCGCGTACTCGGACAATTCCAGCTTCGGCGCGTCGATGACCGCGCCCATCTTGTCGAGGATGTGCAAACGCCCTTCGCGGGCCTGGGCCAGCGCCTGCTCCATGATCTCGCGGGTGATGCCGTCGATCTTGATATCCATCTGTAGGGCGGTCACCCCGGTGGCGGTACCGGCCACCTTGAAGTCCATATCGCCCAGATGATCCTCATCGCCGATGATGTCGGTCAGCACCGCGAAACGGTCCTGCTCCTTGATCAGGCCCATGGCGATGCCCGCCACCGGCGCCTTGATCGATACGCCCGCGTCCATCAGCGACAAACTGGCGCCGCAGACCGAGGCCATCGAACTGGAACCATTGGACTCGGTGATTTCCGACACGATCCGCACGGTGTAAGGAAAATCCTCCGGTTTGGGCATCACCGCCTGTACGCCGCGCTTGGCCAAGCGGCCGTGCCCGATCTCCCGACGCTTGGGACTACCGATCTGGCCGATCTCGCCCACCGAGTACGGCGGGAAGTTGTAGTGCAACAGGAACGGCTGGCGGTATTCACCCTCAAGGGCATCGATGATCTGAGCATCGCGATCGGTGCCGAGCGTGGTCACCACCAACGCCTGGGTTTCGCCGCGAGTGAACAGCGCTGAACCGTGGGCGCGTGGCAGTACGCCAACCCGGATGGAAATCGGCCGCACCGTCCGAGTGTCACGGCCGTCGATACGCGGCTGGCCGGACAGGATGCGCCCGCGCACGATCGCGCTTTCCAACGTCGAGTAGGCGCCGTCGATCGCCTGCGCGGTCCAGCGCTCCGGTTCCTGGGCCGTCAGTTGCGTGAGCAATTGATCGTGGATTTCATGCACTCGCTGCTGGCGGGTCAGCTTTTCGGGAATCCGATAGGCTTCGGCCAGCGCGGTTTCGGCGATGGCGCGCACTGCGTCCGCCAGCGCCGCGTCGTCGGCCGGCGGCTGCCAGTTCCACGATTGCGCGCCGGCTTCCGCCGCCAATTCGTTGATGGCGCGAATGGCGGCCTGCATCTGCTCGTGACCGAACATGACCGCGCCGAGCATGACCGCCTCGGATAATTCGTTGGCCTCGGACTCCACCATCAGCACCGCCCGCTCGGTCCCGGCCACCACCAAATCCAACTGTGAGTCCTTCAACTCGCGGCGGGTTGGATTGAGCAGATATTGGCCTTCGCGGTAACCGACCCGGGCCGCGCCGATCGGTCCCTGGAACGGCGCGCCGGACAGCGCCACCGCCGCTGACGCGCCAAGCAGCGCCGGGATTTCCGGATCCACCTGGTTGTTCAACGACATCACGGTGGCAACGATTTGTACTTCGTTGGTGAATCCCTCCGGAAACAGCGGGCGCAGTGGCCGGTCGATCAGTCGGGCAGTCAGGATTTCGCTCTCGGAAGGACGGCCCTCGCGGCGGAAAAACCCGCCGGGAATGCGACCCGCCGCGTAGCTACGCTCCTGGTAGTCCACCCGCAGCGGCAGAAAATCCCGGTCTTCCTTGGTTTTCCGGTCGGCGACCACGGTCACCAGCACCACGGTATCGGCCATGTTGACCACCACCGCGCCGCTGGCTTGCCGGGCGATTTCGCCGGTCTCCAGCGTCACCGCGTGCTGGCCGTACTGAAATGTCTTTTTGATGGGCGTCACGAAAGCGTCCTATGCAACAAAAGATCGATGGGAAACCTCAGCGGCGCAAGCCAAGGCGGCTAATCAGATTCTGATAGCACTGCAGATCCTTCTTTTTCAGGTAATCCAGCAGCTTGCGGCGCTGGTTGACCATTTTCAGCAATCCACGGCGGGAGTGATGGTCCTTCTTATGATCGCTGAAATGCGATTGCAGGCCGTTGATACGGGCGGTCAGCAGCGCAACCTGCACCTCCGGAGAGCCCGTATCGACAGGGCCGCGCTGAAAATCCCGCACGACCTGAGTCTTTTGTTCGATGTTGAGCGGCATAAGGTCAAACTCCAATTCGGATTCGATCCGTCAATTCAATAAAGCGAGGAATGTTAGCCTCATTCAAGGTCGGGCAACAAGTCAACCTTGTCACGAAACCTCACGGGCCAGCAAGCGGCGTGGCGCGACCCGGCCATCGTCGAGGATTTCGCCGATGCCGAAAAAGCGCTGTTCATCCTGGTATAAACGTACCCAGCCTTGGGAAGGCGCGCGTGGCGCCAGCACCGGCTGGCCCTGTCGCAAGTAAAAGGCGGCGTCTCCCCCCACCCGCACCGCCGGCCACTGCGTCACCGCGCTGTCCGGAGGCAGCAGCTTCGTATCCAACACCGCCAGCCCTTGCTCGGCCCACTCGCGCAAGGACTCCAATGTCACCATCCTCGTGGCATCGTAGGGTTCCACCACGGTGCGTCGCAGCGCCGCGACGTGCGCGCCACAACCCAGCATCTCGCCCAGGTCGGTGGCCAAGGTCCGCACATAAGTGCCCTTGGAACAACGCAACTCGCACTCGAACTCCTCGTCCTCCAGACGCAGCAGGCGCAGCTCGCGGACGGTCACCTCGCGCGCCGCGCGTTCGATTTCGACCCCTTTGCGCGCCAGTTTGTACAACGGCTGACCGTTATGCTTCAGCGCGGAGTACATCGGCGGAATCTGCTGGATCGTGCCCACGAACCGCCGCAGCGCCGCCTCCATCGATTCCCGGCTCAGCGGTCCCACTGGACGAACGGCCACCACTTCGCCTTCGGCATCGCCGGTCGCGGTGGTCACGCCCAGCCGGCAAGTAAACCGGTAACCCTTGTCGGCGTTCAACAAAAATCCGGATAGCTTGGTGGCCTCGCCCAGACAAATCGGCAACAGGCCGCTGGCCAGTGGATCAAGGCTGCCGGTATGCCCGGCCTTGGCGGCCTGATACAAGCGCTTGACCGCCTGCAGCGCCGCGTTCGAAGTCCAGCCGACCGGCTTGTCCAGCAGCAGCACGCCGCTCACCGGGCGGCGCGGGCGACGCTCGGTCACATCGGATCCTCCGCGTCGTCCGCCGCCGGCTCGTCGCGGTGGTGGACGGCGTCGGCGGCCACCGCGGCATCGATCAGCGCCGACAGCCGGGCGGCGCGCTCCACCACCTCGTCGTAGCGGAATTCCAGCTTTGGCACGATACGGATGTGCATGCGCCGGCCCAATTCGCGACGCAGGAGCGGCGCGGCGCGGTTGAGTTCGGCAACCTGCTCGGCCCGTTCGGCCGGCTCGCCCATTGAGGTAACGTAAATCCGGGCGTACGCCAAGTCACGGCTGACCTCGACACTGGTCATCGACACCAGGGTCAGTCGTGGATCGCGCAGTTCGGCGCGAATCAGATCCGCCAGCTCCCGACGGATCTGCTCACCCACCCGACGGGTGCGGGAGGAGGATTTCATCATCGCTCGATCGCTCCGCGGCGCCCGCTACAAGGTACGCTCCACCTGCACCCGCTCGAAGACTTCGATATGGTCGCCCTGGCGGATGTCGTTATAGTTGCGCACGCCCACGCCGCATTCGGTGCCGGCGCGCACTTCGCCGACATCGTCCTTGAAGCGCCGCAACGAATCCAGCGCGCCTTCGAAAATCACCACGTTATTGCGCAGCACCCGAATCGGATTGTTGCGGCGCACCACCCCATCCACCACCATGC
>JAGRHI010000102.1:5283-8868 GCA_020445045.1 Candidatus Competibacteraceae bacterium
TCAGTTCGTAGATGATGCTGTAATAATGCAGCTTCAGCCCTTCTTCTTCGGCCAGCCGCTTGGCGACGCTGTCGGCGCGGACGTTGAACCCGATGATGATGGCCTTGGAGGTCTTGGCCAAGTTGATGTCGGATTCGTTGATGCCGCCGACACCGCTGGCAATGATCTTGACCTGTACCTCGGCGGTGGACAGGCGGGTCAGCGCATCCACGATGGCCTCGGTGGAGCCTTGGACATCGGCCTTCAGCACCACGTTGAGCATATTGATTTCCCCGGCCTCGAATTGCCGGGAGATGCCGTCGATATCCATCACCGGCTTGCGAGTCTGTTCCTCGCGAGCCTTGCCTTGGCGGAACAGGGCGATTTCACGGGCCTTGCGCTCGTCGACGACCGCGATGACGTCATCGCCCGCCTTGGGGGTGCCGGACAGACCGAGCACTTCCACCGGAATCGAAGGACCCGCTTCGCTCGCGCTTTGCCCGGCCTCGTTGAGCATGGCGCGCACCCGGCCGTATTCGAGACCACTCAAAATCACGTCGCCCTTGCGCAGCGTGCCGCTCTGCACCAACACGGTCGCCACCGGGCCGCGACCCTTGTCCAACCGCGATTCGATCACCACCCCCTTGGCCAAGCCATCCACCGGCGCATGCAGTTCCAACACTTCGGCCTGCACCAGAATCTGGTCGAGCAACTCGTCCACACCCATGCCGCTCTTGGCGGACACGTAGGTAAACAGGGTATCGCCACCCCACTCTTCGGAGATGACGCCCTGCGCCGACAATTCGCTCTTGACCCGTTCCGGATCGGCGCCGGGCTTGTCCATCTTGTTGACCGCCACCACGATCGGCACCCCGGCGGCGCGGGCATGCTGAATGGCTTCGATCGTTTGCGGCATCACGCCGTCGTCGGCCGCCACCACCAGCACCACGACATCGGTGGCCTTGGCGCCGCGCGCGCGCATGGCGGTAAACGCGGCATGACCCGGCGTGTCGAGGAAGGTAATCACGCCCTTCGGAGTACTCAAGTGATACGCGCCGATGTGCTGGGTAATGCCGCCCGCTTCGCCAGCCGCCACCCGGGTCCGGCGAATATAATCGAGCAATGAGGTCTTGCCATGGTCCACATGACCCATGATGGTGACCACCGGCGGGCGCGGCACCGCCGTGCCGCCAGTCTCGGCGGTCAGTTCCTCTTCCAGCGCGTTTTCATTGAGCAGCTTATAGGTATGCCCCATCTCCTCGACAACCAGCGCGGCGGTCTCCTGGTCGATCATCTGGTTGATGGTGACCATCATTCCCATCTTCAGCAGCGTCTTGATGACTTCGGTGGCTTTGACTGACATCTTCTGGGCTAAATCGATGATGCTGATGGTCTCGGGTAGCGCCACCTCGCGCACCACTGGCGCGGTGGGCTTGGCAAAACCATGCCGCTGCGGCGGCGCGGACGCGGAGGACTTCGCTCCCCTGCCCTTCCTGGGTTTGCGCCGGTCGGCCTTATTGGATATCGCTTCCTTCGATTCGCCGCGCCCAGGCGAGAACCGCTCCCCGCCACTCCCCGCTTCCCGGCGTTGGCCCGGCGCGCCGGCTCCGCTCTCGCCGCGCGGTTTGGGCGCGCCCCGGGTCGGGATCTCGGAACGCTTTCTGACCGCTTTTGGCTCCGACGCCGGCTCTGGCGGTTTCTCGGCTTTAACGCCTCTTTCCGGCGCGCTCGGTTCGGCGCGCCGCTCGATCTGGACCAATACCGGTGTGGTATCGGTGATCCGGCGCGCCATCGCTTCGGTGGATTGGGGAACAGCGGCTTGTTTCGCCCGGCGACGGGTTTCTTCCTCGGCCTCGGCCACGCGACGGGTTTCTTCCTCGGCCTCGGCCACGCGACGGGCTTCTTCCTCGGCATCGGCCACGCGACGGGCTTCTTCCTCGGCTTCGGCCACGCGACGGGCTTCTTCCTCGGCCTCGGCCACGCGACGGGCTTCCTGTTCCGACGGCCGCGCTGGGGCCGAGGCCGCCATCGCCGGCTCGGGTCGCGCGTTACTGGCCCCATCTCCATGATGGAGCCGTTCTTCCGCGTCCACCGTTGGCGCGAGCGACTCGACCGGCGTGGGCTCGCGCTGACGGGAGGTCTCTTCCTCGGCCAAACCGCGCTTGACATAGGTACGTTTTTTGCGCACTTCGACGCTGACGGTTTTAATCTGCCCACCGCCACCGCCAGCCATCTTGATTTCGCTGTGGGTCTTACGCTTGAGCGTAATCCGTTTGGGTTCGGCCGCCGCGCCTTGGACCGGTCGGCTGCCGCGGCTCTTGCGCAAGTGCGCCAATAGATCCATTTTCTGTTTTTCCGTAATCGTCACTTCCGCGCCGCCAACCGGTATACCGGCTTCAGTAAACTGTTCCAACAGGCGATCCACCGGTATGCCGACGACCGTTGCAAACTGCTTGACCGTTACATCCGTCATTTACCACCCCCAGCCCCAGGTCGTTCCCATCTACCGCTCGTCATTCGAAAACCAAGGCGCTCGCGCCGTCATGATCAGTTTCGCGGCCCGTTCGTCATCCAATCCGGCGATATCGTTGAGATCGTCCACCGACAGTTCGGCCAAATCCTCCATGGTCGCGATTCCGCTACTGGCCAGCATAAAGGCCAATTCCTCATCCATGCCGTCCATCCCCAGCAAATCCTCGGCCGGCCGGGTGCTGTCGATCTGTTCCTCGGCGGCGATGGCGCGAGTCAACAGCACGTCGCGCGCCCGCCCGCGCAATTCCTCGACGATCTCCTGATCGAATTCCGAAATCTCCAGCATCTCGTGGACAGGCACGTAGGCGACTTCCTCCAGGCCGGCAAACCCTTCGCGCACCAGGATCGCGGCGATCTCTTCATCGACCCCCAACTGCTCCACGAACATGCGCGACAAGCCTTCGTCCTCCTGGCCGCGTTTGGCCTGGGCCTGGACTCGGGTCATCACGTTCAGCGTCCAGCCCGTCAGCCGGCTCGCCAACTGCACGTTCTGACCACCCTTGCCGATCGCCTGCGCCAACTGTTTTTCGTCGGCGACGATGATATCCATGCTATGGGCATCCTCGTCGACGATGACCGACTCGACCTCGGCCGGCGACATCGCATTCATCACGAAGCGGACCGGATCGTCGTCCCATTGCACGATATCCACCCGCTCGCCGGCCAATTCGTTGGTCACGCTTTGCACCCGGGCGCCACGCATGCCCACGCAAGCGCCGATGGGATCAATGCGGGCATCCTTGCTCTTGACCGCGATCTTGGCCCGCGAGCCGGGATCGCGCGCCGCGCCCTTGATCTCGATGATGCCCTGGTTGATTTCGGGTACCTCCAGCGAGAACAGCGCGCTCAGAAATTCTGGCGCCACCCGGCTGACGAAGAGCTGGGGGCCGCGGCTTTCGGCGCGAACGTCCTTCAGGTAGCCCCGCACCCGCTCGCCAGTCCGGAACGATTCGCGGGGAATCTGATCCTCGCCCATGATCTTGGCTTCGACATTGCCACCCACATCCAAGATCACATCGCTACGCTCCGACCGTTCGCCACGCTCCGACCGTCGATCCCGATCCCGCTCCAGGC
>JAGRHI010000102.1:9007-9510 GCA_020445045.1 Candidatus Competibacteraceae bacterium
CCAGGAGGATCTCGACATAGCCACCGGCCTGGACATCCGCCTGGATTCGGCTTGCGTCTTCGAGGTTCATCTGCCGATCGGGATTCTCGATCAGCGTGGCATCGTCCACGACCAGCCAGCGCCGGAAGGTTTCGTAACTACCGGTCCGCCGGTTGATCGCCACCCGCACGTCAGGATCGCCCTCGTAGCGCTTCTTGGCCGCCGAGGCCAGCGCGATTTCCAGGGCGCTAAAAATGATTTCCTTGCTGACGCCTCTCTCGTTGGAAACGGCGTCCACGACCAGCAGAATTTCTTTGTGGCCTTCTTTGCTGTCTTTAACGCTAACGCTGTCTTTAACGCGCATGTCGTTCTGCCTCCCAGCCGGAGCCGCACGCTGTCATCCCGCCTTTAGAGTTGGGGCACCAACCGAGCTTTCTCGATCCGCTCAAGCGGCACCTCCCATTCCTGCCCGTCGCTGCCCGCGATCACCACGTCATCACCGCGCATCCCCAGCAGATGCCCGA
>JAGRHI010000103.1 GCA_020445045.1 Candidatus Competibacteraceae bacterium
CCGAGCCCTTGCCGTGACCCTGTGCTCCCGGCAGGATGGCGAACTCGATCACCGCCAGTTCTTCCAACGGACCGCCGGGACCCCAGGCGAAGCCAAGATGACGCTTCTTGACCGTGATCGGCCGCCACTCGGAGGGGAAAGCAAAGTCGCGCTGCTTGAACCACCAGACGTTCTGCTTCGGACCGACCAGCTTGAACTCGATATCGCCGGCTGGCGCCTCGCCGCGCAACTGGAAGTGAAACGCGAAGTTGTCGGGCAGGCGCAGATGAAATTCCTTGCGGGCGATCGCCCAACCGGCGCCGTCCTGAAACTCGAAATCCAGTCGCATGCCGCGACCGGCGTGGCCGACATCCCGCGCGATCTCCAGCCGCGTGCCGGGTGAAGTGATGACGCTCCAGCCATCCAGGTTTTCGAAATCGTCGAGTACCACGATTTTGCGCTCGTCCGTGCCACCCGATGGCGCGGACGCGGGTGGAACCGCCAGGATGGAGGTGGGCAGCGCGGTCAGGATCGTCATGAAAATCAGGGCGGGCAGGGCGCGGACTGGCAACATGATGGGCACGAACACTCGTCGGAAAATTTTTCGCATGGTCATGGGCGTTCCGTGACAGGCGATCTGGAACAGGTGAAACAAAGACGGCCCGTGACGAAAAAAACCCTTCAACTTTAGCCTGCGTTTTCCCGCGCCGCGCGGCTTCAGAAATCCTTGCGCAGATCCATGCCCGCATACAGGCCGGCCACCTGCTCGGCGTAACCATTGAACGGCAGGGTGTCGCGGCGAAAGAAATCGCCGACCCGCCGCTCCCTTTTCTGGCTCCAGCGCGGGTGATCCACCGCTGGATTGACGTTGGCGTAGAATCCGTATTCGCTGGGACCTTCGCTGGCCCAGGTGGTGCGCGGTTGCTGCTCGGTAAAGCGAATCTTGACGATGGACTTGATGCTCTTGAAGCCGTACTTCCACGGCGTCACCAGCCGCAGCGGCGCGCCGTTCTGGTTGGGCAGTTCCTTGCCGTACAGCCCGGTCGCCAGCAAGGTCAGCGGATGCATCGCCTCATCCATCCGCAAGCCTTCCACATAGGGCCAGTCCAGCAATCGGGTCCGTTGTCCCGGCATTTGCGCCGGATCGAGCAAGGTGGTGAATTCGACATATTTCGCGCTGGCGGTGGGCTGGAATCGCGGCAGGATCTGGCCCAGCGGAATCCCCAGCCACGGCACCACCATCGACCAGGCTTCCACGCAGCGCAGGCGGTAGATGCGTTCCTCGGCCGGGTGCGGCGCCAGAAAATCCTCCAGCGCGTACTGACCCGGCTTTTCGCAGTGACCCTCGACCGTCACCGACCAGGGACTGGTTTTCAGGCTGCCGGCGTTCTCGGCCGGATCGGTTTTGCTGGATCCGAATTCGTAAAAATTGTTGTAGGAGGTCACTTTCTCGTAGGGCGTCGGCGTGAGATCGTCGTCCGCCGCCTGGGCGGGGTCGCCGCGCAACGCCGGCGGCAACAGCGCGGCGGCGCCCAACACGGCGGCGCCTTTCAGAAACTCGCGGCGGCGGACGTACCATTCGGGCGGGGTGATTTCGGACGGGCGGATATCGGCGGGTTTCTTGATCAGCATGACGCGGCGCTCCCACGGTGGATTCTGCTCGTTGTGACCGGCGATGCCCACGCGAGTTGCGTTCGCGGGCCGGAACTTGACGGCCCGTCCCGAAAAGACGCGCCATTTCCCATTTGAACACAGTTGAGAAGCATTGAACCGCCAAACTGTATAATCCCCACCATCTTCCACCCGAAGCGGGGTTATTGCCTTGAGGATACCCAACCTTCCGGCTCGCTTCGGCGGATATTTACGCCAGATAACCGTCAACTTGGCAGGACACGACCGGCATGAATCCACTGGTGGGTTTGATCATGGGCTCCAAATCCGACTGGAGCACCCTGGAACACGCGGCGAATACGCTGGACGCGCTCGGCGTGCCACATGAAGTGCGAGTGGTCTCGGCCCACCGCACGCCCGATCTGCTGTTCGAGTACGCCGCCGGCGCCGAGGGACGCGGTTTGGAGGTCATCATCGCCGGGGCCGGCGGCGCCGCCCACCTGCCGGGCATGGTCGCCGCCAAAACGATGCTGCCGGTGCTGGGCGTACCGGTGCAGTCGCAAGCGCTCAACGGCATGGATTCGCTGTTGTCGATCGTGCAGATGCCGGGCGGCATCCCGGTCGGCACCCTGGCGATCGGCAAGGCCGGCGCGATCAACGCCGCCCTGCTGGCGGCCGCCCTGCTCGGCAATAAATATCCCGCCATCCGCGACGCCGCGCGCGCGTTCCGCCAGCGGCAAACCGCCGCCGTGCTGGCCGAACCCGACCCGCGGAACCCGCAACCATGAACGTCGGCATCGTCGGCGGCGGCCAATTGGCACGGATGCTGGCGCTGGCCGGCTACCCCCTGGACCTGCGGTTCCAGGTGCTCGATCCGGCCGCCGATGCCTGTGCCGGACAGGTCGCGCCGCTGATCCAGGGCGATTACCACGACGAGACCCGGCTCCGGCAACTGGCTGAATGGGCCGAGGTGGTGACCTTCGACTTCGAGAACGTGCCGGCGGTGGCGGCCCGCGCGCTGGAACGGCAAACCGTGACTTTCAACCCCCCGGCCGGGGCGCTGGCGGCGGCGCAGGACCGGCTGTATGAGAAGGCCCTGTTCTGGGAACTGGGCATCCCGACGCCACCCTTCGCCACGGTCGACAGTCTGGAAGAACTGCGCGCCGCTGCGGTGCGGATCCATCTGCCGGCGGTGCTGAAAACCCGCCGGCTGGGTTACGACGGCAAGGGCCAGCGGGTGCTGCGCGCGCCCGAAGACATCGAGCCCGCCTGGCGGGCGCTGGGCGACGCACCGCTGCTACTGGAGGGTTTCGTGCCTTTTCAGCGGGAAGTATCGGTGCTGGCGGCGCGCGGCCGCGACGGAGCGACCGTGTTTTACTCCTTGGTGGAGAATCACCATCGCGACGGCATCCTGCGACTGTCGCGGGCGCCGTTGGCCGCGCCGGAACTGGAAGGTGAAGGATGGGATCACGCCCGCCGGTTGCTGGAACGACTGAACTACGTCGGACTGCTGGCGATCGAGTTCTTCGTGCGGGACGGCCAGTTGATCGCCAACGAAATGGCCCCGCGCGTTCACAATTCCGGGCACTGGACCATCGAGGGCGCGGCAACCAGCCAGTTCGAAAACCACCTGCGGGCGGTTCTCGGTCTACCGCTGGGCTCGACCGCCGCCCTCGGCCATTCCGTCATGCTGAACTGTATTGGCGCCATGCCCGAGCGGGCGGCGGTGCTGGCCGTGCCCGGCGCGCATTATCACGCCTACGGCAAGGCGCCGCTACCAGGCCGCAAGGTCGGCCATCTGACCCTCAGGGCGGAGCATCCCGACGCGCTGCAAACCGGTCTCGACCGGCTGCTGCCGCTGGTCGGCCTCGAAGCTGGCGAATTTGGCTGAGGCTTGTGGATTCCCGGCGGCAAGTCGGCATCCCGCTCGCCCCCGGTCCCTTCATTCCAGCAAGCGCACCGCCTCGCCCAGCGGGCAGGCGCGGATGGCCTCGGCCAGCAAGGCAATCACGCGCTGGCGCGGAAAGCTCTTGCGCCAGGCCAACGCCACCACTCGAGTCGGCGCCGGGGCCTCGAACGGCCGAATGCTGAGCAGATCGCTGGGATAGGCGTAGCCGCTGACCGAGGTGTAGGGCAGCACCGTGATGCCGACGCCGGTGGTCACCATCAACCGGATGGTTTCCAGCGAGCTGCCCTCCAAGGTTCTCTGCATGTTGTCCGAGGTCACGCTCAGCCGGTTGCACTCCGGACAGAACCGCAACACCTGGTCGCGGAAACAATGGCCGGGTCCCAGCAGCAGCAGATCCTGCCGGGCCAGGGTGGCGGCATCGACTTGCGTCGCCGCCTCCAGCGGATGGCCGAGCGGCATCAGCACCACGAACGGTTCCTCGTACACCGCTTGCGTCGCCACCCCCGGTTCGTCGAACGGCAGCGACAGGATCAACACGTCCAGATCGCCGGCCTTGAGCCGCTCGCTCAGCAGCGCCGTGTAGTTCTCCTCGATTTGCAGCGGCATCTTGGGCGCGCGACGATGCAGCCGCGGAATCAGATGCGGCAACAGGTAGGGACCGATGGTATAGATGACCCCCAACCGCAACATCCCGACCAGATCGTCCTGACCCTGGCTGGCGAGCTGCCTGACGACGGCGGCTTCCTCCAGCACCCGCTGAGCCTGTTCGACGATGCGCCGGCCGANNCGATGGGCGTCACCGTCATTTCGCCGGGACCGCGTTCGAACAGGGTCACGCCCAGTTCGTCCTCCAGCTTGCGCACCGCCACGCTCAGCGTAGGCTGGCTGATGTGACAGGATTCGGCGGCGTGGCCGAAATGCCGTTCGCGGGCAACCGCGACGATGTAGCGCAATTCGTTCAGAGTCATGGGAATAACACTCGCGGCAACCGGCGGCCGGATGGGTGCAACCCATGGCCGTCATGGACATAAATCATGATTGCGTGTAGCTTATGCGCGTTTTTTTCGCGCCCCGCGCGGGCCGCCGCGCAACCCAGCGTTCAACACCTCGGTGGAAACCAAAACGAGAAGGAGGGTCCATGACCTACCAGCATATCCGCATTCCCACGAGCGGTGAAAAAATTACCGTCAAGGATGGCAAGCTGCACGTACCCGATCAACCGATCGTCGGCTATGTGGAAGGCGACGGCATCGGTCCGGACATCACCAAGGCCTCCCTGCGGGTTTGGGACGCGGCGGTCGAGGAAGCCTATGGCGGCCAGCGCAAGATCAACTGGTGCGAAATCTTCCTGGGCGAGAAAGCCGCCGAGATTTACGACGGCAACTATTTCCCCGATGAAACCCTGGAAGCGATCAAGGAACTGGTCGTGGCCATCAAGGGTCCCCTGACCACGCCGGTCGGCGGTGGCTTCCGCTCGCTGAACGTGGCCTTGCGCCAGGATCTGGACCTGTACGCCTGTGTCCGGCCGGTGCGTTACTACCCCGGCGTGCCCTCGCCGGTGCGCTATCCCGAGAAGGTGGACGTCATCATCTTCCGCGAGAACACCGAGGACGTCTACGCCGGCATCGAGTACAAATCCGGTTCGCCCGAGAACACCAAGCTGGCCAAGTTCCTGCGCGAGGAGATGGGCGCGGACTTCTTCGACGAAGCCGGCCTGGGCATCAAGCCGATCTCGCCGTTCGCCTCCAAGCGCTTGGTGCGCAAGGCCATCCAGTACGCGATCGACAACGGCCGCGACAGCGTGACCCTGGTCCACANNNAAGGGCAACATCATGAAGTTCACGGAAGGCGCCTTCCGGAACTGGGGCTACGAACTGGCGCGCGACGAATTCCCGGATCAGACCATCACCGAGAACGACCTCTACAGCGTCTACGGCGGCAAGCAGCCCCCCGGCAAGGTGGTGATCAAGGATCGTATCGCCGACATCATCTTCCAGTTGCTGCAACTGCGGCCGGAAGAGTTCTCGGTGCTGGCCACCATGAACCTGAACGGCGACTACCTCTCCGACGCGGTGGCGGCGGAAGTGGGCGGCATCGGCATCGCGCCGGGCGCCAACATGGCCGACCACATCGCCGTGTTCGAGGCCACGCATGGCACCGCGCCCAAGTACGCCAACCTGGACAAGGTCAATCCCGGCTCGCTGATGCTGTCCGGGGTGATGATGTTGCAATACATGGGCTGGAAGGAAGCGGCTGACCTGATCGAAATCGCGCTGACCCAGGTGATCGCCGACAAGACCGTCACCTACGACTTCGCCCGGCAGATGGATGGCGCCACCGAAGTACCGACCAGCCAGTTCGGTGACCTGATCATCGCCAAGATCAAGGCGCACGGCGCCACCTTGCGCGCCGAGGCTGAACAGCGCCGTCGGGAACTCGAAGCCGAGCGCCGTGCCCTGGAAGCCCAGCGCGTGGCCGATCCCCTGCAAGCGATGCTCGCTTCCGGCCGCATGCCGACCACGGTGGGCGGCATCATGTCGCCGGTGATCAGCGTCAGGAACGACGAACTGGTCAACGTCGCCATGCACCAGATGATCGAAAAGGGCGTGAACGCGGTCATGGTCCAGCCCGACGCCAGCGGCCAATGGGGCATCATGACCGACCGCGACGTGCTCAAGAAGGTCATCAGCGCCAATCGCTCGCCAGCGCGCACTCAGGTCGGCGAAATCGCCACTCGGCCGCTGGTGACGGTCCAGCGCGAGATGTCGCTGTCCGACGCCTCGCAGCGCATGGCCGAGGCCAACGTGCGCCGCGTCGTGGTCGAGATGGACGGCAAGCCGGTCGGCATGGTGACCGACAACGATCTGTTCCGCACCGTGGAAGTGTTCGGCTGGGGCGAAGTCTGATCGCGGCCGGCTGACCCGCCGGAACCAAGAGCGGCGCTCGCGTCACGATCCACGGGTCGGGCGCGAGCGCCGTTTTCGTTGGGCCATCGGAGAACGACATGACGACTGCCCCCTATTCCTTGTCCCTTCATCGCCCGCATGACTCTTAGCCTGCTCTTTGGCCTGATCGTCGGGTTTTCCCTGGGTCTGACCGGCGGCGGCGGTTCCGTGTTCGCCGTGCCGCTGCTGGTGTACGGCATGCAGGTACCAGCGCACGCGGCGGTGGTGATTTCGCTGGCGGCGGTCGGGGCCACCGCGCTGGGCGGCGGACTGGCGCGGCTGCGCGACGGTGAGGCCGAACCACGCACCGCGCTGATCTTCGGCCTGTCCGGCATCGCCGGGGCGCCACTGGGCGCTTGGCTGAGCCCCCGGTTTCCCGAAGCGGCGCTGCTGACCTGCTTTGCCCTACTGATGCTGGCGGTGGCGTTCCGCATGTGGCGGCAGGCCAGCCGCCGGCCGGAGGAAACCCGCATCGTTCGCGTGGGTCCCGATCCGAACGACGATACGGCCGGACCCGCCTGCCGCTACGACCCCGGCGGTCAGTTGCAATTCACCTCACGCTGCGCGGTGCGGCTGGCGGCGACCGGTTCCGCGACCGGCTTGCTGTCCGGACTGTTCGGCGTGGGGGGCGGCTTTCTGATCGTGCCGGCGTTGGTGCTGATCGCCTCTTTACCGATGCGACGGGCGGTCGCCACTTCGCTGTGGGTGATCGCCATCATCAGCGCCATCGGCTTGCTGTCCCATGTCATCGCCGGTCACCGCTTGGATATCGGGATCACGGTCGGCTTCGTGCTGGGCGGTCTGGCCGGCATGGCGCTGGGTATCGCGGTGGGTAAACGCATCGCCGGTCCAACCCTGCAAAAACTGTTCGCCGGCATGATCGTGGCGGTGGCGGCGTTCATGTTGGCCAAGCTGGTCGTTCACTGAACCGAGTGAATTGCCGTCGCGGATATTGTTGGTCCAGGCTCATCCGCTGGCCTTGATTGATTTGCGCATGGCGTATCGCCTGAAGGCCACGCCACGACGACTGACGATTTGCTCTTCCACGAGCAGAAAGCCTTGGCGCTGAAAGAATGGGCGCGCCACCGAACTCGCCTCGGTGAATAGCGCTTCGATACCCGCGAGCAATAGCGCGGCTTCGATCTCGCGATAGAGCAAGGACGCTACCCCGCGACGTGGATAGCGAGGCGATACATACAAGAGGCCGATATAGCCATTCATTGCATAAGAAAGAAATCCAGCGAGCTCATTGTCATCGTCTTCCGCGATAACGGTATGCAGTCCATTCAGTCGCTCGTTCCACTCACTCAGGTCTGGAGGCCGCGGAGCCCACGCGGCCCGTTGCGTGGCATCGTAGTGGCCGATAGCCAAGCCATGAATCGATGCCGTAAACAGATGGGCCACGGACTCCAGATCGGAGTTTTTATAAGGTCGAAGTCTCATGAGCAAATCGCTCGTGACGACCAGCGAGGCTGGGCACGAAGTTTCCATGGCAAGGCTTTGGTCGATGGTATTTGCCGTTATGCGTAATTCGTTCTTTTTTCACTCAGCCTGGCATCGAATTTTTCTTTGTTGATGACGAATCGTTCATGTCGCCCTTTGGAAATAAGATCAATTCCATCGTGTGCCTCCACGGAAAAAATCAACTTTTTTCCGTCGATCGCGACTAACTCGACGGTTGCCGTCACTTCAAGACCAGGTGGAGTCGCCGCCTCATGACTGATGTCTATGTGCGTTCCAACAGTCTGTTCCCTAGGCCAATCAAGATGAGGGTTGATAGCTTTAATGCAGGTCCACTCCAGGAAGCCCACCAGAAAACCAGTGGCAAAGACTTCTGGCATGAGCACAAACTCCGCCGATTCGGGATAAAGCTCTGGGACGGTCTTCGAGGACGGCACCACAAACTTGTGCTCATACCGAATTCCGGGCTTCAGTGTTTCTTTCATGACGGTTCCCATTATTGAAGGCCAAGGCTAAGTCGCGCTTCCACAAGAAATCTCACTTGCTAAAATTTCCGCTTGTTTAAGCACGGTATCGGTTGCTAGCTTCTGCATATCCGGCGGATATCCGTACTGTGGTGGTGTCCCTCAGTTTACGT
>JAGRHI010000104.1:0-19148 GCA_020445045.1 Candidatus Competibacteraceae bacterium
CCCTTCAGGGCGGGGAGGATGTCAAATAAAAGGAGTGAAATGGGGCTGGATCGTGGTCACATGGTTTGCCTATTTTCGACGATTCGGACAGATGGTTCTCAAATCCATGTGTCCACGGCCAAAATCGGCCGCCCGCTAAGTGCCTGTCTTTGGTTGTCTTTCTTTATCCTTCTTTATCCTTATTTCTTTCAATCCATAAGACCCTTAACAGCCGCCGCGATATGTTCGCCGGACTGGTGGCTATACCGCGCCACCATCGCCAATGTTTTATGGCCGCTGATCCGTTGCACGGTCGGCAAGTCCACGCCGGATTGAACGAGGTGCGTAATCGCGGTATGCCGCAGCGTGTGGCGCGTGACTTCCTTGGGATTCAAGCCGGCCGCCGCAACGACGCGCCGAAACGGCCGCTCAATCTCTATCCTGTGCCCGCTGGCGCTGTCCGCCGGGAACAGCCACTCGGTATCCAGCATCATCGCTCGCAATTCTTTCAGGTACGTCGCCAGTTCCGCCGTTATCGGCTGGTCTCTGGCGCCTGCCTTGGCTCTCGGGATATGGATTACCCGCCGTTCGAGGTCTACATGCTCCCAGCGAATCGTCAAGATTTCCGACCTCCGCATGGCGGTATGCAGGCCGATCAGGGTGAACGGGTAAATTTCCCAGCAGGAATCCGACCGCGCCGCATCCAATAACCGCTGAATCTGGTCTTGCGTCAAATACACCAGCCGGCGGTTATCTTCCCGTAATCGCGGCACCCTGGAGCTCCGGTCGATCCAGGCCCATTCAACCGCCCGGTGCAATAAATGAGAACAGCAGGAGATTTCACGGTTGATAGTGGCGCTTGCTGCTCCTTCGTTCTGCCGGTGGCGGATGTAGCGCTGTAGATCGAATGCCGAGATTTTGGAGATCGGTTTGTCGCCAAAAAACGGTTTGAGGTGCAACTCCAGGTAACACCGCTTGTTGGCCAAATCGCGACCTTGGCCCGCCGCCAAGCGCTTCAGGTAGTCATCCGCCGCTACCGAAAACCCAAGTGCCACCTTGCGCGCCTTGGGAAGATTCAAACGATCCCGCCGCGCATCGGCCCGCAATTGCTCGATGTACTGTTCGGCTTGGGTAAGCGTAGTTCCTTCACTTTCCAAACCCACCACACGATGCACCCGAACCCGGTCAACCATGATTTCGATGGTATAGCGCCCGTCGCCATCCGCCAGCCGGTCGAACCGAATCCCGCCGGCCGTTATGTGCTGGCCTGGTTCCAGCCGCCGAAGCTCAAGCCGGGTCAAGCGCTGGCGGGTCATGGCTTGCGCGCTTCTAGGTACATCCGCCGCAGTTCGAGAAAATCCAGGTTGTTCGAGTTTTCCACAATGTAAGGCCAAACCACCGTCATGGCCGGCAACCAATCTACATGGATGAAATTCCCGGCTACCGTTTCTTTTGGTTCGATGTTCTGTTCAAGGCTGATCATGAACAAGATGGCTTGCCACTTGGATTTTTCATCGAAGGTCATGCAGTCAGGGAATTTTTCAGCAAGCAGTTGTAACCGCCATATCGGGTCAGGATGCCAGCACAATTCCGCAACCCGCCATGCGCTGATCGGTTGACCTTTTTCAGCGGCAACCTCGTATTCCCGCATTGCTCGCTCAAGCGCCCATTCAATCAAGGAACTGAGAGTGCGCCGTTCCCGACCCGCCGCAATTTCAGCCGCCATGCGCAACTGCGGGTCGATCCTAACCGGGATGATTTCCGACTTAACCAGACGTTTCGCTTTTCTTGCCAAAGGTATGCGCTCCAGAATGATTTATCTGATTGTATCCTAATAGCGCTTGACAAGAATACAAAAAAGATTTACATATCGTATGCTACCTGAGCACGTAATTTTTAGGAGTTTACGACATGCCTTCCGAGTTTACGCCAGCCGCCACCGGCTTGAGGCTCTACGCCGACGGCCGCATGAGCGCACAGGACGCGGCCAAGTACCTTGGCCTAAGTTATAAAGTCCTGTGCAATCAACGGAGTCAAGGAATCGGCCCGTCATTCTATAAAGCCGGAAAGTTCGTTTTTTACAGAAAAAATGATTTGGATCAATGGCTTGAATCTTGCCGCGTTGGGTCAACCGCTGAGTACCGCGCCCGGAATCGGCGAGGTGCGGCATGATCTGCCGGTCCAGAAACGAATAAAGGCCGCCCCACTTCGGCAGTGGGTGCGGCCCAATAAATCAAATCCGACAGTTTGATTTTATGGGAGTCCGCCCCCGCTGTCCACGAACCGACAGCGAGTGACTCATGCAACACGATCCCGAAATTCTACGATCCGCGCTGAACTATGTAGGGCGCGGTTGGGCGCTCACTTGGATTGTGCCCGGCGAAAAATTCCCGAACCACGCCGCCTGGAACACCGTCACCAAGGTCATCACAACCCCCGAGCAGGCCAGCGCCACGTTCGGCAACGGCAAGACCTGGTCCATCGGCCTGGTGCACGGACTGGGCGAGGTCAAGACCTGCTCTTTGGACTGCGACCGCCCCGACGATACCCGCGCGCTGCTGGCTGAATTCGGCATCGAGTTTGAAGACCTGACCGCCGTCCCCTGCGTACTCGGGAAGAACCCCCGCTACCTGTTCCGGCAACCGCCCGGCCTGGATTTGCCGCTAGTCAAGCTGCAATGGCCGGATCCGAACGACTCCAGTAAAAAGGTCGTGGTCTTCGAGCTGCGAGCGGGAGCCAATCAAGACTTGCTGCCGCCAAGCTTGCATCCATCGGGAAAGCAGTACGAGTGGCGCCAGCCGCTCCCCGACGACCCGGCCGATCACCCCGAACCCCCGCCCGCCCTGCTGGAACTGTGGAAAAACTGGTCCGCATGGGAACCGGTCTTGCAGGCCGCCTGCCCGTGGGCCAAGCCGGCGACGCCCAAACAGGCGCACCGCCCGAAAGCCGCCGCCCGGTCCGCCGATGTCATCGGCGCCTTCAATCAGGTTCACGATGTTCGGGGAATTCTGGAACGCAACGGGTACAAGCCGCGCGGCAAGGCGCGCCTCCTGCCGCCGAACAGTTCGAGCGGCGTCCCCAGCGTTCGCATATTGCAAAGCGGTTTTGCCTACAGCGATAACGGGTCTTGCCCGCTGAACGACGGCAAGGCGCACGATGCTTTTGACTGCTTCCGAATCCTCGAACATCGCGGCGATTGGCCGAGCGCCATCAAAGCCGCCGCCGCCGATCTTGGCATTGAACGCCCAGAACCGAAAAGTCAGCGCAAGACGCGGTCTGCATCCGCCGCCGACCGGCCTAATGCTGACCGACCCGTTTCTGTTGAAATTCACGCTGGCTTGTTGCCTGAAATGACCGACCGGGCGCAAGCCGTTTTGCTGGAGCACGGCGATATTTTTCAGCGCAGCGGTACCCTTTGCCGCATCGCCCGCCAGCAGGCCGCCACCGTGCGCGGCATCGCCAGACCGGACGGCGCCGTGACCATCGCCGCGTTGGATGTGGATTTTCTACTCGATCAACTCAATAGGTCGATCCAATGGTTACGTTACGATCGAAAGCAGGAGGATTGGGTACCAGCTAACGCACCGCGCGGCGTGGCAACCACCCTGCTGGCGCGGTCCGGTCACTGGTGTTTCCCGGTCTTGATCAGCGTGCTATCCGCACCGACCTTGCGCCCGGATGGTTCGATTCTGGAACGACCCGGATACGACAGCGCGACCGGGCTATTTTTTGAGCCGCAAGGTGCGGCGTTCCCGCCGGTCCCTTCCCGTCCGAGCCGGGATGAGGCGCGGGCGGCGTTGGACCTGCTGGTGAGGGAGGTTTTAAATCGATCTTGCACCAATAGCGACCGCGCCGAGGATCACGGATTTTCTTTTGCTGGATCCGCCGACCGTTCGGCGGCGCTGGCCGCCATCTTGACCGGCCTAATTCGCCAGAGTTTACCGACCGCCCCCGCGTTCCTGTTCACGGCTACCCGGCCTGGCAGCGCCAAGAGCCTGCTGGCCGACTGCGTGAGCCTGATCACCACCGGACGGACCGCCACCGTATTCGAGTTGGGCGAAGACCCCGACGAGATTGAAAAACGCCTGCTATCCGTGCTGCTGGCCGGAGATCCCGTCATCAATTTGGACAACCTGGAACAGCCGCTGGGCGGTTCGGGTTTGTGCAAGACCCTGACGGCCGAAACCATCACCGGGCGCATCCTTGGATTGAGCAAAAACGCGACCGTTCCCACGGTGACCACATGGCTGGCGACGGGGAACAACGTCGCCGTGGTCGGCGACATGACCCGCCGTACCGTGGTTTGCAATCTCGACCCGCAAACGGAGCGACCGGAAGGCCGGCAGTATGACCGCAATTTGAAAACTTGGATCCCCGAAAACCGCGCGCGGCTGGCGATTGCAGGGCTGACCGTGCTGCGCGCCTACATCGTCGCTGGACGGCCCGCGCAACCTTATCCACCAATGGGTAGCTTCGAGGAATGGGACAGCACCGTTCGGCGGACTTTGACGTGGCTGGGTGAGGCGGACCCGCTTGCCGGAACGGCGAAACTCGAAGACGCCGACCCGATACGCCGGCAACTGCGCGCGCTGCTGGTGGCGTGGCATCGCGCATTCAAGACGGCCGGCGCCACTTCTCGTGAGGCGATAGCCGCCGCTGGCGAGACCCTCAAGGAGGCTGAGGGCAGGGAAATTCGCCCACATCAGGCGCTTTATAACGTCCTGGCTGAACACTTCACCGACCGGCGCGGCGACTTGCGAGCACAACTGATTGGCGACTTTATAAGGAAACATGCCGGCCGCGTGGAGATCGGCGCGCGGTTCACTAATGCCGGAACGTCAAGCGACCGCCAAGTCTGGAAAGCGGAGATTGTCGACGAAAAGCGTTTCCAAAAATTTCTTGATGAGGTGGAACAGGGTGGCAATGGTGACCAGGGTGACGGGAATTGCGATGGTGACGGACCCGACCCGCGTCACCCTGATCACCCTGAACACCCATTCACCCCTCGCCGAGAAAATTTTGCCGAAAACGCGCAAGGCTTTGAATGGAACTCAAAAACGGGCAAATGGGATGCGCATCCATGAATGTTTCAATCTGCATCGATTGTTCGCAACCCTTCAACGCCCGCGAAACTTGGCAAACTCGATGCTTTGACTGCTACAAGCAGCACAAGGCAAAAAATGTAGATTTTTCCGAATACCGGGTATGCACGGATTGTGGCGCTGGATTCTGGGCCAATGCCAGTTGGCAACGTCGCTGCCTGGACTGTCATCACGCCCGCAAGGTAGATCAGTCCGTTGACCTTCGCGCCGAACGGGACGCAGCGCTTGATCTGGTGATCCTGCTACGCCGGGAACTGGATCAAACCCGGCTGGCGCTGGCGGCCCGCCCTGTGGAGCGGGTCATACCATCTGACCAATGGAGACGCCTAGTCCAACTGTGTCACCCGGACCGACACGACAACAGCGATGTCGCAACCGAGGCTACCCGCTGGCTGTTGGAAAACCGACCGGAATCCGCGTCATGAGCCGCCGCCACCAAGACCATGCGGGAGCGGATGAATCAACGGGTCCTCCCTGGACATTACCCACCACGGGGACGCGGAGGCTCGGTTTCCGCCAGTTTTTCGGCCCCCTATGGGTTGTTGGTGGTCCCCAAGTCTAAGCCATGGCTGATGTAACCAAGATCGCCACGCACACTGCCAGGCTGGTGAATAAAGCCCAAACCGCCAAATTCTTCGAGGTGTCCGTCAACGCGGTCGATGGGTGGATTCGCCGTGGATGTCCGTTTATTCAGCGCGGCGACTTGCGTACGCCTTGGATTTTCGACCTGCTCAAGGTCTTGGAATGGCGATTCACGCGGCCAACGCGGGCGTGCTTCGACGATCCCGAAGCCATGTCGCCACGGGACCGCCGGCACTGGTACGAGGGGGAGGCCGTTCGCGTCCAGGTCGAAGAAATACGAGCGAGCCTGATCACTTGCTCCGAATTTCGCACCGAAAAGAAGCGAATCCTTTCAGCGATAGCAGAATGCCTTACCCGGCTGCCTGACCGTTTGGAAGTCGCTTGCGGACTGCCGCCCGCCATTACTGGCGTCATTCGTAGCGAACTCGAAAAAGCCCGCTCTATGCTGGCCAACGCACAAAATGAGTGACTTTGATTTCCCCGCCTGCTGCACCGCAACAGGAGTGCAGCTTGCCAAGCGACTGTCGCGGCTGATTCCTGACCTGCTTGATGGGTCGATCCCCGCGTCCATCGGCAGACCGCTTGCCGCCGCCATCGATGCCGCCGACCGCAAACAGGCTCGTATGCGCGCCCTGGAGGGCGCTGTGGGCATCCTAGCCGCCGGGCAACACCAAAGCACCTATCAACTTTCGCGCGCCCTGGCGGCCGCCCTGCTGCGCTTCCAGCGCGCCAAGAAACGCATCGATGCCGGCCATCGCGCGCCGTCCGAGCTGGAAAAGCATCTGGCGATCATCGCCGCGACCGGATGCCAGAGTTGGAGAAAACTTTTTGATGAAATCCGCGAAATTTGCCCGCGCGACGGCAAGCGATAGCAAGGTATCGTTCGGACATCAAACAACAACCTTGGGTGTCCCATGACCTACGATTTCGACTCGCTGCGGCACATGAGCCGCGATGACCTGGCGGAAGCGCTACCAGATTTTCTGCGTCTCGCTAGCGGCTCCCCGGTCCGCCAACCACGATTGCACCCCCTCGCCGCCGCAGCGTATGCCGAGCGCCTATCGCTGCCGGATTTGAGAACGCGATCTGGATTGACTAGCGGAGACTTTAGCAGCGCCATGGAATCCGGGTTGTCTCAATTGCTGCTAAGCAAATTCAGCGCGCGAATTAGCGAAGTCCAGTCAATTACCGCCACGAAATATGTTGATGATTTTAAGGAAACCGATTTTTTGGCGATTTCTTTGAGCGAGCCGGAAGAGGAAGCTACCGATAACCCGGACGCGCCTTTTCTCAAAACGTCGATTAGCGAAAACGTCCGAACCGGACAACTGCGAAGTTTTTCCGGTCGCTTGCGGTTTAGTCGCCCCGTGTGGAAAACATGGTCCGGCGAATTAATGAATGCCGTCAATGAATATGGAAATTCAATTTTTCCAGGGTTGGAGCGCAAGATTCTTGCTGAAACGTTGGAGGCCGGCACCTGGACCGCCGGAAATGGCGCGCTATCGATTACTGCTTTGAACGACGCCGCCAAGCTATTGCGAAACTCCACGAATAACGCGGGACAAAAATGTAATCTGCCTGTTTATGCGCTCGCTATTCCTACCGAACTCGAAATGACCGCTCGGACACTTCGACAAACTTTTGGCTGGCCGGATTTGAAAATCGTAGTTCTGCCAGATTTAACGAACGACACCACATGGTATGCAATCGCTGACCCGTCTATTTCAGCGCCAATCATTCGATTGGTTTTAAGGTCTTCGCCAGACCCGAGAGTTTATGCCAATCCGCGATTAATTGAAGGCGCTGAATTTTTGACGCAGCATGATTTTAATTTTGTCGAAATGAGTGGCGTGGCCGGTGTGGTGGTGATGACATTATGAGCAAGTTTAGACGACAAGTGCTAATGCCCGCCGCCCGCCGCGCCGTTTCGGCTGAAAGCGATGCCGAATGGCGCCAACGAATCCGCGAGCAACGCGACAAAATGATGACGCCGCCGATTGTCACTGCCCCGCCCGTCGATGAAGCCATGGCGCGATACGTGGCCTATTGGTCCCCTGCCGGGCAAGCCTTGCGAGCGGCAGCCGAAGCGGCCGAGGTCGCCCAAGCCGAAGCCGAATCGAAGCGGCCACGCCCGCGCCGTGCCAAGGGGGGATCCGCAAATGAGCCTTGAATCCGTCAATACCGCCCTGGAGTTTTTGAAGCAGTACGGTTGCGTCCGTGACCCGCAGCGCGGCCTGTGGGTCACCGCAACCGGCTTGGCGCTGGAATGCGGTCCCGTCGAATCCGCCGCGATGTTGCGCCGCAACCTGGCGGCCGAGCACTACCACCGCGCCGCCGTGGAAAACCGGACGTTGACGCGATGATGGTCGACATTGACTACATCGCCCGCGAGCTTGGCACGCTGCCAACCAGTGTCCGCGCGGCCTGCAACAGCATCGGGATTCCGATCGTTGGCGGCGCTTTCGAGTGGCCGGCCACCGAGGGGAAATATCGCCGATTGGTGCGGGAGATTGCCGCGCGGCCTGGAACCACCGCTGAACGATTGCTCGCTGATTTGGGATGCAAGGCGCCACGGCGATGAAAACGAAAATTCACGTCAACCGCCGCGCGCTGAACGACCAACGCCTCCAGCAAGCCATGGCCCGCCGCCGGCTGATCGAAGCGCGACGGCGCGCTTTGTTGGATTTGGAATTGAAGCGCGCGTTACGTCACGATGCGGGGAATTCGGATTGAATGAAGCCCAACGTAACCGCCGCCTGCTGGTGATCAAGCAAGCCGCCTCATCCGCGCGGCGTCGATCCGAGCTTGCCACCTGGCAAGAGCGCTACGATCACTTGCAGTCGATCCGCCCACGATCCGAAGCCGAGCACCAAGCGCAAGCGCAAGCCCTGGCGTTGCTGGAACAGTCGAGGCCGAGATAGACGCAAAATTACGGTAAATTTACCGGCAATCTCCCACACGCCCGCGCGGGAGCACCCCCTGATGATCCGTTGGGCTACGTGAAGTCGCTCAACGTGCATCGTAGAAATCTCACCCCGTCGCAGTTGTCGATGGTTGCCGCGCGGTTTCGGGACTACTACGACCGGCAGGCGAAGAAACGGCAATGTCACTATATTGAGCCGCTTGTGGAAAGTTTTCCACAAGGTGAATCAAAAGCCCGCGATGCGGCCGGGAAGGAGTTTGGGGTGTCGGGTAGTAGCGTTCCCCCCACGCGCGCGGCCTGCGTAATTCCTGTGTAATCGTGCAAGGAAAAATCGGGTATCAATCGGAATCAGCCGCCGGACACACACCGCATTGGCTCTTGTTTTTATTGGAAAATGGGAACTATCGGTAGACAATGGGAACAAGCGAAACTGTCTTGGAGTTAGACTTTTAATCTGTTGGTCGTCCGTTCGAACCGGACACGGCCCACCAGTCAGCACAAAGGCTTATACGGGGAACCGTATGAGCCTTTTTTATTGTCCCCGCCATGCCGCATCGTTCGCCCCCGGCCAAGCGGTACCTCGAAGTCAGTCAGTCTGGCGCGGATATCGGCTTCATCGCCGCGGGGAACGATCCCAGCGTTTAGCCGAAATGATCATAACCTCGCTGTTCCAAATGCAAGGCCGAACCATCGGCGCGGACCAACCGCAAGCCCGGTTCCGCCGTGACGACACCAATGCGGGTACAGCGGCACTCCCACCCGGCCGCGCTGCTTTCCAGTTGCAAAGTACGTTCCGGTGGCACGGCGAAGCATAGTTCGTAATCGTCGCCACCGGTCAGGGCGGTCATGACGGCGGCTTTCCGGTCCAGACTGGCCGCCAGCGCCGGCGATAGCGGCAACCGCTCCACCTCCAGCCGCGCTCCGACCCGGCTGCGCTCCAGGATATGGCCCAGATCCTGCGCCAGCCCATCGGAGATATCGATGGCGGCGCTGGCGATTCCACGCAGCGCCAAGCCCTCGGCGATTCGCGGCTCCGGCCGTTCCAGCCGCGCCCGGATAGAGCCCGCATGACCTTCGGCGACGCTAGCCTTGCCGAAGGTCGCCGCCAGCGCCAAGCCGGCGTCACCCGGCGTGCCGGTGACATAGAGGCCATCGCCCGGTTTCGCGCCGTCGCGGCGCAGCGCCAGTCCCGGCGGCACGAAACCGTGCACTTGAAGGGTGATGACGATGGTGGGACCGTGCGTGACATCGCCGCCAATCAGTTGCACGCCGTATCGATCCGCCAGCGCGAACAGCCCCCGGCAAAACGCCGCCAACCATGGCTCGTCAGCCTGGGGTAGGGTGAGCGCCAGCGTGGCCCAAGCCGGAGTCGCGCCCATCGCCGCCAGATCACTGAGATTGACCGCCAGCGCCTTGTGGCCGACGCTTTCCGGATCGGCGTCGGCGAAGAAATGCACCCCAGCCACCAGCGTGTCCACGGTTATCGCCAACTGCTGGTCGGCCGGGGGCAGCAGCAGCGCGCAGTCATCGCCGATGCCCAGCGCCACATCGAGACGCTGGAAGCGGTGCGCGGCGAAGTAACGCTCGATCAGGGAAAATTCGGATACGGGCATCAGCGGAACGGACTTTGGCGGATTCGACCGGAGTCGAACAGGGCATCAGGACGGACGCTGGATATCCCGCCGGGCGGTCGAGATCGTCACGGTAAAGCCGGCGATCACATCGCTCAGGGTCATCAGCACGATCAAAAAGAAGGTCATGTTGGCCATGCGCGGCATCACGAGCAGCTCGACCAGGGCGACGATGAACACCACCAGCGACAGCACATGGTTGAGAATGGCGGCGGTCGAACTGCTGGTGGCGCGATAAACCTCGACGCATAGTAGAAACAGACCAAGCACCAGCAACAGGTCGCCACCCCGGAACGGCAGCATTGACTCGGATAGCAGAGGCAGCGCGAACAGCACGCCGTCCAGCCAGGTCGGCGCGACTAGCGCCAAGGCGGTGTAGGCGGCCACGATAATCGCAAGCAACGGAAAACTGGCTATCACGTTTTTTCTCCCAAAAGCGGCAAGGCCGCCCCACGGGCGGCCTTTTTCCAGACGATCGGCGGCGGTTTAAGCCTCGAACCGCCGCAACACCAGTGTGGCGTTGGTGCCACCGAAGCCGAAACTGTTGGACATCGCTACCTTGAGATCGGCGTTGTCCACCCGCTCGCGGACGATTGGCATCCCTTCCGCCGCCGGATCGAGAGTTTCGATATTGGCCGAGGCGGCGATGAAACGGTTGTCCATCATCAGCAGCGAGTAAATCGCCTCGTGCACACCCGCCGCGCCCAGGGCGTGGCCGGTCAGCGATTTGGTGGCGCTGATCGGCGGAATGCGCTCGCCGAACATCTCGCGGATCGCCTCCAGCTCACGGATGTCGCCGGCCGGCGTGCTGGTGCCGTGGGTGTTGATGTAATCCACCGGCTCGTTCACCCCTTCCAGCGCCAGCCGCATGCAGCGCAGCGCGCCTTCGCCGGACGGCTGCACCATGTCGTGACCGTCGGAGGTCGCTCCATAGCCGATCAACTCGGCATAGATCCGCGCGCCGCGCCGCCGGGCGTGCTCCAGTTCCTCCAGCACCACGATGCCGCCGCCGCCGGAGATCACGAAACCGTCGCGGCTGGCGTCATAGGGCCGCGAGGCGGTTTGCGGCGTGGCGTTGTACTTGGTGGACAACGCGCCCATGGCGTCGAACAGATGGGTCAAACTCCAGTGCACTTCTTCGCCGCCGCCAGCGAACACCACATCCTGTTTGCCCCACTGGATCAGCTCGCCGCCGTGGCCGATACAGTGCGAACTGGTGGCGCAGGCGGAACCGAGGCTGTAATTCACGCCCTTGATCTTGAACGGTGTCGCCAGGCAAGCCGTGGTGGTGCTGCTCATGGTGCGTGGCACCATGTAGGGTCCGACTCGTTTCAGTCCCTTGTTGCGTAGCAGATCGGCGGCTTCGACGATGTTCTGCGGGCTACCACCGCCGCTGCCGGTGATCAGGCCGGTGCGCGGGTTCGAGACCATCTCGTCGGTCAATTTGGCGTCGGCGATGGCCTCGCGCAGCGCCAGATAGTTGAAGGCGGCGGCATCGCCCATGAACCGCAGCACCTTGCGGTCGATCTGGGCCGCCAGATCCACCCGCAACGGCCCGCGCACGTGCGAGCGCAGGCCCATCTCCTGGTAATCCGGTGCGTACTCCAGACCACTGCGGCCGTGCCGCAACGATTCCAGCACTTCCCAGCGATCGTTGCCGATGCTGGACACGATACCGATACCCGTGACAACCACTCGTCTCATGGTCTTCATCCTCAAAAGCCGTCGGTCGAGGTGAAAAGCCCGACCCGCAGGTCTTTACCGAAGTAAATGGTCCGGCCGTCGACGTCCAGGGTCGCGTCGGCGATGCCCATCACCAGTTTACGTAGGATGACCCGTCGCATGTGAATGTGATAAGTCAATTTCTTGGCTTCAGGGCGTACTTGGCCGGTGAATTTGACCTCACCGCAACCGAGCGCTCGCCCTCGCCCCTGGCCACCCATCCAGCCCAGGAAAAATCCCACCAGTTGCCACATGGCGTCCAGTCCCAGGCAACCCGGCATCACTGGATCACCGATAAAATGGCAGCCGAAAAACCACAGGTCGGGACGGACGTCCAATTCCGCGACGATTTCGCCTTTGCCGTACTGACCGCCTTCGGCGCCGATGTGAACGATGCGGTCGACCATCAACATGTCCGGTAACGGCAGTTGGGCGTTACCGGGGCCGAATAGTTCGCCGCGGGCGCAGGCGAGCAATTCCTCGCGAGTGTAGCTGGATTTTTTATTCACAACCGTGGGTACTCAGAGTGGCGCAACTGGGAAAAATCGAAATTGAGCGAAATTGGAGGCGTGGAATTTTATAGGATTTTTACCGGCAATGGGAAAATGAGTGATCGGCTTGCCGGCGTGCGCGACAACGGGCCGATTGTCGCCCCCGACACGCTCACGGCCGGTCGGTACCGATCTTGTCCTCGGTGCCGGCCAGTAGTTGGCGAATGTTGGAACGATGCCGCCAGACCAGCAGCGCCACCATGAACAGCACGACGGCGAACGAGACGCCAGATATTCCGAATCCCCAGGCGAACAGCGGGGTCAGCGCCGCGGCGGTCAAGGCCGACAGCGAAGAAATGCGGACCACGAAAGCCATGAACAACCAGGTGGCGCACGCCGCCAGCGCCACCGGATACGAAAGGCCGAGTATCGCCCCGAACGCGGTCGCCACGCCCTTGCCACCCTCGAAGCCGAAGAACACCGGATATAGATGCCCCAGAAACGCCGCCAGCGCGGTCAAGGCCAACCCCGTATCCTCCATGCCCGCCAACCGCGCCAGCAGCACCGGCAGCAATCCTTTGGCAAAATCTCCGGCCAGGGTGATGGCGGCGGCCTTTTTGCCACCGAGGCGCAGTACGTTGGTGGCGCCGGGGTTGCGCGAACCTTCGCTACGCGGGTCCGGCAGTCCCATGGCCCGGCAGACCAGGATGGCGGTGGAAATCGAACCGGCCAAATAGCCGAGAACGACAAACAACAGGTTTGTGAGCATAGAATACCGTCGTCAAGCACTTCGGAAAGCCGGCACGGTAGCCAGCGGGGACTGGGACGGAGCCGGGGCGGCGGTTCGCCGGCGCAAAGCAAGAGGGTTGAAGCCCTCCGTCCGACCGGATCGACCCTTACTGCTTATAAAGATAATTCATCGCTGGGAGCCCCGTCATGGACATTATTTTTATCCGCGAACTGCGCATAGAAACGCTCATCGGCGTTCATCCCTGGGAACGCCAGGCCCGCCGGGGTCTACTGCTGGATCTGGAGCTGGGAACCGATATCCGCCCAGCGGCGGCAAGCGACCAGCTCGCCGATACGCTCGACTACCAGGCCATGGCACAACGGATTGTCGCGCTCGCCGCCGCCAGCGACTTCCAGTTGGTGGAAACCTTGGCCGAACGGATCGCGGAGTTGTTGCTGCGGGAATTCGCCGCGCCTTGGCTGCGGTTGACCCTGCGCAAGCCCGGCGTGCCGTCCGACGCCCGCGAGGCTGGCGTCGTCATCGAACGTGGCGGTCGAGGCTGAAGCGCGATGGTCCAGGTTTACGTCGGCGTCGGCAGTAACATCGAACCGGAACGGCACATCCGCTCCGGGCTGGCCGCGCTGCGGCGGCGCTTTGGCCTGTTGACCCTGTCCACCATCTACGCCAGCGCGGCGGTCGGTTTCGTCGGCGACGATTTTCTCAACCTGGTGGTGGGTTTCGAAACCGAATGGACGGTACAGGCGGTTCTCGCCGGCTTGCGGGAGATCGAGGCCGCCCACCAGCAGCACGGCGGCGGTCCAAAACTCGCGCCCCGGGCGCTGGATCTGGATTTGCTGCTCTACGGCGATCTGGTGTGGCGCGAGGCGGAAACCCGCATCCCCCGCGACGAGATCGTGCGCCACGCCTTCGTGCTGCGGCCATTGGCCGAGGTGGCCGGCGACCGCCGCCATCCATTGTTGGGGTCCACCTTCGCCGAACTATGGGCCGCCCACGATCAGTCGCGGGAAACGCTCACGCCGGTGATGCTGGCGCTGGAGCGCTAAGCCCTGTCCCAAAATGCAACTTCCCGCTCGATCCGGGATGGACACCGCGCCTTGAACCGTGCCGCCAGCGCCCAATATCCTTACAACCGGCTCCACTGTTCGCGTCGCTGCTCCCGGATGCGCGGCATCATCACGGCCAGTAACAGGCAGGCGCCCAGCAACACCGCGCCCATCAGAAACCGCAGGTTGTTGTTGTCGTCGCGCAGCGCTCGATTTTCCTGTTGGACCAGTTGCAGTTCCCGTTCCAGCACCACGGCCTGTTCCTGCAACGCCTTGTTGCGCTCGTCGATCGCCACCGTGTCGGCCGACACCTTGCGATATTGCGCCAATTGCTGGCGCAGCCGCAGCGCCTCTTCGTACAACCGCGGATAGCTGAGGTTTTCCGCGCCCGGCGTGCCGACCATCTCGTCCAGATGTTGTTTGAGATCCGCGTGCCGGCTCCGCAACTGCTCCAATTCTTGACGGACACCGGTCAGTTGCTCCCGGCTGCTTGGCGTGTCGGTGACCTGGGCGCTAGGCAGCCAGCCCTTGCTCCCGGTTGGCGTGCGAATTTGGGTATAGCCCTTGATCGTATCCACCTTGAGTACTTCGACGGCGGTACCGCTACGCACCGCGCCAATGATTTTATAGCGGTTGGAAGCGCCCGCGCGCAGCGGGACGTCCAGCAAGTCGCTGACGTAGGCGCCGGACCGCGCCTGATCCATCGTTTGTGTTTGAGCCAGCGTTGGCACGAGAGCAATGACGGTCAGAAGCGCGGTCAACGGCAACGAAATCGTTGGGATTTTCATCGGGAGTGGTTGCGGGTCGGGAAATTGATCGGAGGGCTGGCATAATTTTGAACGATTGTAGCCTGTTTGCAGCGCTGATTTGTATCCGGGAAAACACTCATGATGCCCCAGTCGATAATCTGGCGGCGAATCCGCGTCCGGGAACCAGCGCCTGTGGTAAAAACATCCCGATATGTCTTCCGAACCCATCCATTTCATTCCGCCGGCAATGCTCATGAGTCCATCCTCCAGTCCACACGACCGCCTACCCGCCCCCGATCCCGCCGCCGCCGCGCACAGCGCCCGCTTGCTGGCGCGAATCCACGCCGAAATCACCGCGTCCGGCGGCGCCCTCTCCTTTGCCCGGTTCATGGAGCTGGCGCTGTACGCGCCCGGCCTGGGCTATTACCGGGCCGGCGCTCGCAAGTTCGGTCCGGACGGCGATTTTGTCACCGCCCCGGAACTGTCGCCCCTGTTCTCGCGCTGTCTGGCTCGTCAGTGCCGGCAGATCCTGGAGGCGCTGGGGGGCGGTATGCTGCTCGAACTCGGCGCCGGCACCGGTGTCATGGCCGCCGACCTGCTGCGGGAGCTGCGCGCGCTGGATGCCCTGCCGGAACGTTACGCCATCCTGGAACTGAGCGGCGAGCTGCGTCAGCGCCAACATCAGACCCTGGCGGAACGGGTGCCCGAACTGCTTGACCGCGTGGTCTGGTTGGAGGCGTTGCCGGACCCGGACCTGCGCGGCGTGGTGCTCGGCAACGAGGTGCTGGACGCCTTGCCGGTCGAACGTTTCCGCGTCACTGGGGCGGGGCCACGCCGACTGGCGGTGAACTGGAATGGCACCGGACTGAACTGGGTGGAGGGCGACGAAGATCCCGAAGTCACCGCCGCCGTCGCCGGCATCGAACAGGCACTGGGCTGGCGCCTGCCATCAGGCTATGCCTCCGAATACGTGCCTCATCTGGATGCCTGGCTGCGCGCCATCGCCGGAACGCTGGCGGCGGGCGCGTTGCTGTTCGTCGATTACGGGTATCCGCGCCGGGACTACTACCATCCCGAACGCGCGGCGGGCACCTTGCTCTGTCATTACCGCCACCGCGTTCACGACGATCCGCTGATCCTGCCAGGCTTGCAGGACATTACCGCCAGCGTGGACTTCACCGCCGTGGCCGACGCCGCGCTCGCCGCCGGACTGGAGGTGGCCGGCTACAC
This sequence comes from Candidatus Competibacteraceae bacterium, assembly GCA_020445045.1. Lineage (GTDB taxonomy): Bacteria > Pseudomonadota > Gammaproteobacteria > Competibacterales > Competibacteraceae > Competibacter. The sequence continues at coordinate 16,204 of JAGRHI010000104.1, forward strand.
CGCTCAGAACTACTTTCTATTTGGCTGCGGCCTCATGGAACTGCTGGCCGAAGCGGACTCCACCGACACGCTCCGCTATCTGGAGCAGACCCGACAGGTCAAGCTGTTGACCCTGCCGGGTGAAATGGGCGAACGCTTCCAGGCCATCGCCCTGACGCGCGGTCTCGACTTGCCGTTGTGCGGTTTCGCCATGCGGGACGAACGCGGGCGGCTATAGTTTGCTTAGCTGGACACACTGTTGAGGGTACCGCGCATGGGTCAGGAGATCTCCCAATCCGAATTTACCCACCGGGATTTCGAGCGGTTTGGGGAACGGCTGCGTCAGGAAACGGCCATTCTGCGCGACTGGTTGCGGGAACGGCGTTTCACCCCGGTCAGCGGCGTTGCCGGCTTCGAGATCGAGGCGTGGCTGGTGGATCGGGCTGGCCGGCCGGCGCCACTCAACCAGGTGTTTCTGGAGCGGATGGCCGACCCACTGGTGGTGCCGGAACTGAGTGTGTTCAACATCGAACTCAATACTCCACCGTTGGCGCTGGGCGGCGGCGCGCTGCGGCGAATGCACGACAACCTCGAAAGTCTGTGGCGGCGCTGCCAGCGGGTCGCGGCCGACCTGGACGCCACCGTGGCGCTGATCGGCATCCTGCCGACTTTGCGCGACACCGATCTGACCGTGGAACACATGTCGGACCGGGAGCGTTACCGGGCCATCAACGATCAGATCCTGCGCCGGCGACATGGCCGGCCGATGCAATTGGCCATCCACGGCGCGGAAACCCTGTGTCTTTCCCATCCCGACGTGATGCTGGAAGCCGCCACCACCTCGTTTCAGGCGCATTTGCAAGTCGCGCCCGAGCAGGCCGCCGTCTTTTTCAATGCCGCGCTGGCGCTGTCGGCGCCGCTGGTGGCCGCCACCGCCAACTCGCCGCTGCTGTTCGGCAAGGTGCTTTGGGAAGAAACCCGTATCCGGCTGTTCGAACAGAGCGTGGATCTGCCCGGCGGCGCTAGTTCCAATAACCCGGCCTATCGCCGGGTGACCTTCGGCAACGACTATATCAAGGCTTCGCTGCTGGAATTGTTCGCGGAAAACCTGGCGCATTATCCGCCGTTGCTACCGGTCGACTTGAGCGCGGAACCCGCTGGCCAGTTGCCGCATCTGCGCTTGCACAATGGCACGATCTGGCGCTGGAACCGGCCACTGCTGGGTTTCGAGGCCGATGGCACGCCACACCTGCGCATCGAACACCGGGTGATGCCAGCCGGTCCCAGCATTCCCGATTTGATCGCCAACGCGGCGTTTTACCATGGGTTGGTTCACGCGCTGGCGCGGGCGACGCCATCGGTATCGGCCGCCTTGCCTTTCGCCATGAGCCGGGCGAATTTCTACGCGGCGGCGCGGGATGGGCTACGAGCCGAGATCGTATGGTTGAACGGCCGGCGCGTGCCGCTGCGGCAACTGCTGCTGGAAGAATTGCTGCCACTGGCCCGGCGAGGGTTACAGGCGTTGGAGATCGACGCGGCGGACGCGGACGAGTATCTGGATATCGTCGCGGCGCGAGTGGACAGCGGCCGTACCGGTTCGGACTGGCAGCGGCGCTTCCTCGCTCGCCACGGGCCGGACTTGAACGAATTGACCTTGGCGTATCTGGAGCGGCAGCGGAGCGGCGGACCGGTGCATGAGTGGGCGGTTTAGCTCCGCTGGGAACGCGCGTGTCGGCGCCAGCGCCGGACTGGCCGTCACCCCCGCCGTCAGCACCCGCCGCGATCGGCCATACCCGTCCGGTCAGCAACCCGGTCGCCACGGCGCGGCGGTCCATCGCATACCGCGCGGCGAATCCAAGCAGCGGCAACGCCACGCCTTGGGGATGCGTCGGCAACAACGCCAACCAGGCCAGTAGCGCCGCCAGGACCATGCTCCAAGCCATCACTCGCCACGGTTGGCCGGTATCGCTCTCCAGCGGCGTGGCCCCCCAGTGGACGGCACCGGTAAAGCCGAGAATGACGGCGGCGTAGGCGTGCAGCGCCAGCCAGGCGAAAGCCATCGCCGCGCCCGGGAGTTGCCTGGCGCCGTGGCCTGCCTTGAAGACTCGACGCCTGCATCGCCCACCTGCGGCTACCGATCGCCCACCGCAAGGCCATTCGGACCACGAATCTGCTGGAGCGGCTGTTCGGCGAGGAACGGCGGCGGACCAAAATCATTCCGCACGCCTTCGGCGAACGGGTCGTCCTGAAATTGATGTTCGCCGCCCTGGCCCGCGCCAGCCAGTCCTGGCGGCGGTCGGTCATCAGCGAGTTCGAACTCAAACAGATCGAGGAACTGAAAACCGAGCTGCAGGCCGAGTTCCGGCAACGGACCGCACCGGCGGCATCACCCACCGCATCCCGTCTCCATTTTTCCAGCAACAATAGGATTTGACCAGTGAGCCGCCACGGCTGACGGAAAGTGTAGCCGTGCAATCAAGGCCAATGCCAGGCGTGCCAACAGCAATGTCGGTTGGGTTAGCGCACAGCGCGTAACCAAATAAAATCAAGGCGTTGGGTTACTACGAATCATCCAGGGGCATCATGGTCGCGAGCCAATTGCCTCATATAACGCAATCCTTGAATCGCCCGGCTACCGTACCACGAGGTCATTTCCCCATCGATCAGCCGCAATTTCTCTGGCGGACAATCGTAATCGCGGGCGAAGCTTTCCAAATCCTCCGGCAGAAACCGGTACGGTTCGCTGCTGAACAGAATCAAATCGGCGGCGTCCAGTAGCGCTTGGTTTATTTCCAACTCTGGATAACGCGTCTCGCATTCCGCCGGCAGCGTTTCCCAGCCCACCAAGGCCAACATCCGGGCGATGTAAGTATCCCGATTGATGCCCATCCACGGCTTGCGCCAAATCAAATACAGCACCTGTCGCCGAGGCCAAGCGACCTGCCGCAGTTCCGCCAAGGTTCGCT
>JAGRHI010000104.1:19157-23430 GCA_020445045.1 Candidatus Competibacteraceae bacterium
CGCGCCGCCAGTGCCTCCGCTTCCGCCACGCGATTGAAAATGCCGCCGATCAATCGATACAACGATACGTTGTCTTCCGGGGTCAGCGGATGGGTCACGATCACTTGTAAACCATCGGCCATCAGCCGTTCCGCCAGTTCACGCGGATTCTCGTCGATGTTGACGATAACGTGGGTGGGCCGCAAGGCTTGAAGCCGGGCGTGGCGAATCTTCTTGGTGCCCCCAACGCTGGGCAAGGGCATGACCAGGGGAGCCGGATGAATGCAGTAATGAGTGCGGCCCACCACCTGATCGCCCAATTTCAACGCGAACAGCAATTCGGTGATGCTGGGCACCAGCGAAACGATACGGGCGGGCGCGGTGACGGGTGTGTGTCGAACGCCGATGGCGTCGGTCAAATCACGAAGCGACATGTCGACCCTTTTCCCGGATGGATTCCGGTGTCACGCCAGTCCACTGCTTGAAGGCCCGAGAAAAGCTTTTTTCGTTGAGAAAGCCCACGGCCGGTGCGATTTGCTTGATGGGTCTGGACGTTCTGTTCAGCAACTCGACGGCCCGGTCCCGCCGAATTTCATTTTTCAGAGCCTGCAACGAGGTGCCTTCTTCTTGCAACTGTCGATGCAAGGTTCTGGGCGACACATGGAGTTCCAAGGCCAGCGACTCGCCGGTATGCGGGCTGTCGGGGTGCATTCTCAAAAGCTCGCGAACCCGCTGCACCAGTAGCCGGTCCCGCCGATAGGGAAATATCGTGAGGGGAACGGCGTGCTGGAGCATCTTGTTCAAGGCCCGGTCATCCCGCCGAATCGACAACGCCGCGTATTGCGGATCGAAATTGATCTTGGCGGACTCGGAACGGAAATGCAGTGGACCGGGAAAGAGCATCCGATAGACCTCGATATGCTCCCGGGCATCGAAAGGGAAGCAGGTTTCCAGCAAGGGTATCCGCGAATTCACCGCCCAACAGGCATAGCCGAGAATATACCGAAAGAGCGTGGCGAAGCAGAATTCCTCCATTTCGCCCAAATCCCGATTGATCTGAATCACGATGGACGCCGCCGACCGGGTCACGGTGAATTTCAGCGCGATGTCATCCGTCAATAAGCCGTGATAGCGACACCATCTTTTCAGGGCGACTTCCAGGGTTGGCGATCCGAGGGTGGCCCGACATAGCATCCCATAACTGCCCCATGGCAGCCGGCGCGAGAACCACCCCAGCGCCTCATCGTCCAGTTCCTGGATGGCAATGCCGAACAGGGTTTGCATTTGCGAGCCGGTGACGCGGTTTCGCGGGTCCGACAGGAATTCTGGCGCAATCCGTGCCTGCCGCAGCGCATCGCCCGGGTCTTTGCCGTAGCGTCGATAGGCCGCCACAATAGCTCGAACGAACGCCACGGGCGTTATCGCGACCTCGGTCATCACCTGCGACTCGTTTTGCGTCAAATCACAATACCATTCAGAGTGGCATGAATTGCAACCAGATTGGCAAATCTCGCCTTCCAGTTCTTTTTACCATTGCACCCGTCGAGAGCGGCGGGTTCGTGCGATCATGAGGCGCTTGGTGGTCCGAGGCGGCCAGCGAGTCCCTTGGCATGGCGGCACGGCTGCTCGCCGCAAGAATCGCCGTAAAGGCGTATTATTCAGCATATAAAGCGCATTACTTTTAAGGAGATTCCTGCCATGTCCGCGGTCATCAGTTCGTTCAGATCCCCTTCGCCTGGCGTCGATCAGGTCCGGCCCCGGCACAAAGTCCGCTTCGTGACCGCCGCCAGTCTGTTCGATGGTCACGACGCTTCGATCAACATCATGCGCCGCATCCTGCAAGCCAGCGGCGCGGAAGTCATCCATCTCGGCCACAACCGCTCAGTCGAGGATATCGTCACCGCCGCCTTGCAGGAAGACGCCCAAGGTATCGCCATCAGTTCCTACCAGGGGGGTCACGTCGAGTTTTTCAAGTACATGATCGACCTGCTGCGGGAGCGCGGCGGCGCCAACATCAAGGTCTTTGGCGGTGGCGGTGGCGTGATCGTGTCCGAGGAGATCCACGAGCTGCATCAGTACGGTGTCGCGCGCATTTTCTCGCCGGAGGACGGTCAGGCCATGGGCCTGCAGGGCATGATCGACCATATGATCGCGATCTGCGACATCGATCCCGCCCAGTACGCGCCCCAGAGCCTCGATGAGGTCAAGGCCGGCGATTGGCGGGCGCTGTCCCGCCTGATCACCGCGTTGGAAAATCAGGCGATCGCCCCGGCGTTGCGCCAACAAGTGCTCGACCAGGCCCAGGTCCGCGCCGTGCCGGTGCTCGGCATCACCGGCACCGGTGGTTCCGGCAAGTCCTCGCTGACCGACGAACTGGTGCGGCGTTTCCGCTTGGATCAGGACGACCGGCTCAAGATCGCGGTCATCGCCGCCGACCCCTCGCGCCGCAAGACCGGCGGCGCGCTGTTGGGCGACCGTATCCGCATGAATGCCATCACTGGTCCGAATCTCTACATGCGTTCGCTGGCGACCCGCGCCGCCGGCAGCGAGGTCCCCGAAACCTTGGGCGATATTCTCGCCGCCTGCAAGCTGGCCGGATTCGACCTGCTGATCGTCGAAACCTCCGGCATCGGCCAGGGCGACGCCGCCATCGTGCCGTTGGTGGATCGCTCGCTGTATGTGATGACCCCGGAATTCGGTGCCGCGTCGCAGTTGGAAAAGATCGACATGCTCGATTTCGCCGACGCGGTGGCGATCAACAAATTCGACCGCAAGGGCGCCGAGGACGCGCTGCGCGATGTACGCAAGCAGGTGCAGCGCAACCACAAGGCCTTCGGTCAGTCGCCGGACGACATGCCGGTCTATGGCACCATCGCCGCCCGTTTCAACGACGACGGCTTGACCGCGCTCTATCACGGCGTGGTGGGGCTGCTGCGCGATCAGGGACTGGATCTGCCGCCGGGCCGCTTGCCGCCGGTGGCGAACAAGGCGTCCAGCGGCCAAACCGTAATCGTGCCGGCGGCCCGCGTCCGCTATTTGGCGGAAATCGCCGATACCGTGCGCGGCTATCACCGGCATGTGGAGGAACAGGTCCGCCTGATCCGCCAGCGCCAGCAGTTGCGCGCGGTCCAGGCCATGCTGGAGACGGTCGGCAAGCCGGTCGCCGATCTGCAACCGTTGCTGGAAGAGGTCGAGGCGCAGGTGGACCCGCACGCCCGCAAGCTGGTGGACATGTGGCCGCAGGTGCGGGAAAGTTACCTGGGCGACGAGTATGTGGTGAAGATTCGCGACAAGGAGATTCGCACCCCCCTGACTCGTCGCTCGCTGTCCGGCACCCGCATTCCCAAAGTGGCGATTCCGCGCCTGGAGGAACAGGGCGAACTACTGCGCTGGATGATGCGGGAAAATCTGCCCGGCAGTTTCCCCTATACCGCCGGGGTGTTCGCCTTCAAGCGCGAGAACGAGGACCCGACCCGGATGTTCGCCGGCGAAGGCGACCCGTTCCGCACCAACCGCCGCTTCAAGAAGCTGTCCGAGCATGCCGAGGCTACCCGGTTGTCCACCGCCTTCGATTCGGTGACGCTGTACGGTTGCGACCCGGACGAACGGCCGGACATCTACGGCAAGGTCGGTAATTCCGGCGTCTCCATCGCCACCCTGGACGATCTGAAGGTGTTGTATTCGGGCTTCGATCTGTGCTGCCCGACCACCTCGGTGTCCATGACCATCAACGGCCCCGCGCCGATGATTCTGGCGATGTTTTTCAACACGGCGTTCGATCAGCAGATCGAGAAGTTCGAACGCGACAATCACCGGCCGCCCACCGACAACGAGATCGAGAAGATCGAGGAATGGGTGCTGGCCAACGTGCGGGGCACGGTGCAGGCCGATATTCTCAAGGAGGATCAGGGCCAGAATACCTGTATCTTCTCCACCGAGTTCGCGCTGAAGATGATGGGCGACATTCAGGAATTCTTTGTCCATCACGGCGTCCGGAATTTCTACTCGGTCTCGATTTCCGGCTATCACATCGCCGAGGCCGGCGCCAATCCGATTTCGCAACTGGCCTTTACCCTGGCCAACGGCTTCACCTACGTCGAATCCTATCTGGCGCGCGGGATGCACATCGACGACTTTGCCCCGAATCTGTCGTTCTTCTTCAGCAACGGCANNTGGACCCGGAATACTCGGTGATGGGCCGGGTGGCGCGGCGGATCTGGGCCACGGCCATGCGCGACAAGTACGGCGCCAACGAGCGCAGCCAGAAGCTGAAATACCACATTCAGACTTCGGG
>JAGRHI010000105.1:0-1215 GCA_020445045.1 Candidatus Competibacteraceae bacterium
ATCCATCAGGCCAGCCCGTTTCGAGAGGGTCCTTACGTGGCGCTCAATTGCGGCGGTCTATCGCGCGACCTGCTCGCAAGCGAGCTTTTCGGCTATATCGATGGCGCTTTCACGGGCGCGCGTCGCAACGGTCTGGTCGGCAAGATCGAAGCGGCCAACGGCGGCACGCTCTTCCTGGATGAAATCGGCGAAATGCCGCTCGATCTTCAGCCCCACCTGCTGCGCGTGCTTGAACAGGGCGAAATCTACCGTCTTGGCGAGAGCGCGCCGCGCAAGGTCAACTTTCGGCTCATTGCCGCGACGCATCGCGATCTGCGTCGGGACGTGGCGGATGGCCGTTTCCGCATGGACTTCTATTACCGGGTGGCGGTGACATCGATTCGGATTCCCGCCTTGCGTGATCGGAAGGGTGATGTCGCTCTTCTCGCCCGGCATTTCGTCGAGCGTTTCCGCGCGTTGCACAAGTTGCAGCCTCGCCGCTTGGACGAGGCGCTTGTCGCGCGCCTGGAATCCCATGCGTGGCCGGGAAACGTTCGAGAGCTGCGCAATGTGATCGAGAGCATGTTATTGATGAGCGACCGCCAAGTACTCGATATCGATGACTTGCCGCCGGAGCTTGCGCAGGAGATGGCGTCCGACGACGCGGGCGCCGATACGGCATTCAGTATGTCCGAGAGCGAAGCCAATCTCATCCGGCGCGCGATCACCGCCACGCGGGGTAACCTGACCCGCGCGGCGCGCGAACTCGATATCGCCAAGAGCACGCTCTATCAGAAAATCAAGCAATATGGCTTGAAACAGGACATTTATTGTGCGCGTGGATTCGATTCCTGACGAATGCGGTCTTGAATTTGGGCGGAATCCAGACATCCAGTCAAGTTGACGCCCTGCCGTTCCCCACGCTAGCATGAATTCCACAAACGACATGTGGTTCCCATCGGGCGATCCGCCCAGTGGAGATGAAAAGGGAATCTGGTGCGGTGACTCTCGGGTCACAATTCCAGGGCTGCCCCCGCAACTGTAAACAGCGAGTCGTGCCTCTGCTGCGCCACTGGCCCAAGGGCTGGGAAGGCTGGGCGAACGACGAAGACCTGTGAGCCAGGAGACCTGCCCATGACGGTTGCCAGTTGGATTCCGGGCGGGGTGCTCCGGGATTACAGACCATCTCCAGCCAGTGCGTCCGTCGCCATAGCTTGCGGTGCCGTTTTCCCAGAT
>JAGRHI010000105.1:1259-5728 GCA_020445045.1 Candidatus Competibacteraceae bacterium
CATCATGCATATTGCCGAAGGTTTTTTACCCCCCATGCACGCGGCCGCGTGGACGGCGATTTCCCTGCCGTTCGTCGTGGTCAGCGCCTATCGGGTCAATCGTTTGATGCGAGAACAACCGCAAATCAAGCTGTTGTTGGCGGCGTCGGGCGCTTACGCCTTTATCCTGTCGGCGCTCAAGCTGCCGTCGGTGACCGGAAGTTGTTCTCACGCCACCGGCACCGGCTTGGGCGCGATCCTGTTCGGTCCGTCGGTCATGGCCTTGCTGGGCACCATCGTGCTGCTGTTCCAAGCATTGCTGCTGGCCCATGGCGGCTTGACGACTTTGGGCGCCAACGCGTTCTCGATGGCCATTGCCGGTCCGTGGATCGCCTACGCGGTGTTTCATGGCGCGCGCCGGCTGCATGCGCCATTGGCCGTCAGTGTGTTTCTGGCGGCGGCCCTGGGCGATTGGGCAACCTATCTGGTCACCGCCGGTCAATTGGCCTTGGCTTTTCCCGATCCGGTCAGCGGCTTCGTCGGCGCGGCGGCCAAGTTCGTCGGCGTGTTCGCGCTGACCCAAGTCCCGCTGGCCATTATCGAAGGTTTGCTGACCGTCATCGTCATCAATCTGCTGAATCAGAACAGCCGCGAAGAACTGGATCTGTTGGCCTTCGCGCCGGGAGGCGGCCGATGAAACGCACCAATCTCATCTTGCTGGCCCTGGTTCTGCTGCTGGCGATCCTGCCCTTGGTGTTGCCGCTGCCCAGCGGACTGAAGGCGCCGTTTTCCGGCACCGACGGTCAGGGACAAGAGGCCATCGTCGCGATCAATCCCGATTATCGGCCCTGGTTCGAACCGTTGTGGGAACCACCCAGCGGTGAGATCGAGAGTTTGTTGTTCGCCCTGCAAGCGGCCTTGGGTAGTGGTTTGTTGGGCTATTATCTCGGTCTCCGGCGCGGCCAGTCCCAGGCACGGCGGCAAGCGCGGGACCAGGTCGATGCGGGCGATTGATCATCACGCCTGGAGCAATCGCTGGCGTGACTGGCATCCGGCGGAAAAGCTGTTGCCCGCCGGCGGCCTGCTGCTCTTGACCCTCGTGCTGCCGCCCTTGAGCAGCGGACCGCTGGTGCTGGCCGGCGTGGCCTGGGCCACGGTACGCGGCGCGGGGGTTCCGGCGCGCGCCTTGCTACAGGTGCTGGCCGCGCCGGCGGCGTTTCTGGCGATGGGCGCGCCCTTTTTGGCGGTTTCGATCTCGTTCGCCGACGGTTTCCATTGGCAGTGGTCCCCGGAAGGCTGGCGGCTGGCCTTGGAAACCACCGTGCGCGCCTTGGCGGCGGTCAGTTGCCTGGCGTTCCTGACCCTGACCACCCCCTTGACCGATCTGATCGCGCTGCTGCGCCGGCTGGGCGTCCCCGCCGGGCTGGTCGAATTGATTCAACTGGTGTATCGGTTGATCTTCGTGTTCGCCGAGCGGGCGCTCACTGGGCAGCGGGCGCAGACGGCGCGGTTGGGCTATGTCCGTTTCGACCGTGGCCTGCGTTCCGTGGGCGGATTGGCCGGCAATCTGTTCCAGCGGGCCTTGCATCAGGCGCGGCGGATGGAAATCGGCTTGGCGGCGCGCGGCTACACCGGTGAATTGCGAGTGTTGGGTTCGGAGCGCGCGCTGTCCTGGCCACGCCTGATGATGGGCATGACCTCCGTCGGTTTGATCGGCCTGACCGGGGAATGGCTGGCGCGCGGCCTGCCATGAGCGCGCCCCTGCTGGCGGCTCGTGGATTGGAATACCGCTATCCTGGCCAAATCGTTGCGCTGCGCGACCTCGATCTGACCATCGAGCGGGGCCGGAAGCTGGCGCTGCTCGGCAGCAACGGTTCCGGCAAGACCACCCTGCTGCTGCATCTCAACGGCACGTTTCGGCCCACGGGTGGCGCAACCTTGCTCGACGGTCAGCCCGCTTGTTACGACCGCCAAGCGCTCAATCGCTGGCGGCGGCGGGTCGGTCTAGTGCTCCAGGAACCGGACGATCAACTATTCGCCGCCACCGTCGCGCAGGACGTCTCGTTCGGGCCGCTGAATCTGGGCTTGAGCGAAGCGGAAACGCGAAACCGGGTACGCGAGGCACTGGAGGCATTACGCATCGCCCCGCTGGCCGAGCGCGCCACCCATACCCTCAGTTTCGGCCAGAAGAAGCGGGTGGCCATCGCCGGAGTGCTGGCCATGCGCCCGGAGCTCCTGGTGTTGGACGAGCCCACCGCCGGCCTTGATGCTCATGGCGTGACCCATCTGTTGAGTGCCCTGCAAGGCTTGCACGAGGCGGGCACCACCTTGGTCTTTTCGACGCACGATACGGAACTGGCCTACAGCTGGGCCGATCGGGTGGCGGTGTTGCACGAGGGCACGGTGCTGGCTCAGGGCGAGACGACGGCGGTGCTGGAAAATCGCGACCTGTTGTCTCGGGCGCGCTTGAAACCGCCCTTGCTGTTGGAATTGGCTCAGGCCCTGGACGCACGCCGGGACGGTACACCGCTGCCCCGAACCCGCGCGGCGCTGTTGACGTTGCTGCGGGAGCGTCTGCGCGGCGCTGATCCTCCAGGCCCGGATATGGCGTTCCCGGATGATTGGTGAATTTGTGGCCTCGTTGTCGCGGGCGCGAAGCGTCCGCGACAACACCACAAATCACCGGCGGAAAAAAGCAGAGCGAGGAACGAGCGGTGCCTTTTGTCGTCCGAGTGCATTTGCATTGTTAGGCTTTTTGCTTTGTTTTTGTTGGTAATTCCCGGATGGATTCCTTTATTGGATCTCCTTTCCAGTCGGGATGTTTTTCCCACTCTGCTTTTAATCTGCGTCTCCATTTAGAGTACCCAAATATATTAGCAAGCGTCGGTGTGCAGGCCAGCTCGAAATGTATACCAGTAATTGGGTCATTGAAGAATATTGCATAATAATTTGGCGCATAAATGGGATAATCTGCGGGAGCTTCAGTGACCTCGATATTATTTTTTAATAGAAAGTTCTCGTAAAAATCGTCGATAGCTTCTCTACTTTTTGCCCATAGAGCAATATGATGTATTCCTGTTGCATGATCACTCGGATTTAATTTGCTACCTGATTTCGCGGGTTGAATTCCAATATAACTGTGGAAGAATGGGAACCAGGCAGTGTAGTAAGTTGAAAGATAGCCGATATTATGGGTCCAAAAACTCTTGTATCCCAACCAGCCAAACATTTTGTCATAAAATTCTATTGATCTCTCATAGTCCAAAACGGAAAATTCAACATGATGAACGCCTTTCATTGTTCTCAGTCCTCCGTATAGGCCTAACGTGGCCTTCACCGGTGGCAATGCAGAGTAGCGGAATTGCCATCCGAGTGTAAGGCATGGTTGGGCGAACGATTTGAGATAGCGTGATTAACCACTCTTCTTTTTCTCGGATACCTCGGATATAAAGCTTGTGATTTCGTCTCTTGCCCGACGAGCCGCTAACTCCGAATAGACAAGACGCGCCGTGGGGTCGGAACCCGCTTCCGGATTATCGAAGGCGTGGTGCGTCTGGCTAAAGAGTACGAAACGAACATCGTTCCCGGCCTCATCCATCTCAGCAATGACTGCGGCAATTTCGTTCATTGGCGAAACTTGATCTTGCGTGCCCTGCAGCACCAAGACCGGAACATGAATCCGGGTATTCATCCCCTGCGCAGCTGCCCTGACCATCGCTGAACACAGAATAATACCGTCAATGTCGCCGCCGCTTCGACCATAGTCTAGTGCGATGTCTCCGCCAACGCTGTAGCCCAGACAGAGCGTTTGTGTAGCGCCGGGTATCTCTTGACGCAACCCAGCGACGCACGCGGCAAGTGCGGCTACGCCTTCCGCTCTGTTCTCGATCAGATGCTTCACCATTGGACCAACCTGCTCAGGGCTATCTGGGTTGAAACCATCACCGTAGAGATCCGCGATTGCCACAGCGCAACCCAGCCCTACAAGATAATTCGCGTGATCGTGCGCCAATTGACTTTGGCCGCGCCAATCGGGTAGCAATACTACTGCGGCCTTTGGAACTGCTTGCGACGGTTTTAGCAGTAACCCACAGTAGCCAGCAATTCCCGGCGCGTTGATTTATAAGGACTTTTTTCGTATAATTAAATGACGTTTATTAAAAATATTCTTAAAAATCTATGTCACAAAAATAAGAGACCGGGAATCGCTGCACAGTAGCGACGCTCGCCGACCATGTATTCAAACGCTTCTTCGATAACTTCACTCATGAACTACTCCTTTCTTTTATCGCCCAACGTCGGCGGTCAGGGGACATATAGGGACAAGGGACATATAGGGACAAGGGACATATAGGGACATCCATCAATAGACATTATCAGAAACAAAAAAATAATCTTAACAAATAAGCATGATCATATGAAAATTTATTTATGATCAATGAGTTGATCTAAAAGTGATAAAATTTTCATGATTGTTTCTGATAATGTCT
>JAGRHI010000106.1 GCA_020445045.1 Candidatus Competibacteraceae bacterium
GGTTCCTTCCGGGCCGAGAAAGGCGAGGCGTAGCGGCTCTTCCAGCGCCAGACAGGCCGACATGAGCTCGCGGAACAGCCGGGCCATGTCCTCGTTGCGCAGCGGCCCCGGATTGGTTTCGAGCACCCGGCGCAGCACCTGCGCCTCGCGCTCGGGGCGATAAAAATTGCCGGTGGCGCCAGCGGCCTGCTTGATCGCGCCCACTTGCTGCGCGCAGCGCGCCCGCTCGGAAATCAGCGTCTGAATTTGCCGGTCCAGCGCATCGATGCGGTCGCGTAGCGCACGCAGGCTGTCCGCTTCTTCGTTCATGCCGGCCCCTCGTCGTCCTGAGCATCCTCTGGCGGCGCGCTTTCGTCATCGCTCGATGCGTCACCGGAGACGTCCACCTCGCCGATGCTTTCGATTTTCTCGACCCCGACCAGTTTCTCGTCGCCTTGCAGGCTGATCAGCTTCACGCCCTGGGTATTGCGGCTCACCAGCGAAATTTCCTCGACCCGGGTACGCACCAGCGTACCCCCGTCGGTAATCAGCATGATGTCGTGGTCGCTCTCGACCTGCACCGCGCCGGTGACCAGGCCGTTGCGCTCGGAGGTCTGGATGGAAATGACGCCCTGGCCACCCCGGCCTCGGCGCGGATAGTCATCGACCGGCGTGCGCTTGCCATAACCGTTTTCGGTGACGGTCAACACCGTGCCCTCGCTCACCACGATCAGGGCGATGACCTTCTGCCCGTCGCCCAAGCGGATACCGCGCACCCCACAGGCGGAGCGGCCCGTGTCACGCACCTCGGTCTCGGGGAAACGCAGCACCTTGCCGGCATCGGTGAACAGCATCACATCGCTCCGACCGTGGGTCAGCGCCACGTTCACCAACTGGTCGCCCTCGCGCAGGTCGATCGCGATGATGCCGCTGGGACGTGGCCGGGAATAGGCCGATAGCGGCGTCTTCTTGACCGTGCCGTTGGCGGTGGCGAAGAACACGTCATGATCGTCGCTGAATTCGCGCACCGCCAATACCGCGTTGATCCGCTCGCCCTCTTCCAGCGGCAGCAGGTTGACGATGGGACGACCACGCGCGGTCCGGCTGGCCTGCGGCAGTTCGTAGACTTTCTTCCAGTACACCTTGCCGTAGTTGGAGAAGCAAAGGATGGTGTCGTGGGTGCTGGCGACAAACAGCTTGTCGACAAAATCCTCTTCCTTGAAGGTGGTGGCCGCCCGGCCGCGTCCGCCACGTTTTTGCGCCCGGTACAACGACAAGGGCTGCGACTTGACGTAGCCGGCGTGCGACAGAGTGACCACCATGGCTTCTTCGTTGATCAGGTCTTCGAGATTCAGGTTCTGCTCGTCGGGCAGAATCTCGGTGCGGCGGGCATCACCGTACTGAGCGCGCAACTCCAACAGTTCGGCGCGGATCACCGCTGTCAAGCGTTCCGGCACGGTAAGGATTTCCAGGAAATCCTGGATGCGGGACAGCAAATCCTGATACTCGTCCAGCAGCTTGCGCTGTTCCAGCCCGGTCAACCGATGTAACCGCAAATCCAGAATCGCTTGCGCCTGGACTGGCGACAACCGGTAACCGGCTTCGCTCAGGCCGCATTCCGCCGGCAGATCCTCCGGCCGCGACGCCGCCGCGCCGGCGCGGGCCAACAGCTCGGTCACCGAACCCGGCATCCAGACTTGCTTCAGCAGCGCGACGCGGGCGGCGGCGGGATCGGCGGCGGCGCGAATCAGCGCGATCAGGGGGTCGAGATTGGCCAGCGCCACCGCCAGCCCCTCGACGATGTGAGCACGCTCGCGGGCCTTGCGCAAATCGAACACGGTGCGCCGCACCACCACTTCGCGGCGGTGCGCCAGGAAGGCTTCCAGGATCTGCTTGAGATTGAGCAGGCGCGGTTGGCCTTCGACCAACGCCACCATGTTGATACCGAACACGCATTGTAGCGAGGTGTGCAGAAACAGGTTGTTCAGCACCACCTCGGCGGCCTCGCCGCGTCGCAGTTCGATATAGATGCGTAAGCCGTCCTTGTCGGACTCGTCGCGCAGTTCGGTGATGCCTTCCAGCTTGCGGTCCTTGACCAGTTCGGCGATTTTTTCGATCAGCCGGGCCTTGTTTACTTGATAGGGCAGCTCGGTGACGATGATCGCCTGTCGGTTGCGCGGCTCGTCGGTTTCGATTTCGGTCCGGGCGCGCATCCGCACCCGGCCGCGACCGGTCGCGTAGGCTTCGCGGATACCGCTGACGCCATTGATCAGCGCGGCGGTGGGAAAATCCGGTCCCGGAATGTGACGCATCAGTTCGGCGATGCCCAGCATCGGGTCGTCGATCAGCGCCACGCAGGCATCCACCACTTCGGTCAGATTGTGCGGTGGGATGTTGGTGGCCATGCCGACGGCGATACCGGAGGAACCGTTGACCAACAAATTGGGCAAGCGGGTCGGGAAGACCGACGGCTCGCGCTCCGATTCGTCGTAATTGGGGACGAAATCGACCGTTTCCTTGTCGAGATCGGCCAGCAGTTCGTGGGCGACACGGGCCATGCGCACCTCGGTGTAGCGCATCGCGGCCGGGGCGTCGCCGTCGATGCTGCCGAAGTTGCCCTGCCCGTCCACCAGCATGTAGCGCAGGGAAAAGGGCTGCGCCATGCGCACGATGGTGTCGTAAACCGCGGAATCGCCGTGCGGGTGGTACTTACCGATCACGTCGCCGACCACGCGAGCGGATTTCTTGTACGGTTTGTTCCAATCGTTGCCCAGTTCGCTCATGGCGAACAGCACCCGCCGATGCACCGGCTTCAGTCCGTCGCGCACATCCGGCAGCGCCCGCCCGACGATCACGCTCATGGCGTAATCGAGGTAGGATTGCCGCATTTCGTCTTCCAGATTGACCGGCAGGATTTCTTTGGCGATTTCAGTCATGCGGGACCCTCGTCAGCACCCAATCCGGCCGCCGAGGCGGCCGTGAGACGTTGGATTTTAGCACAGCCGAGGGTCGGAGTTCGGACGGCATCGCCACATCCGACTGGTCGCGTACCGGAACTCGCCAGACGCGCGGAAGGGGAAAAAGTCATTGTGATACGTTAAGATAGCGTCTCAGAGTCCCGACGGACCAGCATCGCCCCGCTCCCGTATCCGCCGAGTCATGATTTATCCGCGAGATCCCCGCATCATGCCTTTGATTACTTTTGTAACGATTCTGCTAGCGCTGTTTACCGTCGAACTATTGGAGCCGGTACAGATTTGGGTCATTCAGCCGTTCACCGCAGTCGTGGCGCAAGTGAGCGCCGTCGTACTTCAGGCTTTCGACAGTACGGTGCGGGCACATGGCATCGTGTTGAGCAATATCGAGACGGGCGCGGCGGTCAGCATTCAGCCCGGCTGCAATGGGATCGAAGCGATGATCGTGGTATTGGCCGCCATCGCCGCCACGCCGGCCAGTTGGAAACAGAAACTTATCGGGCTCGCGCTCGGCTTCTTGGCCATTCAAATCCTGAACGTGATTCGGATCGTCAGCTTGTTCTATCTGTTGCAATGGAACCCGGTCTGGTTCGAATGGGCGCACCTCTATCTCTGGCAGGCCTTGATCATGCTGGATGGTCTGATCGTCTACCTGCTATGGGTGCGAACGCTGCCGGCGCCGGCGGTCTCGCCATGATGCCGCGCCGCCCGATCGATCGCTTCCTGCTTCGCACCCTGCTGTGGCTGGCGCCGATGTTCGTACTCTGGTACGTGCTGGCGCCACTGTTGTTGATGCCGGTCGCGGGCTGGGCACATCTTGTCCTCAGCCATCTGTTTCCGTACGCCATCACCGCCGTCGAGCAGCAGGGTACGACGGTCGATATCGTCACCCGGTTCGCCGTGGCCGCGCCGGCGGACAGCTCGGCGCCACCTGGCATGCGCGGGCAACTGGTGTTCACGATCAACGCGCTGAAGTACGCCTACGGCTTGCCGATGCTGCTGGCACTGACCCTGGCGGCGCCGACGGCTTGGGGCGAAAAACTCTACCGCACGGTCATGGGCGGCTTACTGCTGTTGCCGATACCGCTCTGGGGTGTGGCCTGCGAGGCGCTCAAAACGCTGGTTTTCGATATGGACTCCACCATCGCTCTGCGGATGGGCACCACACCCTTGTCACGGGAGTTGTTGGCGCTGGCTTATCAACTGGGATATCTGATTCTGCCGGCGGTGGCGCCGATCCTGATCTGGGCGGCGCTGCACCGGGATTTTCTGGGCGAGTTGGTGCCACGAACCCGGCTGGCGGCGCCACCATCGGGCTGACGACGCGCGACGCAAAGCCAAGGGTCTCTCTCCGCCCAGCAAAAAGGCCCGTCATCCAACGGGCCTTGCCGCTACGCCAAGGACATCCTCATCGAGGAAGAAATTTAGGGGTAAAAGGAATGAAGAACTACGCCGCCATTCCCCCCTTGCGCCGCGACCGGTGCCAGATCAGGCCGCCTAGCAGCAACCCCATCAGTAGCAGCGCCCATTCTTGTAAGGTCGGGATAGCAGAGGAGCTTACAGCCCGTGCATCAAGCTCTGGAGAGCTAAACGAATAATTACAAATAGTTGGTCCAAAGTTCGTGCTGATGACAATCACTATAGTGGTCCCCAAATTTCGTACAGCTAATTAAGGTAGTACTCTGCACGGGTAGAACCACAAGAACAGATGGAGACGAGCGATGCAGAGGAAAGTATTCAGCGCGGAGTTTAAGGTGATTTCCGAAGATAAATATAC
>JAGRHI010000107.1:0-3920 GCA_020445045.1 Candidatus Competibacteraceae bacterium
TGCTGGCCGGCAGTCTGACGCTGATTTTCTTCGTCTACGCCTTCGTCAACTCCGGGATGGTTTCCGGCCTGTTGCCGGTGGTGGGGTTGCCGCTGCCGCTGTTCAGCTATGGGGGAACATCCCTAGTGACGATCATGGCCGGCTTCGGTATCCTGATGAGCGTCTATTCGCACCGCCGGACCCCGACGCGGTAATCGCCACCACGACCAACGACGAGATCTGTGTGTGAAGAGCCTGTTTCTGCTCGGCATCACCCTGTTGCTGAACGCTTGCGCGTCGCCCCCGGCGGTTCACCAGCCCTCGAAAACTCCGATTGTTTCGACGATGCCCCGTTTCGCCAAGCCCCCGCCGCCGAAGAGGATGGCGACCCGGCCGGTCGGCGCGATCCCCGCTCACTCCCTGGCCAATCGGGCCGATGTACAAGCGTTCATCCAGGAGATGGCTAACCGGCATGGTTTCGATGTCGATTATCTTCTGACGGTTTTCAGCCAAGCCGAAGTCAAACCCAGCATCATTTCCGCCATGTCCAGGCCGGGCGAGGCCAAACCCTGGTATGCCTACCGGGACATTTTCGTCAATTCCAACCGTATCCGGGGCGGCGTGCGGTTCTGGCGGGCCAACGCGGCGGCGCTGGCCCAGGCCGAGCGGGTTTACGGCGTGCCGCCGGAAATCGTGGTGGCCATCATCGGCGTGGAAACCCAGTACGGTGGCAACATGGGCAGTTTCCGGGTCCTGGAGGCACTGTCCACCCTGGCGTTCGACTATCCTCGGCGCGCCGCCTATTTCCGCAAGGAACTGGAAAACTACCTGCTGCTGACCCGGCGGGAAGGCATCGATCCGCTGACGCCGCGCGGGTCCTACGCCGGAGCCATGGGATTGGGCCAGTTCATGCCCAGCAGTTTTCTGTCCTATGCGGTGGACTTCGATGGCGACGGCCACCGCGATATCTGGCGCAACCCCCGCGATGCGATCGGCAGCGTCGCCCACTATTTTCAGCGCCACGGCTGGCGAGCCGGCGAGCCGGTCGCCGTGCCGGCACGGGTGAGCGGTACCCGCTATCCCGCGTTGATCAGCCAGCGACTGAGTCCGCCCAGGGACAGCGTCGCCAGTCTGCAAGCCCAAGGCATCACGCCCGAGGCCCCGGTCAGCGGAGCGCGGGCCGCGATGCTGCTGGAATATCAAGGGCGCGATGACCCGGAGTACTGGCTAGGTTTCGATAATTTTTACGTGATCACCCGCTACAACCACAGCCGCTTGTATGCCATGGCGGTATACCAACTCGGTCAGGAAATCCGCGAGCAACACGCATTTTACCCCGGTACCGTTCGCCCGGAACGCGTGGCCCGCGCTGACTGAATTTCTGACAATAATCTGAAAGTCACTGCATCGGCTGCGGCGCGGACTGGCTGTTGCCCGGTGCGAGGGAGGATCGATGGCGAAATCCTGGAGCCAGACTTTGCTGTTGGCATCGTTGGCGGGGGCGCTGGCCGGTTGCGGCACCATCCCCGACCGACCGGTAAGCATCCGGCCCGTCGGGACCGATCTCAAAGCCGCTCCGAGCGGAGATGAGCCGATCCCGCGGGCCGAACCCCCCAGCCGTAGTGGTAACGCCGATACCTATGTGGTCTTCGGCCGGCGTTACCGGGTCAGGGAAACCAGCGAGGGTTATCGGGAGCAGGGCACCGCGTCCTGGTACGGAGCGGATTTTCATGGTCGCAAAACCTCCAGTGGCCCGTTGTACGATATGTATGAGCTGACCGCCGCGCACAAGAGTCTGCCGTTGCCGGCCTACGTGCGGGTGACCAATCTGGAGAACGGCCGCAGCACCGTGGTCAAGGTCACCGACCGCGGCCCGTTCGTCCCCGGACGGATTATCGATCTATCCTACGCCGCCGCCCTGCGGCTCGATATGCTGGATCGGGGGACCGCCCTGGTGGAAGTGGCCGCGCTGGAGCCTTTCCAGTACCTGCCGGAATTGGCGGCCCGGCGCGCGGCGGAACGGGAGCGACTGGCCGCGGCGGTGGAGCGGAAAGCGCGGCGTTTGGCGGAGAGCACCGCATCGCCCGTTCGGACGGAACCGCGTGGCAAACCCGCCGCCACCGCCGCGCGGTTGGCGTCCACCGCGCCGATCGCGAAGAGCAAGCGCGTGCCGGTGGAGCGTGGCGCCGCGCCGGCCGGCAAGCACGGTACGCTGTATCTGGTGGGCACGGTCAGCAAGCGCGGTAGTCCTCCCCGCCAGTTGCGGAAGCGCTTGGCCAGCCAGTTGCAACGTAACGTGCGGGTGGAGTCCACCACCGGTAGCCGTTACCAGGTGCGGGTGCCGCTGCGCGATTCGAGCGAGGCTCGACAGGTGACGGTGCGGTTGACCGGTTTGGGAATCAGCCATTCGCGCGTCGTCGCCGATTGAGCTTCGAGGGCTAGCGCTGGCGCCGTCTTGCAAGGTGGCGCCATTGGCGTGGCGGTTTGCTTTGCGACTGTGTCTGGCTAGAATCGCCAAGCGATGATTTTCAACCACGGGAGTCCCACACGACTCATGTTGTACTCGACTGTGCTCCGTTCCCTGTTGTTGCCGCTAGTGCTGGCGTTCGCCTTTTTGTGTTCCGGCTGGGCCGCTGTCCACGCCGAAACCATACCGCCCCCACCACAAGTCCCGGTGCGGGGTTATTTCCTGATGGATTACCAGAGCGGCAACGTGCTGGCGGACTTGAAGGGCGAGGAACGGATGGAACCGGCCAGCATCACCAAGCTGATGGCTGGCTACGTGATCTACAAGGCCCTGCAATCGGGCAAGATTCACGCCGACGATCGGGTGAGCATCAGCGAAAAAGCGAGACGGACTGGAGGTTCCCGGATGTTCGTCGAGGTCGGCAGCCAGGTATCGGTGGAAGATCTGCTGATGGGCATGGATGTGCAGTCCGGCAACGACGCCACGGTGGCCTTGGCCGAGTATGTGGCCGGTTCCGAGGAGACGTTCGTCCGATTGATGAACGAGCAAGCAGCGCAACTGGGGATGACCAGCAGTCATTTCACCAACGCGCCAGGTCTGCCCGATCCCAATCATTACATGTCGCCCCGCGACATTGCCGTTTTAACCCGGGCACTGATTCGGGATTTCCCGGATCAATACCGCCGCTACTCGGTGCGCAGCTTCAAGTACAACAACATCAAGCAGCAAAATCGCAACCGCCTGTTGTTTACCGATTCCTCGGTGGATGGGGTCAAGACCGGTCATACCGAGTCGGCGGGCTACTGCTTGGTCTCGTCGGCCAAGCGCAACGATACCCGCCTAATCGGCGTGGTGCTGGGGGCCGACCGGGAACGGGATCGGTTCAGCGCCAGCGAGACGCTGCTGAACTACGGTTTCAGCTTTTTCGAAAGCCGCAAGCTGTACGACGCCAACACACCCATCGTGACCACCCGGGTCTGGAAAGGTCAGGAAAACGAATTGCCACTAGGCGTGACCCAAGCCTTGTACGTGACCGTGCCCAAGGGGCAAGCGCCGCAGGTCAGCACCACCACCGTCGTGCAGCCGATCATTGTCGCGCCAATTCAAAAGGATCAGGCGTTCGGCGACATCGTGGTCAAACTGGGCGAACAGGAAGTCAGCAAGACGCCGCTGGTCGCGTTGCACGAGGTGCCGGAGAGCGGCTGGTTCGGGCGGATGATCGATTCGATCCTGCTGTTTTTCTATTCGCTATTCAATTGAACCTGGCTTGAGGCGTGGTCTGGCATGAGCGACGAATCGCCGCTGCAATTTCCCTGTGAGTTCCCCATCAAGATCATGGGTGCCGGCACACCCGATTTTCGGGGACTGATGGTGGATCTGGTGCGCCGGCACGCCGCCGATCTGGACGAGGCGCGGATTCAGGTGCGGGACAGCCGTGCCGGCCGCTACCAGTCGGTGACGGTGGTGATAAACG
>JAGRHI010000107.1:3946-5093 GCA_020445045.1 Candidatus Competibacteraceae bacterium
ATCGGGAACTCAGCAGCCATCCGGGCGTTGCGATGGTGCTGTGACCACGGGCATGGCGACGCCCGTTTCCCATTGCGAACCCTTGTGTCTGCGTGGTCTCGGCCGCCGCGCGTACCAACCGGTGTTCGCCGCCATGCAAGCCTTCACCGCGGCCCGCGATGCATCCACGCCGGACGAACTGTGGTGGGTCGAACATCCGCCAGTCTTTACCCAAGGGCTGGCTGGCAAGGCCGAACATCTGCTGGCGCCGGGGGATATCCCGGTCGTGCAAGTGGATCGTGGCGGCCAAGTGACTTACCACGGTCCTGGCCAGGTGGTGGTGTATTGCCTGCTGGACGTGCGGCGACTGGGTTTGAGCGTGCGTGGTCTAGTGACGGTGCTGGAGCGCTCGGTGATCGACCTGCTCGCCGCGCACGGCATCGCCGGTCGCGCCCGGCCCGACGCGCCGGGCGTCTATGTCGGCGATGCCAAGGTAGCCTCGCTGGGGCTGCGCCTGCGTCAGGGCCGTTCCTACCACGGCCTGAGTCTCAACGTGGCCATGGACTTGGAACCCTTCACCCGGATCAACCCCTGCGGTTATCCCGGCTTGCGGGTGACCCAGTTGCGCGATCTGGGCATCGAACTGACCCCCGAGGCCGCCGCCGCCGAACTGCTGGCGGATTTGAGCCGCAATCTGGGTTACAGCGCCTTCGCGCGGGCCGACGGCTTGCCCTGAGCCCAGGGCATTGTCCGAATCGGGATTTGCCGGGCAACCTGCGGCATAATAGTTGAGTCAAAGCCTCAACAATTCGCTCTTCATCCTTCAGGAACAGGCCATGTCCGAACGCACCGCCCCCGACGAAACCGCTCTTGCCCCGCCCGCTTCCGCCTCGTCCACCACAGTCAGAACCGCGCCACGACAGGGTGAAAAACTACGTGGCGAGGACAAGGTTGCCCGCATCCCGGTCAAGATCGCGCCCAGCGATCCCAGCCAACGTTTGCGCAAGCCGGCCTGGATTCGCGCCCCGTTCCCCGGCACGCCGGAGGTGCAACGGCTGAAGCGCATCTTGCGGGAGAATCGCCTGCACACGGTCTGCGAGGAGGCCAGTTGCCCCAATCTGGGCGAATGCTTCGGCCACGGCACCGCCACTTTCATGATCATGGGCGA
>JAGRHI010000433.1 GCA_020445045.1 Candidatus Competibacteraceae bacterium
CTTTGATCCAACAAGCGGCGACGGCACCAAGGCCACGGGTCAAGACTCAGCCTTCACGGGCCGCCAAACAACGGCGCATGGATGAAAAACGGCGCGTCGGCGAGAAAAAGCAGGGCCGCCGGTCCGGTGGATCGTCACGGATCGAGGAGTGAATACAGCAACCCAGTGGCGCACCGGCGATCGTGAAGATCGTCGATAATCGCTCAATTGGCTTCAGCGCAAGAAACCCAGCCCACGAGCTTGCAAACCATTCAAACAGTTTCCTGCTCGCTCGATTCTTTTCCTCATTCACAAACCCACGGTGTTGTATTTTCGTTGGGTGTCATCCCGCACGGAACGGACCTGCCGCGATCTCCCGCCGCTTTCTTGGTCAGCGGTTGCTGTAAGGATAGAGCATGTCACGGTGGCATTTCACTCAGCGGTTTCCAACTTTTCCCTCATCGATCAACCTGGACATTTTCTTGGACAATGCTTCGTCCGTCATCGAGATAAGCAATTATACTCAATGAAGAAATTCCGTTTTTCAGGTGGACATTTTGCCGGACATCGAAGACCTTTTGAATTTGCTTTCCGAGTCGGAAACGCGGATCGAAACCCGCCGCTTTGGACCGTTCGCGTTTCGTCTGGGCGTGGACGGGACCGCGTTGGCGCCGCTGTATCGGCGGGTTCTGGATGCCCACGAACGGTTTAACGCTTCGCCCCTGTCCCAAGTCGCCCGACAATTGGAGCGAGAAGTGGTGGCCAGCAGCATTTTTGGCACGAACTCCATCGAGGGCGGGGCGCTAACCGAGGAGGAAACCCAACAGGTCTTGGAGCTGGACCCGGCCCAGGTGCGGGAAGAGGAACAACTCCGGGCCGTGAATCTCAAGGCGGCCTACGATGTGGCGCAACGGGCCGCGACGACGCCGGGTTGGCGGTTGGATGTGCCGTTCATTCAGAAGGTGCACGCGGCGATCACGCAACGATTGACCCATCCCCGCAATCAGCCTGGCGTTTTCCGCGATAACCCCAAGGCGATCAAGACTCATGTCGGTGACCAGGCGCACGGCGGTCGCTATCAACCGCCTCAGCACGGCCACGATATCGAAACGCTGATGCAGGCGTTGGCGAGCTGGCATCAGGAATTGGCAGCACGTCAGATTCCGGCGCTGATTCGGGCGCCGCTCGTCCATTACTACCATGAGCTGATTCACCCGTTTTGGGACGGCAACGGGCGCGTGGGGCGGGTTCTGGAAGCGGCCTTGTTGCAAGCGGACGGGTTTCAGTATGCGCCCTTTGCCCTGGCGCGCTATTACCTGACGCATATCGACGAGTATTTCACGCTGTTCAATCGCTGTCGCCGCGATGCGAAGAGGAACGTTGCGCATCCTCATACCTCGTTTGTCCAGTTTCATCTGGAGGGGATGCGCGTCAGCATCAATGATCTGCATGACCGGGTGAACCAAATCGTAAAACTGCTGTTGTTTCAGACCCAGGTTCGGGACTTGTACGACGAAAAGCGGTTGAATGCTCGGCAATACACGATCATCAGTCAGTTATTGGCAACCGGTGAGCCTGTGCCTCTAGCAGAGATACGGCGAGCGCCTTGGTATCAGTCCTTGTATCTGAAATTAACCGATAAGACCCGACAGCGCGATTTACACCGTCTGCGGGAGTTAGGTTTGGTGACGGTGGATCAACGAGAGCGGTTATGGCCGGGTTTCGTGTCGGTTCAATCAGTGCCAGACGATTAGGCGTGTGCCCTGGCCTCCCTGGCGTGATCCTTTTCAGGCCCTCGGAATCAGAACGCGAGCAGCGGTTGCTGACCTTGGCGCTGGGCCAACTTGGAGCGGATTCAATCAATAATCCGCTCACGGTGATGGGCTTGATCGGCACTGTTCGGGTTACTTGAATCCACCCCCCCTTCGGGACAGCCCTGGCGAGTAGTCGTATCTTTTCCGAACTATCCGGCGTAACTCGATCCGTTCCGAGAGTGTCACCTCTGGAATGGTAGACCTTCCTCGCGCTCGAACGGCCTTGGCAATGTCAAGGATGCGATGGGCTTCATGAGCAAGAAAGTCGGCTTCAGCGCCGATTTCCACGCAATACCAGGCTTCAGCGAGGAAAGTGATCGATTCTTCAGCCAGGTCCATGCTTATCGAATCCCTGAGATCAAATATAGCGTGAACTGACTCGTGGACTACAATACCGCGCCCGCGCGGGGTCCGCATCACAGTATCGCTGGCGAATACGAACTGGTTTATCGCCGGCTTGTATTTCGCCAGAACATTCGCTTTCAAAGCGGAAGGATCGACCAAAATCGACACTCTGCTCGATGGATCGGCCAGTCTTTGCGCGAGATGGCGGAAGTCCAGGGATAACAGCTGGAATGTTCCGAACCGGAACTGGATTTTCTGCACCGGAGGAGACACCAGTAATGACCTGAGTTCCGCCATGATGGGATCATTTTGGTGGTAGACTGTCATGAGTACACCCTCAAAAGTTTACCTGATTAGCAAGATTCTTCAG
>JAGRHI010000108.1:0-7932 GCA_020445045.1 Candidatus Competibacteraceae bacterium
CCCAGCCGGATCTGGTGGTACTGGGTTTCTTCGATCAGGGTGGTGACAGCCGGCGCATGGCTTTCGCCCACCATCCGGTATTCCGTCGATTGCTGGCGGGGCGGCCGGTCATCGCCGTGCCAGATCGCTATTGGGCGTGCAGCGGCTGGTTCCTGGCCGAGGCCGCCACCTATATCGCCGAGCATCTGCCGGCGGAGCCCGCGCCATGAGTCGGGTCGTGGATGCCGATGTCCGGCGCGGCCGACGGGTGATCGTGGTGCTGGCGGTGTTGGCGGCGGGCTTGGCGCTGGCCGGGCTGCTGCTGGGACCCTTGCCACTATCGCCATGGCAGGTGCTGACCGGACTGATCGGCGGCGACGAACGGCTGGCCTTGATCGTGCTGGAGATCCGACTGCCGCGCGTGGTGCTGGGCTGGATGGTCGGCGCGTCGCTGGGTTTGAGCGGCGCGGCGCTGCAAGGGCTGTTGCGCAACCCGCTGGCCGAACCCGGCATTCTCGGCGTGTCGGCCAGCGCCGGATTGGGCGCGGTGCTGGCGCTGTACTTCGGGTTGGCGCAGGTTTCGGCCTGGGCGCTGCCGTTCTGCGCGCTGGGTGGCGCCCTGCTAGCCACCGCGAGCCTGGCGATGTTGGCGACCCGCGATCCCAACCCGCTCGGTCTGATCCTGGCTGGGCTGGCGGTGTCGAGCCTGGCGGTGGCGCTGACCTCGCTGGCCTTGAATTTGGCGCCCAACCCCCTGGCGTTGAGCGAGATGGTGTTGTGGTTGCTCGGCTCGCTGCGCGATCGCGGACTGAATGACGTGGCGCTGGCGGCACCGTTCATGGCGGCGGGCTGGGTGCTACTGCTCAGTGCCGGGCGTGGGTTGGACGCGCTGACTTTGGGCGAGGAAGCCGCGCGAAGTCTCGGTATCGGATTGGGTGGACTGCGTGCTCAAGTCATCGGCGGCACCGCGCTGGCGGTGGGCGCGGCCACGGCGGTGACCGGCGCCATCGGTTTCGTGGGACTGATCGCGCCGCATCTGCTACGACCCTGGCTCGGCCACCAGCCCGGTCGGCTGTTGCTGCCCAGCGCGCTGGCTGGCGCGGTGTTGTTGATGGCGGCCGATTTGCTGGTGCGACTGGTCTCGACTCGGCAGGAGTTGATGCTGGGCGTGGTCACCGCCTTGATCGGCGCGCCGTTTTTTCTGCATCTACTGCTGCGCGGCCGGCGGACACTGTCATGACGCTGCTGGAAGCGGAACGAATCAGCGTCGATCTGGGCGGACGAACGGTGGTGAAGCAGGTCTCGTTGCGCGCCGCCGCCGGTCAATTGCTGGCGCTGATCGGTCCCAACGGCGCGGGCAAGACCACGTTGCTGGCGGCGCTGGCCGGACTGCGACGGTTTCGCGGCAGCGTGCGATTGCAGGGACGGCCGTTGGCGATGCTGGGTCGGCGCGAACGGGCCCGCGTTCTCGCTTACCTACCGCAGGGGCATATCGCTCACTGGCCGCTGACCGTGCGCCGGCTGGTCGAATTGGGGCGGTTGCCGCATCTGGCGCCGTGGCGCTCGCCCGTCGCCACTGATCGCCTAGCAGTGGAGGAGGCGATGCAGCGCACCGACATCGCCGAGCTGGCCGAACGGCCGTTCGACACCTTGTCCGGCGGGGAACGGGCGCGGGTGATGTTGGCGCGGGTGTTGGCGGTGGAAGCGCCACTGGTGCTGGCTGACGAACCGGTGGCGGCGCTGGACCCTTATCATCAATTACGGGTGATGGAATTATTGCGCGATTACGCCGACAGCGGCGCGGCGCTGGTGGTGGTATTGCACGATCTGACCCTGGCGGCGCGATTCTGCGACGAGTTGCTGTTGTTGCGTGAAGGCTCGCTGGTGGCTCGCGGACCGGCGGACGAGGTTTTGTCGGCCGCGCATTTGGCCGAGGCGTATCGGGTGACCGCGCTGCGCGGCGAGCACGAGGACCAGCGCTACGTGTTGCCGTGGCGGCGGCTGACGGTGGAGGAGAGCGGTGAGGCATAGCGCATCGCCCGGCCGGGCGGATTCGGCGCGACTGACGGTCGCCGTACTGCTGGCGGTGCTGCTGCATCTGGCCTTGGCTCAGGTTCCGATCGCCTGGCGTGCGCCGGTCGCGCCACTGGCCGCGCCGATTCAGATCAGCCTGTTGTCGCCACCGGCCGCGCCACCCGCCGCCGCCGTAAGACCTGTTGCGCCTCGTCCCACCGCGCCCGCGCCGGTTGTCGAAACCGCCCCGCTCAAACCGGAATCCAAGCCGGAGCCACCCAAACCAAGCCGATCGGTCGTGACGGCGAAAGCCGCCAAACTCAAAAATCCCGTGCACCGAATAGCCAAGTCACAACCACCCAAACCGAAACCAGCCAAACCGAAACCACCCAAACCGAAACCACTCAAACCGAAGCCGACACCTTCGATCCTGACTAGACCCGCTAAAGCTGCCCCGGAATCACCGGCTCGGCTCGCCGCCGCTCATCCGTCGTCGACACCGTCTTCACCGATGGCTAGCGATGGCGAATCGGAAAAGAGGCCAGTGGGTGGCGCAACCACCTCCAAGAAAGGAAGAAGGGGCGCTCCGGCTTCGACCGCGGTCAATCCGCGGCCGCTACCGGGCAACCCGTCACCACGTTATCCATCGCTGGCCCGCCGCCGTGGCGAGGAAGGCCAGGTATTGCTGCAATTGACGGTGAACGCCGCCGGTCGGGTCGAGGCGGTGAGTGTCGCGCGCAGCAGCGGTTACGAGTTGTTGGACCAGGCGGCGCAGCGGACGGTGGCGCGCTGGCGGTTCCAGCCACCGCGAGCGGAACGGATGGTGGCGCGGATTCCGATCACCTTCCGCCTGCGGGATTGAGATCGGGTTGCTTGCCCCGATCCACGGCGGCGGGTAGGGTAAGCGCGAATCAGCGACGAGAGCGAGCAATGCACGAATTGGAACAGTTACTCAAGATCATGGCCCGACTGCGTGATCCAGAACAAGGTTGTCCCTGGGATCGCGAGCAGACTTATGCCAGCATCGTCCCTCACACCATCGAGGAAGCCTACGAAGTCGCTGACGCCATCGCCCGCGAGGACTGGGTGGAATTGCGCGACGAACTGGGCGATCTGCTGTTTCAGGTGGTGTTCTATGCCCAGATCGCCCGTGAGGAGGGACGGTTCGAATTCAGCGACGTAGCGCGCGGCATCGCCGACAAGATGACCCGCCGTCATCCGCACGTCTTCGGCGACGAGCGCTATGCCGACGCCGCCGAACAAACCGCCGCCTGGGAACGGATCAAGGCCGCCGAAAAAACCGCGCCACCGACCGGCGCGCTGGATGGCGTTCCGCTGCCGCTGCCGGCCTTGACCCGAGCGGTCAAGCTGCAAAAGAAAGCCGCCAAGGTCGGCTTCGACTGGGGCGCGCTGGAACCGGTGCTGGCCAAGATCGCGGAAGAGATCGGCGAAATCCGCCATGAAATCGCCAGCAATGCCGCGCCGGAGCGCTTGGCCGATGAGTTGGGCGATGTGCTGTTCGCGGTCGCCAATCTGGCCCGTCATCTTCATCTCGATCCCGAGGCGGCCCTACGCGGCACCAACGCCAAGTTCGAGCGCCGGTTTCGGCAAGTCGAAAGCTGGCTGATGGAAATTGGCCGGACTCCGGCGGAATCGACGCTGGCGGAGATGGATGGGTTGTGGGAACGCGCCAAGCTTGAAGAAAAGCGGTAGCGATTTCCCGGTTTGAGCTGGAGGCGATGGGATTGAACTCCGCCATTGAACTCACTCTCGCGCAGTCTTTTGATTTTCTGCTCCACGTCGCGGTGGTGCGACCAGTATTTTTGTGGGGCGCGCCCGGCATTGGCAAGACGGCGCTGATCAATCGCTTCGCGGCGGCGGTGGGGCTGGAATGTGTCTCGTTGCTGGGCAGCCAACTGGCGCCGGAGGATTTGCTGGGCGTGCCGAAAATCGACGGCGACTGCTCGCGGTTCTTTCCGCCGGCCAATATCGTGCGCCACCAGCCGTTCGTGCTGTTTCTGGATGAGTTGAACGCCGCCAGCCACGATATTCAGAAGGCGTTTTATTCGCTGATCCTGGAACAGAGGGTGGGTGAATACCGGCTGCCGACCGGCACCATCGTCATCGGTGCCGGCAATCGCGCCAAGGACGCTGCCATCGTCAAGCCGATGCCTTCGGCCCTGATCAATCGCCTTGTTCATGTCCACTTGCGCGCCCAGCACCGCGAATGGCTGGCGTGGGCGGTGAACGAGGGCGGTATCCATCCGTGGGTGGTGGAATACATTCAACTCCGTCCCGATCATCTGTGGAACGAGCCGCCCAAGCACGAGGAGCCGTTCTCGACGCCGCGCTCGTGGCACATGCTGTCCGATGCCCTGCATTCCTTCGGCGATGCATTGGACGAGGAGATGCTGGAGGCGCTGGCGTTTGGCCTATTGACGCCGGCCCACGCCGGCCAGTTCAAGGGGTTCATCAAGCAGTTGCGGCAGCGGCACACGCTGGCGGCGATCTTGAAAGGCGATGCCCACTGGCCCGCCGAGCCGGCCGACCGCGACATCCTCTATTTTCTGGCCCAGTCGTTGCGCGGCCATCTGCGCAAGGAATTGCCGGAGGATGAAGCCTCGCTCCGGCAGGAACACAAGCAGTTGGCGATGCGGGTGAAAAATCTGTTGCGGGATCTGGCGCGCATCAGCGTCGAAATGGCGCAGACAGTGGTGGCGGAAGACGACGAAGGCCGGCGGTTGCCCGCTTGGTTCCTGGTGGAAGTGGCCAGGGACTTGCCGCGCCTGGCCGAACGCCGGACAGGCAAGTGATGCGCCGCAAAGCGACCGAGAGCGCCGCGCGCCTCAACTTTCAGCAGGGGCTGATGCTGGCGCAACAGCCGCCGCTCGATGCGATTGCCGGATCGGTTCACGTCCGGTTCGACGACCAGCATCGCCAGGTTGGCCCCAAGGGCTGGCTGGCGTTCTCGCCGGACGGCGCGGTCTGGACGCATCCCAAGCGGCTGGCCGCGCCGAAAGAGTGGGCGCGGGTGCTGGCGCTGGCCTACGTCTGCCTCGGCTTCGGGCTGGTGCGCCAGCGCGAACCGCGGACCTTGTGGGAAATCGCTGGGCTGCTGGTGGCGGAACGGTTCTGCCAGGAAGCCGGCATCGGTGCCGTTTCGGAAGATTTGCTGCATCCCGACGTGGAGATTCCGGTCAGCGGGGAAGAGCCGCTGTTCCGTGCTTTCGTCGCCGACGGTTGCGATCCGGCGTTGTTGGTCTGGCGCGAGGCGCTGTGCGGGAAAGGCATGACGGTTTTTCTTCCGGCGGAGGAGCGAGCGGGGACACGTCGCATACCGGACTGGCGCGGGTTGCTGGCCGACGGCATCGCCCGCGGCGTGGGACAGGCCATCGAAAAGGCGAGCGGTCGGATCGTCGCGACCAGCGGGACGACGCGCAAACTGACCGCCGCCTTGAAGGCGCAACGCCGCTTGGTGAACAGCCATCCGTTGCTGGGCGCGCTGGCTATCGGCTTCGATTTGGAGGAAGACCCCCGTGTCTGCCAGTTGCACGATATTCGGGTCGCGGCCATCGACGTGGGCAGCCGCACGATCTGGATCAATCCGGCGGCGGGTTTGAGCGAGGCGGAATGCCTGTTCGTGTTCGCGCACGAGCTGTTGCACGCCGGCTTGAACCACGCTTCGCGGCGGCGTGGGCGCGATCCGTTCCTGTGGAATGCCGCCTGCGATTTCATCATCAACGGCTGGCTGATCGAGATGGGTGTCGGTTCGCCGCCGACCCTGGGTTTACTGCACGATACTGAACTGGCGGGATGTTCCGCCGAGGAGATTTACGACCGGCTGGCGCGCGATTTGCGCCGCGCCCGCAAGCTGGCGACCTTGCGCGGGACCGGATTGCCGGATCTGCTGGGCAAGGAGGAGGGTGGCATTTTCGTCGATGCCGAAGCCTATTGTCGCCGCGCCTTGTGGCAGGGCATGGAGCGTTGCCTGATGGGCGGCGGGCGTGGCACGCTTCCGGCTGGACTGGTGGAAGAAATTCGCAGCCTGGCCCAGCCGCCGATTCCGTGGGACGTGCGCTTGGCCTACTGGTTCGACGAGCATTTCCCGCCGCCGGAGCTGCGCCGCGGTTACGCCCGGCCCTCGCGCCGGCAGGCCAGCACGCCGGACATTCCCCGGCCCTCGATCCTCAAGCCGCCGGAGGAGGAGCGGCGGGCGCGGGTGTTCGGGGTGGTGCTGGATACTTCTGGGTCGATGGAGCCGAGGTTGCTCGGCAAGGCCATCGGTGCCATCGCCAGCTACGCGCAGGCGCGGGAGGTGTTCGCGGTGCGGCTGGTGTACTGCGATGCCGCGGCCTACGATGCGGGTTGGCTGCCGCCCGAAAGCCTGTTGGAGCGCATCGCGGTGAAAGGCCGGGGCGGAACGGTGTTGCAGCGGGGCGTGGACTGTTTGCGCGATGCCGCCCGGCGCGACGATTTTCCAAAGCGGGGACCGGTGTTGCTGATTACCGATGGCTATTGCGAGCCGCAATTGAGCATCGATTTCGAACACGCTTTTCTGGTGCCGGAAGGACGCCGGCTGCCTTTTATACCGCGCGGCGAGGTGTTTTGGGTGCGGTGATGGAGTGTCGTCTGCGACGACGGGATTGGATTAGATTGGAGCGGCTTATCCGCCGCCCTATTTCGCGGACGCATAAGCTAAAATGCTTGCAAAATCAATGGAGTATTATTTTTTGTGTGGTTGATTTTCTTGAAGTTGCCTAGCTTGTGAGGAAAGCCCAGCGCTTCGTGCCCGCGACAACGGGGCGGCGGATTCCAATCCGCTGGTTGCTTGGCGCTGCGCGTTGCACAACCACATGGATCAAGCCGACATCGGCTGTCAGCGCCTTCGGCTTTTTCGCCCTCGCGGCTTATCCGCCGCCCCGTTGGCGGCGGCACACGAGCACTATCTACTTTCATCCCAAGCGGAATCCGCGCCGCTCCGGTGGTCGGTCGGCGCCATGACCGACACGTTCAAGCGAGTTTCCGGTACTCCGGCTGGTAGACATGGCCGCGAATGAACGCCTCCATGTCGATCGGACGCTCGACTCGCG
This sequence comes from Candidatus Competibacteraceae bacterium, assembly GCA_020445045.1. Taxonomy (GTDB): domain Bacteria; phylum Pseudomonadota; class Gammaproteobacteria; order Competibacterales; family Competibacteraceae; genus Competibacter. The sequence continues at coordinate 7,083 of JAGRHI010000108.1, forward strand.
CCAGCCCGCTATCGAATACCAGCGTGGCAACTCGGATCGCCGTCTTGATCTCCGTTTCGAGAATATTTGCCTGTAGCGGATAGAGCAGCCCCTGCTTCAGCAGCGCATCCGGCACCTGGTCCGCGACAGCTCTTGCGGCCTCGATGAACATCTCGTCACTGACCCGCTTGGCCTGCGTGGCGTAGATGGCCATGCCCACCGCCGGGAAAATGTAGAAGTTATTCGCCTGTCCCGGTAGAAAGGTTTGGCCATCGAGATGGACAGGCGGGAACTGAACCCCGGCCGCGAAAATCGCCCGACCTTTCGACCAGGTGTAGGCTTGCTCGGCCGAACACTCCGCATGTTCGGTCGGGTTCGACAGCGCCAGAATCACGGGACGCTCATTCACCTGCGCCATGGTCTCGACGACCTGTTGGGTGAAGGCGCCGCCGATCGTGCTGACACCGATGATCGTCGTCGGCTCGATGCTCTTGATCGCGGCGACGAAGTCCTTGGTCGGCGGGTGCGGGTGCGCGTAAGGCTTTTGGAAGTCCACCAAATCGGCGCGGGTCGATTCGAGCAGCCCATTGACATCGAACATGTGCACCCGCGACTGCGCGTCAGCGAGCGTCATGCCCTCGGCAACCAGGGCGGAACAGAGCAGGTTGGCCAGACCAATGCCGGCCGAGCCCGCGCCCAGGAACAGATATTTCTCGTCCTTCAGTTGCGTACCCTTGAGCTTGGTCGCGTTGATCATCCCGGCCAGGGTGATGCCCGCCGTACCCTGCACATCGTCATTGTAGACACAGTAATGGTCGCGGTAGCGTTGCAGCAGATGCACCGCATCGACGCCGGTCCAGTCCTCGAAGTG
>JAGRHI010000108.1:8078-9617 GCA_020445045.1 Candidatus Competibacteraceae bacterium
GCGTCCAGATACATGGGCAGCAGTCCCTCGGGTGGCACTCCCGCCGCCGCCGTGTAGAGCTGCAACTTGCCGATGGGAATCCCCATGCCGTTGGCGCCAAGATCGCCCAAGCCGAGAATGCGCCCGCCGTCCGTGACGCAGATGAATCGGACATCCTGGACGGGCCAGTTACGCAGCACGTCCTTCACCGTTCCTCGGCGCTTGATCGACAAGTACATGCCCCTGGGTCCGCGAAAGATGTGCCCGAACTTGAGGCAAGCCTCGCCAATGGTCGGGTCATAGACGATGGGCAGGAATCGCGCCGGATCGGACATGATCGTCCGGTAGAACAGGGTTTCGTCGTGGTCGAGTAGATTGACCAGGTAAATGTAGCGGTCGAGATCGGTGTTCTTGTGGCCGAGCTGTTGCAGGACACGGCGCAGTTGAAGGTCTTCCGACTCCGTGACATCCGGGACCAGCCCCACCAGACCCAACGCCTGACGCTCGGCTTCGGTGAAGGCGGTCGACTTGTTGAGCGTGGGATCGTGCAGGATGTCGACGCCGCGTTTAGGAGTATCGGTCATGGGGATCACCTCTCTTGGGGTAGGTACGGATTTGATATGGCGCTATTTCTCCCGATCAATATGAAGTTTGGCCCTATTTGCCGAATCGACAACATGGTCGAACTCGGTTTCCGAAACGGGGGCGGTGCCATCGATCACCGTTGGCTACTTCACGCGGACGATGGAGCGCCAAGGCAGTTCATCGTCACGTTCTCCCATGCCAACATCGCTCAGGCCGCGTTGGGGTCCACCACGACCCGGCCCCGTACCCGACCGGCGATGATGTCCTCGGCCAGTTGAGGCACCTCCTCCAGCGAGGCGACATGGGCGATGCTTTGCAAGGCGTTGCCGGGAAGGTCCTGAACCAGACGTTCCCAGGCTTGGCGGCGGCGGGGAAGAGGGCACATCACCGAATCCACGCCGAGCAGTTTGACACCGCGCAAAATGAACGGCATGACGGTGGTCGGCAGATCCGCCCCGCCCGCCAGACCGCAAGCCGCCACCGCGCCGCCGTAATCGATCTCCGCCAGTACCCGCGCCAGCATGGTGCCGCCGACCGTGTCCACCGCCCCGGCCCAGCGCTGCGCCTCCAGCGGCTTGGGGGGCTGGCTCATTTCTTCCCGGCTGACGAAGCCGGCGGCGCCCAGTTCGCGCAGATAGCCCTCGGTTTCCGGCCGGCCGCTGACCGCATGCACCGTGTACCCGAGCTTGGCCAGCAACGCCACCGCCACGCTGCCGACCCCGCCGCTGGCGCCGGTCACCAGGATAGGCTTATCGCCGCCGGGGGTCATGCCGGCTTCTTCCAGCGCCATGACGCACAGCATGGCGGTGAAACCGGCGGTGCCGATGGCCATGGCGGTTTTGGTATCCATTCCCGTGGGTAGCGGCACCAGCCAGCGGGATTGCAGCCGGGCTTTCTGGGTATAACCGCCCCAATAACGCTCGCCCACGCTCCAACCGGTCAGCACCACCTTGTCGCCGACTTGGTAGTTGGGAG
>JAGRHI010000108.1:9675-13590 GCA_020445045.1 Candidatus Competibacteraceae bacterium
TCGGGAACTGACGCACGATCTTGCCCTTGCCAGTCACCGCCAGACCGTCCTTGTAGTTGAGCGAGGAGTACTCCACCGCCACCAGCACATCGCCCTCGGGCAGATCGTCGAGAGTGAGTTGTTGGATGGTGGCGACGGTTTTCTTGCCTTCCTGGGTCAGGACCAGGGCTTTGAAGGTGTTTTGGGTCATGCGTGTCTCCAGTGATCGAGTTGGGTTCGGCATGAATGATGGCATCAGAGGTTTAGCTTGCTGGCGCGCTTGCGTGCGTACATATCCGCGTCGGCATGTTTGATCAGGCCGTCGGCGGTGTCCGCGTCGGTGGGATAGCGAGCCAGACCCACGGCGCCTCCCAAGGTCTGGCCAGCCAGGAATTCAGTGTCGATGCTCGTCAGCGGCTCGCGCAGTAGCCGTTCGATATGCCTGCGGATTTGTTCCGCGGTGTCGGCATCACGAACTTCATCGACCAGCACTACGAACTCGTCACCCGCATAACGCGCCACGAGATCCCCGGTACGGGTGGATATACGCAAACGCTTGCCGATTTCGATGAGCACTCGATCACCCGCATCGTGACCCAGTCGGTCGTTAACCAGCTTGAAGTTGTTGAGATCGACGAAGAACACCGCAAATGGTTTGCGGTCCGTTGTCCGGCGGTGTTGATGGATTCGGTCGGCGATGCAGCGCAGGATCATGTCGCGATTGACCAGTTCGGTGAGCACGTCGATCCGCAGTTTCTGTTGCATCCGCCGAAAACTGGTTGCGAGGTCACCGATTTCGTCGCGCCGATTGATTTCCAGCGGCGCATCGAGTCGACCCTTGCCAACTTGACGCGCGGCCTCGGCCAACTGCCGCAGGTCGCGACTGACCCAGCAGAGGATGACAAGACCGATCAGTACCGTCAAAAGCGCCGCCACGCCACCAATGACCGCCGTTCGGATCACATTTTCGGTTACGCCCTGCATGAAATCGCTGCGCGGCACCGCCACGATAATGATCCAGTCCAATCCAGCCATGTCCCTCAATCGCTCGTAGGCGAGCTGAATCGATTCACCGTTCGGTCCGACAAAGCGCGTCGTGCGCGGCGGCGTGGCGGCGGATGGGACGGTCGCCATGATTTGACGCACCTGATCGAAAGCCGCCACCTGAAGGGCGTCGCCGCTATCGATGGCATTGATGCGGGCGTTGCTACCGTCGGCCAGCATTATGGTGTTCGGACTGCGCGACGAAGCGATAAGATTACCGTCGGGTTCGATGATAAAAGCCAACGCATGTTGGCTGATCTTCAGTTTGCGGACAAAGGCATTGAGCTGGCGCAGCGAAACGTCGGTGGCAACGACGCCTTCCAGATCGCCTTTGGCATCGAGCACGCGCCGGGCCCGCGTGGCCACCAGTTCGGCGGTGCGAAAATCGATGTAGATGGATGTCCAGGTGAGAGATGGACTGGTCTCACCCGTCTCGTACCAGGGTCTCACCCGCGGGTCGTATATCCTGGTCTCCAATTCCGGCTTGGACAGCGCGCCGTCGATACCGCTAAAGCGGTACAGAGAGCGAGGCGCCGCGGCATCGAACTTGATGCGCAGCTCACCGTCTTGTTGCGAGTAGCGCCACAAACCAAAGAACTGACCTTGGCGCGTGCCGTAGTAGACGTAGTTGTTCGGGTCCAGGTGCAAAGAAGTGGCGATCCAGAACCGGGTCCGCAAGGCGGCGAATTGGTCCTTGATGTCCGCGGGCGCGGGCATCCCTTCGGGGAAGGCTGCTTCGAGCACCGCGCCCGAACCGACGATGTGACGATCCACCGCCTGGGCAATACGCCCCACGGTTTCGCGCAGCAAGTGGTCGGCAACGGTATCCACCGCCTGGCTGCCAGCGCGATAGGAAAGCGCCCCGATCAGCGACGCCACTCCGATCACCAGCACCACATACGGCACGGTCAAGGATTGACGCAGCGAAAGATGGGTAAAACGCTTCAAGGAACAGGGAAATGATAGATAGCGCAAGATATAAGAACTTATGTGAAATTATTCCGGCTTCCTCCACCCCCGCCAAGGATTCGAATCCAGTTCTCGGGAACACTTGCGGAGGCGCGGAATAGAACCCATTGAATAGTGTAAGTGATTTCCTGAAAAGGAAAAGGTTTTCGATCGAGCCCGAGCTCCCCCGTGGAACAAGAGGGTCGTTGCCAGGCCGAAAGAAGGATGCAAGCGGGAAAAGGCGGCGCAAGGCAAGGTCATGCCGGCTCGAAGATCACTTGCTCGCCGCGGGAACGGCCTCGACCTGAACCGCGTTGATGAACATCGGCAGGTCGCCGAACCGTCAAACCCGTACCGCCCACTCCCGACGTAACCACTGGCGGTGCTCGGTCCGCAACGGTCGGGTTATGAGGCGGCCGTTGATCGTGAGTTCCAGCTCCCGCAATTCCGGATGGCCATAGACCACCGGACTATCAGCCAATCGGTGGGTTCGCTACGCTAACCCGTCCTACGCGCTGACCCGCCTAACCATCGGCCAAATCCAAACGACGCTCAATTCGCTCCACACGCTCCACAAGGCGGTCATATCGCGCGTGTTGGTCGATTACGTTGCCATACAGGTTGGAGTTATCGCGCCGAGGACCCGCAACAGCCGCTTCCAAACTAGTGAGCCGCTGTTTAATTTCGCGCACGTCGTTCTTGATGCTGCCGATATCGGCGCGGATCGCCCGCAGATGTTCGAGAATTATATTTTCAATATTATCAGCCACATCGGTTCTCCCGTTGAGCTTTCTTAGGGAGTGTACCGCAAGCCGGTAGCGCAAGTTCGGAGCGCCAGCCAACCCGCCTTGTGGGGAATCCCACGGAACCGGCGGGTTACGCTGCGCTAACCCGCTGTCCTGTGGTGACGTTATTCCTCGAAGCCCACAGTATCAATCAAGTCGGGATTGCCCACCGAATCGGGCGGATAGACACCGTTTTCGACAAAGCGATGAAAGCTTGAATGGGGCCAATCCGCCACACGGGCGACGTATCCGTGTTTGACCGGGTTGTAATGAATGTAGTCGCAGTGACGTTCAAAATCCTGTTCATCACGAATTTGGTGTTCCCAATAACGGTGTTGCCAAATGGTTTGTTCCCGTTTATGCCGGAGGGCAAGCGAGCGCTCGGTTTTGAGCGAAGCGGCGCAACGACGGGGGAAATGGGATTTGATCCGCATCCAGCGGGTGGAATAATCGGCGTCGTTCGGCGGGAGCGTCCAGAGACAGTGCAAGTGATCGGGCAAATCACAGCCGCGTCAATGCGGAATGGATGCCGTTGTTTGAGGGTGGCGAGTGCTTCCCGCAACAAAGTCACCGAATTCGGTTCGCAAAGAATGGCCCGCCGATAGGTGACGACCGTGAAGAAGTAGGTCGCGCCGGGCGTAGTCGAACGGCGGTAGCGCATCAGCAAGTTTCAGGTAGGTCGGGCAAAAGCGGAGCGTTGCCCGATCGGTTCGGTCAAGCGAGCGTGCGGCCACCACTTCGGGCCATGGCCTTTGGTTTCACGCGCGCCTAATCCCGAACGGTTCGGCGGCCTTGCCGACCGCCTGGGTCGCCGCTTCGATTTTCTTCTCGAATTACCGCGCACCCGATCGGAGAAAAGCGCCGCGAAAGGATCGCCGCGGCATCGCCGGATCGGGTGAGTTGACGCGGATCACCGAGGTGGCGGTCACAGGGCTACCCCCGCCTTCTCCAATTCGGCATAGGTGGTCGGCTGCCGCGATGGACTGATGTTCAACCCCAGCCGCAAGCCGATCTCCGAGAGCGAGAAGAGGCCGCGTACCGTCGGTATTTCGGTTTCGGGATCGATTTCCAACACCAGGGCGTGCTGACGGTTGACCTGCCGCCGGGTCGCGCTGCTGTCGCCCACTCGCGCGGTCAATAAGTCTTCCCTCATCAGCCC
>JAGRHI010000109.1:0-433 GCA_020445045.1 Candidatus Competibacteraceae bacterium
GTCTGGACCAGCCGCGACGGCATGGAATACGCCTGGTTCAACAACGTCGAGACCAAACCCGGCATCGGCTACCCCAAGGAATGGGAGAATCAGGATAAGTGGAACGGTGGCTGGAAGCGGCGCAAGGACGGCAGGATCGAGCCGAAACAGGGCGGCAAGCTCAAGATTCTGGCCAACATCTTCGCCAATCCCGACCTGCCCGCCATCGACGACTACTACGAGCCGTGGGACTACGACTACGCGCACCTGCAAAACGCGCCGGAGTCGAAAGCCATGCCCACCGCTCGGCCGCGCTCCGCCATCAGCGGCGAGCGAATGGAGAAAATCCACTGGGGGCCAAACTGGGAGGAAATTCTTGGCACCGAGTTCGCCAAGCGCTCGAAGGACACCAACTTCGAAAGCGTGCAAAAGGAGATTTACGGCGAGTTCGAAA
>JAGRHI010000109.1:531-5598 GCA_020445045.1 Candidatus Competibacteraceae bacterium
GGCATCGTCCTGATCGACCAGGACAAGTGTCGCGGCTGGCGGATGTGCGTGTCCGGCTGTCCGTACAAGAAGATTTACTACAACTGGAGCACCGGCAAGTCCGAGAAGTGCATTCTCTGCTACCCGCGCATCGAGTCCGGTCAGCCGACGGTCTGTTCGGAAACTTGCGTGGGCCGCATCCGCTATCTGGGCGTGCTGCTCTACGATGCCGACCAAATCGAAAAAGCGGCCAGCGTCCTCGACGAAAAGAGCTTGTATCAAGCGCAACTCGACATGTTTCTCGATCCTTTCAGCCCGGTCGTGCAGGCCGAGGCGCGCAAGGTCGGTATTCCCGATGCGTGGCTGAAAGCCGCCCAAGATTCGCCGGTCTACAAGATGGCGATCGAGTGGAAGATCGCCTTCCCGCTGCATCCCGAGTACCGTACCCTGCCGATGGTCTGGTACGTGCCGGCGCTGTCGCCGATCCAGGCTCGCGCCGAAGCCGGCCAGATCGGCATGAACGGCATCATCCCCGACGTCGGTTCGCTGCGGATTCCGCTGAAGTATCTGGCCAACCTGCTGACCGCCGGCGACGAAAAGCCGGTCAAGCTGGCGCTGGAGCGGATGCTGGCGATGCGCGCCTACATGCGCGCCAAGGTCGTGGACGGCGAGGTGAGGGAGGACGTGCTGAAAGCGGTCAACCTGCGCATCGATCAGGTCGAGTCGATGTACCGCTACCTCGCTATCGCCAACTACGAGGATCGTTTCGTCATCCCCACCTCGCACCGCGAATACGCCAGCGCCACCTACGATGCCTTCGGCGAACGTGGCGGCTGCGGTTTCAGTTTCGGCAACGGTTGCTCGCCGGGCACTGATAAAACCAACTTGTTCGGCGGGAAGAAAGTCACCACCCGCCGGGCAATTCCGATCAAGGTGGAACCGCCGAGCAAAGCCTGAATCGCAGCTCGTAGGGTACGCAATGCGTACCCTACCCATGCAACGAGGTGGAACGATGAAAACTCTGAAAATCCTGTCGGCCTTGCTGTGTTATCCGCAAGCGGACATGCAGGCCGCGCTGGATGAAATGGCGGACGTGCTGGATCGGGAAGAGCTGCTACCCGAGCGGGAGCGGCGGGCGCTGCGGGCATTCATGCAGCGGTTGGAACGGACCGACCTGATGGAATTGCAAGAGCGGTACGTGGCGACCTTCGACCGGGGTCGCGCCCTGTCGCTGCACCTGTTCGAGCACGTTCACGGCCAATCGCGGGATCGCGGCCAGGCGATGGTCAATCTGTTGGACGTCTATCGCCGGCACGGCTTCGAACTGGACGCCCGCGAACTGCCCGATTACATCCCCCTATTTCTGGAGTATCTGGCGCAGCGGCCGATGGGCGAGGCGCTGGACATGCTGGCCGATGCGATGCACGTCGTGGCGCTGATCGGCGCGCGACTGGCCGAGCGCGGCAGCGATTACCACATCGTGTTCGACGCCCTCGCCGCGCTGGTCGGCGAACCGGCGGACATCGAGGAGATTCGCCACCAGGCCGCCACCGAAGGTCCCGACCAAACCGTGGTGAACATGGACAAGATATGGGAAGAGGAAGCGGTCACGTTTCTGGCTAACCAGGAAGGCTGTTCCGCCGGCCGCACGGGTTCACGCGAAGCGCAACCGGTGCGATGGACGCCTCGGCCCGGTTCGACGCAACAGCCTGCCCGTTCCCTATGAAAAACTCCCCTCGTCCTCCGGAAAGGGGTTGAGAGTGGGAGCAGTTCTAAATGTTATGAGGTTACGATCATGAGTTATCTGGATACCTTATTGTTTGGCGTCTATCCCTATCTGGCCGGTGCGGTGTTCCTGCTCGGCAGCCTGGCGCGCTTCGACCGCGATCCGTTCACCTGGAAAGCCCATTCCAGTCAGATGCTCAGCAACAAGAACATGCGCTGGGCCAGTAATCTGTTTCATGTCGGTATCCTGCTGTTGTTCCTTGGACATTTTGTCGGCCTACTGACGCCGCCGGAAGTATTTCACGCCTTGGGCGTTTCCGCGGGCGCCAAGCAGATACTGGCCATCGTCGCCGGTAGTGTCGCCGGGTTGATGTGCTTCGCTGGTTTGACGATGTTGGTGCAGCGGCGCTTGAACGATCCTCGGGTGCGTGCCAACAGTACCCGGATGGACATCTTCATCCTGCTGCTGCTGTACGCGCAATTGATTCTCGGTCTGTTGACCATCCCGGTGTCGTTGATGCATTTGGACGGCCACAACATGCTGTTGCTCATGCAGTGGGCGCGGAATGTCGTGACGTTCGATCCGGCGGAAGCGGTGACCGCCATAACGCCCATTGGCGTGCTGTTCAAACTGCACATTTTCCTTGGCCTGACCGTGTTCCTGGTATTCCCGTTCAGCCGGCTGGTGCACATCTGGAGCGCGCCGGTGACTTATCCAGCTCGTCCTTATCAAGTAGTGCGGCAGCGTTGATCCGGTCGGGCGGCGATGAAAGTGCTTGGCATCAGCGGCTGGAGCGGCTGCGGCAAGACCACGCTCATCGTCGCCCTGCTGCCCCGGCTGCGGGCGCGCGGCCTGACCGTGTCCACGCTCAAGCACGCTCACCACGATGTCGATCTGGAGACGCCCGGCAAGGATACCTGGCGTCACCGTCAGGCCGGTGCCCAGGAAGTGATGCTGGCGACCGGTCGCCGTTGGGTCTTGATGCACGAGCTGCGTGGAGAGCCGGAACCGACGCTGGCCGAGTTGCTCGCTCACCTGCAACCAGTGGATCTGGTGCTGGTCGAAGGTTGGAAGACCGGCGTATATCCCAAGCTGGAAGTTTGGCGGCCACTCGCCGGGGACAAGTCACCGCGCTTTCCGAGCGACCCGAGCATTGTCGCCGTCGCCTGTGAGCCGTTGTTGGAACCGGTGATGTACGGTCGTCCCGGCTTGCCGGTATTTCCGCTGGCCGATCTGGACGGCATCGCTGGATTCGTGACGGATTTCGTCCGGTCCTGAGCGGGCGTTCGATCAAGGTGGTTCCCGCGTCTTGACTTGCGGTTTGACGGGATCTGCGCGAAAGTTAGGCACTGGGCTAACCCGGCGGCGTGGCTTTGCGGATGATGATGATTTTCCGGCAACGGTTCGAGCGGAGCATCCCGCGTCCGTGGCGCGGGGGATGCCACGCGGGCGGCGGATGGCGCCATGACTGAATCCGACAGTCGCGCATCCGCCCGCCAGCACACCGCGCGGTTGCTGAAAATGCTGCGTGGCCACGAGTCGGAACCCGGCTTGTCGCCAATGAACCCGGCGCGGCCCACCACGATCGCTGGTTCCGAACCCGATGGCGCCGCTCGGGTCACGCCGCCCGCGCCCAGCGTTGGCGGACCCGTACCCGTCAAGATAGCCGAGATCCCCGCACTCTACCGCCCGCTCCCGCCACTGCCGACGATGGCGCTGGATCGGCCGGCGGCGCGCGTTCCATCGATGGCGCCGGATCGACCCGCGCCGCGCGCCCCATCTGTCCCCGCCATCCAGGAAGCGCCGCCGCGCCAGCGAACGGCTTCCATCCCGACGGTGGGGGAAAGTCTGCGCCACCCGCAAGGCGCCTTGGGGCGGTTGATGGCGCGCGCCGACCGGTTGAATCGGCTTAATCGTATCTTCCGTGCTTACCTGCCGCCGCACCTGCACGATCATGTGGTGTTGGTCCGGCTGGATCAGGACGATTGGACGGTGCATGCCGACTCGTCCAGTTGGGCCACCCGGCTGCGCTACGCCTTGCACAATATCCGCGAGACGCTTGGCCAGCAACTCGGCATTCCCTTGCCCAAGCCACGTGTGCGGGTCGTGCCACCCGACTTCCCCCCTCGCCCCCGACGGCCGAGGCTGACGCTGACCCAACGCAATGCGAAACTATTGGAAGTCACCGCCCGCAACGTGCCGGATTCTCGCCTGAGCGCGGCTCTGCGGCGGTTGGCGCAGCATGCGGGCGCTTCCTCTGGAGCGGTTTGAGATCGCCGGACTCCAAATGGGTAACGGTTAGCCCGTGCCCGCGCTTTTCCCCAAGCCAAGGCACCCCCTCGTGTTTTACAGCTATCAAAGTAACCAGCTTGAAATCTTGACCGAGCAACTGGCCGAGGTATTGCGGCGGCCTTTGCGCGCACCGCTGGCGCGGGAGATCGTGGTCACCCAGAGCAACGGCATGGCCCGCTGGCTGGCGCTGCGCTTGGCCGAGCGCCTGGGGGTCTGCGCCAATCTGGCGTTCCAGTTTCCAGCGACTTTTCTCTGGGAAATGAGCCGGGCGGTATTGCGTCAGTTGCCGCCGACCTCGGCGTTCGATAAGCCAGTGCTGGTCTGGCGGGTGATGGCGCTGTTGCGGGAGTTGGAAGACACGCCACGCTTTGCATCCTTGAATGCCTACCTCGGTGACGACGGCGACGATTTTCGCCGCCACGAACTGGCTTGCCGTATCGCCGACGGTTTCGATCAGTACCTGGTTTATCGCCCGGACTGGATCGAGAAGTGGGAAGCGGGCGAGGAGGACCACTGGCAGGCCGAATTGTGGCGACGGTTGGCGCGGACGGGCGCGGCGCACCGGGTGCGAGTGCAGAAACAGTTCCGCAAGGCGTTGCACGATGGCGATTTCGATCGCCGCCGCCTGCCGGAGCGGGTCGCCGTCATCGGCGTGGCGGCGCTGCCACCGTTGTACCTGGACTTGCTGGCGGAACTGGCGCGTCATGTGGATCTGCATCTGTTCGTGCTGAATCCCTGCCAGGAATACTGGGGCGACATCCGGGCCGAACGCGATCTGGCCCGGTTGGGCGAGGAAACCGACCCGGAGGACGCTTATCTGACGGTCGGCAATCCGCTGTTGGCCTCCCTCGGCAAGCAGGGGCGGGATTTCATCGACTTGCTGCAAGCCTATCCACGAACCGAGTGGGACGGATTCGCCGAACCCGACGGCGAAACGCTGTTGCATCGCTTGCAAGCCGACATCCTGCACTTGCGCGAGCGGGGCGGCGAGGAGTGCCCGCCCTTGCCGCTGTGGCCGGACGACCACTCGCTACAGATCCACGCTTGCCACGGACCGATGCGCGAGGTCG
>JAGRHI010000109.1:5739-16999 GCA_020445045.1 Candidatus Competibacteraceae bacterium
TACCGTTCAGCGTCGCCGATCAGGGCGCGCCAGTCGAGAATCCGCTGGTCGAGATATTTTTCGAACTGCTGGATCTGGGCGGTGGGCGCCATGACGCCGCGCAGGTGTTGGGCCTGCTGGAGCCGCCGGCGGTGCGGCGGCGCTTCGGTCTGGTGGAAGACGATCTGGATCGCATTCGCCGCTGGGTGCGGGGCGCCGGCATTCGTTGGGGCATCGACGCTGGCATCAAGAGCACCTGGGATTTGCCCGCCACCGCCGAGCACACCTGGCGGGCCGGGCTGGACCGGCTGCTGTTGGGCTACGCGCTGCCGGGAAACGGCCGCGAGCTGTACGACGGCATTCTGCCCTACGACGAGGTGGAAGGTGGCGAGGCGCGGGCATTGGGATGCTTGCGGAGCTTCACCGAGGCGCTGTTCGGCCTGGACGCCCGCTTGCGCGAGCGCCGGCCGCTGGCGGTTTGGGTGGAGGTGCTGCACGGCGTGCTGGAGCAATTTTTCGAATCCCGCGACCGCGAGGAGAACGAACTGCAACTGATTCGGGCCGCGCTGGAAACGCTGCGCGGCAACGCCGAGCTGGCGGGGTTCGACGAACCGGTGTTGCTGTCGGTGGTGAAATCGGCGCTGCGCGGGCAGTTGAACACGGCCGAGAGCGGCGCGGGGCGATTTCTGGGCGGTGGAGTGACGTGTTGCGCGATGGTGCCGATGCGCGGCATCCCGTTTCCGGTGGTGTGCCTGCTCGGCATGAACGACGACGCCTATCCGCGCCCGCACCGGCCGGTGGGTTTCGATTTGATGGCGACCCAATTTCGGCGCGGCGACCGCTCCCGCCGCCAGGACGACCGTTATCTGTTTTTGGAGACCCTGCTGTCGGCCCGAGTGTGTTTTTACCTCAGCTATGTTGGCCAGAACATCCGCGATAATTCGGTGCTGCCGCCCTCGGTGCTGATCGGCGAGTTGCTGGATGTGGTGGACCGGGGTTTTTATGACGCTGACGGTGGCCGGGCCAGCGCGCGATTGCTGACCCGTCACCCCTTGCAGCCGTTCAGCCGACGCTATTTCAGTGGCGACGCACGCCTGTTCAGCTACGCGCGGGAATGGGTGGAAGCCAGTCGGCGAGCCGGGCGCGGCGAACGAGTGGCGACGGCGCTGTTGACGGAAGCGTTGCCGGAGCCGGAGCCAGCCTTGCGCACGGTGAGTCTGGAGGGACTGGTCCGGTTCTTCAAGAATCCGGCGCGTTGGTTGTTGCGCGAGCGGCTGGGCATCCGGGTGGAGGAGGGCGAGGAGGCGCTGGAGACTCGCGAGCCGTTCGTGCTGGACGGGTTGGAAAATTATCAGGTGTTGGGTCGGGCGCTGGAGCTGTATCGCGAGGATCGGCCGGCAGCGGACATCGAGACGGTGCTGCGGGCGGGTGGGGCGCTACCGCACGGACAGGTGGGCGAATGCGTGTTCGCCGGGGCGCGGGAACGCGTCGTCCGTTTCGCTGGACGCTTGGGGCGGGTGATGCCGCGACGGGCGGCCGAACCGCTGAGCCTGGATCTGACGCTGGGGGAATTCCGCCTGACTGGTCGGTTGACCGGGCTGACGCCGGACGGGTGGGTGGGCTACCGACTGGCGTCGATGAAGGCGGGCGATTATCTGCATCTGTGGCTGCATCATCTGGTATCGAACGCCGTGGCGCCGGTGGGGGTTGGCTCACGCAGCCATTGGGTGGCGGAAGATCAAGAAGTGGTGCTGGAACCGGTCGCTAATCCCCACGAGATATTGCGGGCGCTGCTGGATCTGTACTGGCGGGGGACGCGGCGCTTGCTGCATTTCTTTCCGAAAAGCGCGCTGGCTTACGTCGAGAAGCTGGTCAAGGACGGCGACGGGGAGCGCGCGTTGCGGGCGGCGCAAACCGAGTGGGCGGGCAGCGAATACTGGCAGAGTCGTTCAGAGCGGGAAGATGGTTATTATCGATTGGCGTTCCGCGATACCGATCCGCTGGATGGAGAGTTCGTGGAGCTGGCCACGGCGGTTTTCGAACCGTTGTTTGCCCATGTTCGAGGCGAGGCGGAGGAATGTCCTTCGGGGCAACTGTAACTACTAGCCGACGGCAAGGGCAAACCCGCGAGGGGATGTCTGAAGGAAGCCCGAGTGCAAAGGTGCGAGCCGACGAACAGAAATCGCATAAAAGGCTCAGTCCCCGGGCGAGTCAGCACCAGATGACGAAGCCCATCAGGTGCGGGGGATAGGGTCAATGCGGCGGTGGTGCGCTGAAAGTTCATGTTCTTATCCGGGGAGATCTGTCTCGCGAGCGGCGCGTGCGCCTAGGGGAGTCGAACTGAGGTCCAGCCCGAAAGGGCTGGAGACGCCATCGAACCCTACGGGTGCCGTGGTCGCCAGGGGAGCCGGACTGAGGGCCAGCCCGAAAGGGCTGGAATCGCCACCGGACCCTAAAGTGACTCGGGCAGCGCGTCGGGCGGCAACGCTCGGCGTGACGGGACAGAAGTCAGCAGAAGGCATGGTAGCCCAATGCCCACCATAATGGGTGGGACAGGGTGAAGGCCCGAACCTTCGGCAAAGAGTGAGTCGTGCATTGCTCACCGAGCGTATCGCACCCAACCGGGTGAAGCGCTCATGGCGCCATGTGTCGTAGCCAGCTTTGGAGGAGCTCACTGTCGTGACCTTCCTTTCAAATCCGAAGGAAGCGCCCCGTGCGGACCCGCATGCGGGGTGCTGTGGGAGCCTGGGGAGAAAAATCCCCGGCGACCCGATTATGCGATTCACAACCGATCGTTTGGTTCAGGCTCGTTATCCGGCACTTTTCCCATTGCCTCAAGAAACGCCTTCTCGTTTCCTTGCTGCGCACGTTTGGCCAAGTACTTTTCGGTTAGCAACGCGGACATCTTCTCGGCCACAGCAGAAGAAATGAACTGATTGATCGATATCCCTTCCTTCTTAGCCAATGACTTAATTTCTTCGTGCAGCGAATCTGGCAATCGGAGACTAAGCGTGCTCATAACATACCTCTTTCAACCATAAACTCCTGTGGCGTAACTGCTCTTATGCCAAAACGTTCAATGCCCCGAAAATCTTTCTTATTGAATGTGACAATGAACTCACTCTGCGATTCCACTGCCACTTCCAGAACGAGATCATCTTTGGGATCTTTCAAATGCGGCCGCCACAGATAGAAAATTTCCCGAATACTGGATTTGCTCAGAAAATAGTTGAGGATTGCATCGACCTCGGTCTCGGTGAGGCCGTTGATTACTCCTTCGCGCTTTGCAATGGCCTCGTACTCAACGAACAATGGTACCGAGACATTGGGCCTGTAAGAATTATCTGGTAACGCCATCAATAGCTTATAAGATGCCCCCTGTTTCGATCGAAGGGCGGAGATCAGCACATTGGTATCGATGACTACGTTGACAGCGCTCATTTAATAGTATTATGTACGATACCATAAAGGTGCCAAGGCCCTTCTACGCCCAACGCTTCACCTAACGCGCAAGGGAAGGCAAGCGAAGCGCGGCCTTCACTTGTCGCGTTCAGGTGGTTGTTGGACAGTCTGCTTCATTGTCGATTTGATTTCGATCCGGCTGGAGGTCCCTCCGTCATCGACGGACAAGACTCTGCCGGTTTTTTCCATGTTCACGATCACGGCTCTGTACTTCGTGACGGTTCTTGTTGAAGTGCGAGCACCTTCTTCGGTGGTTTCAGTTTCGGATTTCAGCGAATGCCGGAATCCGACACGAAGATATTCCTTCCGTTCTGCATTGTAGGAGTATGTAATGTCAGTAAAGTCGAGGTCGTTGACGGCCAGATCCTTCTCCTGCTCCGCTATGGCTTGGCGGGCGAGTGTTATGATTCGATCTGTGTCTACAGTGAGCACCGGTTCTTCCGCGAATGCGGATGCCACCAGGGTCACGGCAACAAGTGCGATTGCTAATCTTGTCATCCTCATCTCCTGTCCAACGCCACGCATAACCGGACGCAAAAAGCGGAGCGCAGCGCAGCTTTTTGCGATCCGCGTTTATGCGATTGTTAGCCATTTTCAGTATTCGACCCTTGCTTCTGCGAGCTTTTTGAACGATCGATAGTTTTCTCTCAAAACATCATTTGAAAGACTCTCAAGCTCCGCTGTTAACTGGTTCAAACCGTTTAAAGTAGCATGACCTTCTGAGAATACCTTTCTATGACCATCAGGCACATCAATAGAGTTTCTTAAAACAGAATCAGCTTGTAAGTTACGGCAATAATCTAAACAAGCAGCCAATATTCCCAACTCGCTACCACGAGGAAGGCTCAGCTTGTAATCTTCCATGTTAAAGGCTATTGAAACAATGTCGTAACTTGATAAATCTATTTTTTCTGAATCATATTTAAGAGACTTCATCAGGCGACACGCTTTTCTTAGTCCACCTGACGTTATTCCGTCTTTGTGCTCTATCCAAGCATTGTGTAGAAAAGGGGTGTTAGCCAGTCGACAAGGAACCGATTTATCAAGTATCTGTACGCCTTTGTAAATTTCGTTTCCCGTCTCTGAATATTTATTGGTGTGGTACCAGTTTGACGGAACAACATCAACCTTTCGTGTAAGCGACCCCCCTTCTATCGCAATTGACTTGCTGCCTTTCTTGTCCACGGTTGCTTTTGGAAATGCCGCCTCTAAAGATTCCTCGGATTCTTTACGAAGATCGAGTAAATCTTGAGTTGGGTTTCCTTTGTAAGGGGACTTTGGTGTTTGAGGTTGTTCTAAGGTAAAGAATTTATCAATTATTACCAGAAGATCAATGTCGCTTTTGGCTTTTATGTGGGTATCATTCGTTACCGACCCTTGATATTTATATTCACATTTCTCAGTCAGTCTGCTTTCGAGTTGAGCTCTAACTCGCTCGGCTTGTTTGTATGTGTTTTTTGTATATTCAGGATCAATCGGCTGCATAGCGCCGATAACATATTTGACCGAATCTGATTGAGCTATATTTCGGTATGATTCATTTAGCAGTTTTGCCTCGACTACATCTGGGTCATACCGTCGAAGATTGAGCCTGTCTAGCCGTGACATTATTTACTCTCCTTAGTGAGGTTCATGGTGCCAACAGTTGTTCTATGCCTATCTGTAAAATAAGAACCTGATGCGCTAGACATATCTTCAGAAAATAGAAGCTCTGCCGAACCTGAGTGGTTCAGTAGATCAAGTTCATTTGCATTTGGGTTGTTATTGTATTGGTACAATAATCGATACCCAACGCCGTCTTCATGGAAAATGCTTGCCGAAATGCTCTTAGACTCGGACTGCGTTGTTTTTAAATGAATCAGTATCTTTGACCAAGATTGCGTGATCGTTATTGTGGCGTTCCACTGATAATCAGCCTCTACCCCGTTTTTTAATGTTGTCTGTCCTTTGCAATCCCAGGTTCCATTTAGATCCGGAACTAGCAAAATGCGTCTTAGTCTATCTACTCTCCATAGGTACTTGTTAAACAGAAAGTACAAGCCAGCAAAAATTGCAAAAACAGGAACCGCAACTACAGGGGCTGAACTCCATCCAGTGTTTACCTGCAAATATGCGACGATCTTATCTGCTAAGTCCTGTAGAAGCGGTGCAGTAGTAATCGCGATCAGCGCCAAAAAGAAAAGAATCTTCTCTTTCGGATGCTTATCAATTGAATAATCATGCATACAGCTATCCTTTTGTGGCTAACGCCGCAAATCAGCCGAGCCGTAAGGAGCGCTAGCGACTGAAGGCGTCGGCTGGATTTGCCTTGTTATGCGATTATTGAATGTGTTCACCAAGTTCACGTTGAGCACACTTTAGTATTTCAAGATAAACAAAGGAAACAGTTTCTGCTAAATTATCTAAACCGCTATTCTGATGAACAATAACTCTCTGAGACTCGCCTTCAGATTCTGAAGAAATATGAACATTGTTTCCCATCAGCATTGACATGACGCCATTAAACTTGCTTGAAGCAGATTTTATTAGACATTATCAGAAACAATCATGAAAACTTTATCACCTTTAGATCAACTCATTGATCATAAATAAATTTTCATATGATCATGCTTATTTGTTAAGATTATTTTTTTTGTTTCTGATAATGTCTATTGTTTCACGGACATCTTCAGAGCAATATATAGTTAAGGATGTAATCCATGCTTGTGCTTCACTTAGATCGGAAAACCATTCTGGCATATCTTCCTTGGCCAATACGGCGATACCATCTGCTGTTAATTTTGATCTTTTATTGAGTGCCTTCAGGAGATACCGAAGCGAGTTGGAATATGCATCTTCTTTTCTTGATAGCAACCATTTTTTATTTTCCCTTTTTGATTGCAGGATTTGCCCCATCAAAGTACCCGACATACCTGCTATAGCGCCAATGCCAGCACCTATTAAACCAGCAACTGCTGGATCTATCGGCATATCTTGATTCTCCTCGTTCTTTTACGCATAACGTTGTGCTCAGCCGACGCCTACCGCGCCCCTGCACCGGAACCCTGAACCACGCTCCGAAGCTAGCGGCGCGGTAGGCGGTCGGCTGCAGTGCCTTGTTGGCGCCAATGCTGGCGAGGGCGCAGCATGGCGACGCCTTTGCAAGTGATTGGCGCGGTTGGCGACGGCTTGGCATCTGCTTTCGGCGAACTTCTCAGCTTGCCATCCCCGTTTGCCTTTGCCAATTGCACCGGCCCAATTAGATTTGCGAGGCTGGCGACGAATTTGCTTTTCTGCGCCAACGTTGTGCTCAGCCGACGCCCACCGCGCCTTGCGCACCGAACCCGAAACCAACCTCCGAAGCTAGCGGCGCGGTAGGCGGTCGGCTGCAGTGCCTTGTTGGCGCCAATGCTGGGCGAGGGCGCAGCATGGCGACGCCTTTGCATTTGATTGCCGCGGTTGGCGGCGGCTTGGTATCTGCTTTCGGCCAACTCCTCAGCTCGCCATCCCCGTTTGCCTTTGCCAATTGCACCGGCCCAATTAGATTTGCGAGGCTGGCGACGAATTTGCTTTTCTGCGCCAACGTATGAATAAGCCGACCCAAAAAGCGCGCCTCTACAAGCTATGAGTATCACTCCGAACTCAATGCGCGCTTTTTGGGTCGGCTTTATTCAATTGTTATGTCCTGCATGTCAATCGCAGCCAGCAGCACGAGGGCATTTCTTTTTAACCTCGCTAACTTCTATGTAATTAACTTTTGTTGCTCTTACTTTTGGCTTTCCAAGAAATTCATATTTATCTATTTCATCTATACTGCCGCCAAACGCATATCCCAATACCGCATCGGCCTGATCCAGTATTGCTGAAGAATAATAGCAGCTATCAACTCCGGCTCGAAGAAATAGGTTATTCTGAGCATTCGAACCTGCGCATTGTAGCTCAAATATATTAAAACACCTTCCGTTTGCCCCTCTATTCCAATCTGAGATTTCACAACCGCCATAAGAATCGAGAACCTCGCCAACTGTTAAGCTGCCAAACCCGTTTTGGAACTCGCCCCATGCGCCACCTATCTTTATTTTCGGCAAGTCGGCTAACGAAGAGTTTTCGACAGGACCAATGCTAATTGTTTGGTATGATTTGTCATCGATAAAGTCACTAATTGATACTCTATACCCTTCCTTTATAAATGTACGTTGGTTCGCATCTTCTTCTACGAGGTTCTTGAGTTCAAGTTCATGCTCTGCAGCCCTAATAGACTTTGCGCGAATGTTATCCGGTGATAATTTCATCAATAAATTCTCCGAAATCTCTTTCCCTTCTTCTTCTTCTTTTGCACTTTGACCAATATACACATCCCGTCCTGCCTGTATTCCATGATCGCCATAAATGATTTGTTGTGGAGGCGCCGTTGAGGTTTGCGCAGGTGCGTCCTGTGTGGAATTTAACCAAGTCAACAAGGCGGCAATTATGGCAATACCTGCTCCACTAAATACCCATGGAATATTTCTACTTAGCCAACGAATCATTTGCAATACCTACGTGTTCTGCGTAATGGAAAACCTATATTAAGCAACAAGTTTACACAATCTATCGCTCTCGGAGGGTTATCGTGACATAACAAGTGATTATATAGTTTCTGGTTATCTACGACATTTTGTCGAAGTTCGAAAAATCATTTGATTTAAATGGATTTATTTAGCAGTATAACATTCATCACAAGCCTTGCAACCCCGGAAATCGCAACATGCTCGCCGTTCCCCCCGAACTGACCCACCGCTACGAAGCGCAGTTAGCACAACAGAACTTGATGGCCGGGCAGCGTCCGCACTATCACAAGTGGCTACGCTATTATCTGGACTTCTGTCACAAGTATAGCTTCGAGCCGATGGATCGCCCGAGCTTACCCGCATTTCAGGAAAAACTGCGCGCCAAGCATCAACCGGAATCCCTATGTCAACAGGCTGGGCACGCCATCTCGTTGTATTTGGAGATGGTTTCTCCCGCCGCCAAGCGGCATTCCCCGGAAGATGCACCCACCTCACAAGAGGTCGAAACTCGGAATATCCCTCGTGCCATGGCAGAACGTACCCCGAGCCACGACCCGACCGGAAAACCCCCACCCGCCGCATCGCCCTCACCACCGTTCCTCGCGACCCCATCCCCCCAGCGACCTGAAAAGAAGACGATGGCGTCGTCTCCCAATCGGCCCAGGCTGTCACAATCACCTGACCAGCAAGAAAGAGTCGTCAGCGGCAGGGTGAAAGCCGTGTCCACAAACCCTGTACGGGCGCCTTCTCAAAACGACACCATCAATGCGGCGAATCTCAAATCGACCGGCGCGAGTTGGGTGTGGGTCTACGACGGGCTGACCTCGGCGATCCAGGTCCGGCATTACTCGCCCAAGACCTTGCGGGCATACAAAATCTGGACCCGAAAATTTCAGACTTTCACTCAAAGCAAGGACCCGCGATTGGTGGCGATGGACGATGTCAAAGGGTTTCTGAGTTTTCTGGCGGTCCATAAAAAAATCGCCGCGTCCAGCCAAAACCAAGCCTTCAATGCACTGCTGTTTTTATTCAGGCACGTCCTTGAAAAGGAATTCGGCAACGTCGAAGGCGTGGTCCGCGCCAAGCGCAAGCCCTACGTCCCAGTGGTGTTATCGAGGGAAGAAGTGGACCGCATCATCGCCCGTCTCGATGCGCCCTACGCGCTGGTGGCGAAATTGTTGTACGGGTGCGGCCTGCGCCTTTTCGAGTGCCTGAAGCTGCGCGCGCAGGATTTGAATTTCGCCATGCGGGTGTTGACCGTGCACGACGGCAAGGGCCAAAAGGATCGCACGGTGCCGTTGCCGCAAGCGCTCGTACCTGAGCTGCACGCGCAACTGGACCGGGTCGCACAGGTACATGAGGCGGACTTGGCCGCCGGATACGCGGGGACCTTCTTGCCCACCGCGCTCGGGGACAAATACCCACGCGCGGCCAAGGCGCCGGGATGGCAGTGGTTGTTTCCGGCCATGACGCTGACCAAGGTATCGGCCACCCAGGAGTATCGGCGGGCTCATTTACATGAGAGCCTGATGCAAAGAGCCATCAAGGACGCGGTGCGCCGCTCCCGGATTCTCAAGCGAGCTTCCGCGCACACGCTTCGCCACAGCTTCGCCAGCCATCTATTGCAGGCGAACTACGACATTCGCACCATTCAGGAGTTGTTGGGACACAGCGATGTGCGCACCACCATGATTTATACCCACACGGTGCGGAGCATCACCCTGAAGGAAGCCAAAAGCCCATTGGATTTCTAGCGGCGGCTCCAACCGCCCGTCCAAAACCCGGTTTCAATCATGGTGCCCGACATGGGTCCAGGTCCGAGTTCAACCCGATGCGGGAGAAGCGCTCAATTGCGCCCCCGCGAACGCTCCGCCTCGTTCCAATACACCGCCATTTCCTCGCGGACTTTCTCGAAGGTGGCGATGGTGTCCAGCGTGTCCTGCCCACCCTGGGCCACCACGAACGCCAAGAGCGTTTCCAGCAGCGCCATGATGGCCACCGCCGACGCAAAATACTGCGGGCTTTGCGTCGGCACGACGAACACGGGGTCGGCAAGATACGCCAAGGGAGCCGCCACGCTGTCGGTGATCGCGATCAACCTGGCGCCACGCGACTTGGCGTATTCGCAGGCTTGTAGCGTGTCCTTGGCATAGGGCGCGTAGCTCAACGCCAGCACGACATCCCGGTCCCCCACCAGCGCCAGGTCATCGAACGGCGCGCTGACATGCCGGGGCGCCAGATTTAGATTCGGCATCGCCATCCGCCCCACGTAGAAAAAGTAATGCGCCAGAGAGTACGAACTGCGCGAGCCAAGAACGTAAGCTTGCCTAGCCTGTGCCAACTCAAGCGCCGCCTGCTCCAGTTTGCGCGGATCGTTCTCCGAAAACGTCCGTCGCAGGTTGGACACGCTGGCGGAAGCCATCTGCGCGTACAGCGGCGCGAATCCTTCGCCCTGCCCCAGTTGTTGCAACCAACGCGCTTGACTGCTGATGGCATGCACACCCTGTTTCAACGCTTCCCGAAACGGCTGACGCAAATGATCGTAGGTTGGGTAGCCGAGCCATTGCCCAAGGCGCACCAAGGTGTTGGGGCTGACCCGCGCTTGCGCCGCCGCGTCACGGATCGGCAACAATCCAATCTCGTTCGGATGATCCAGGATGAACTTGGCCGCCCGCCGCAACGCCGGTCGCAGTTCGGGCAGTTCCCGTTGCAACCGGGCGATGATGTCGCGGCGCTCGGCATCGATCATGATGACTTCCCGCTACTGTGCTGGCGTGCCAGAAAAGCGTTGACCGCGACCAGGTGCTCCTCGCTGTTGTGACACATCCCCTGGAAACAGGCGCAACGGTCGAGAAAGTCCGGCAGATTCTCGCGCTGGGCGATTTTCAGCAAGCGCTTGGTCAAGCGCAGCGCTTTCGGCGGCTGCCCGGCGATACGCCGCGCCAGGGCATGGGTCCGTTCCAACAACTCCGCCTCGGGCGCCACCTCCAGCAACAGCCCCAGCGCCAGCGCCTCCTCGGCCTTCACCAAGCGCCCGGTCAAGGTCAGTTCGGCGGCGCGCTGATAACCCACCAGCCGTTGCAGGAACCAAGCCCCACCGTCGCCGGGAATGATCCCTAGATTAAGAAAAGTCTCGCCGAACACGGTGCGCGGCGAACCGATGCGCAGATCGCACATGCAGGCCAGATCGAAACCGGCGCCGATGGCCGGACCGTTGACCGCGGCGATGAGGGGAATTTCGGCCTGGTGCAGCGCCAGCGGAATACGCTGAATCCCGCGCCGGTAGCGCT
>JAGRHI010000110.1:0-12412 GCA_020445045.1 Candidatus Competibacteraceae bacterium
AGCGCGGTCACGCATTCGTCCCGGAAGTAGTCGCGCACCTCGGCGGTTTTCAGTGCCTCCATGGTATCGCGAGCGGCCCGCAGATCCGCTTCGCGGGTGGCCGGCTGACCGGCGGCGCGTTGCAACAGGAGGTCGGCCAGTTCCGAGAACGCATCGCCGACGCGGGCTCGGAAGGACGCGGCCTCACTCGCCCATGCCGGCATCAAGTCTTGGCGGATGGATTGTAGGTTCGCCACTGCCTGCCGGTAGGCCAGAATGGCGCCGTCACGGTCGCCCTGGGTTTTGAGCAGGCGGCCGATTTGCCATTGCCAGCGGTACAGCAGTTCCGGGGCGTTGGCTTGCTGGGCGACGAACGCGGCTTGCCGATACAGCATCAGCGCCTCGGCGGGATGACCCTCGTCCTGTTGTGAGCGCGCTTGATAGCCCAAGGCGTAGGACAGGCCAGGCTGATCGTCCAGGGTACGGGCCATGGCGGCGGCGACGGTGAAATCCTGGAGGGACTGGGTCCGTTGCGGAACGGACGCGCCGGGCAGCGTACGGCGCAGTTGGCCGATGGCGAGCAGGTGATACACCTTGTCGTGACTGGCGGGCAGGGTTGGCAGCAGCCGGGCGGCTTCGGTCAGCAAGGCGCCAGCGCGGCGATTCTCCCCGTCCCGCGCGGCCTGGCGGGCGTTGTTGATCAGCACGGCGACGATCAGTGGCCCGTCTTGCGCTCGTCGGGCCAGGGTCAAGCTGTCCTCATAGGCGGCGCGGGCGGCGCGGTCGTCGCCTTGCCCGGCAGCCAGATTGCCCAAGTGGTTAAGGCTCGTGGCCGCGATGCGTGGCGCGTTGGCTTGCCGGGCCAGAGCCACGCTGCTTTCCAGTATCCGGCGGGCGTCTTCGCTCGCGCCGGTCAGCCGCAGGGTCTCGCCCAATTCACCTAGCACGACGGCGCGACGGGCCGGGTCGCCCAGAGACTCGGCCAGCGGTTGCGCGGCGCGCAGCGCAGCGAGGGCGTTGCGGGACTGGCCCGAGGCTCGATAGGCGTCGGCCTGTTGTAACAGGACATCGATTTGTTTGGTTCGCGCTTCGGTCTCGATGGCCAGCGGCGGCGCGGCGACCGCGGCCAGCAGCCGGAAAGCCAGCAGAGCAACCAGTACGACCAATGGCGGATGTGGCAAAAATCGATGTGCGCGATGGTTCATGATGGAATGCTCGCTCTCGCGCTCCCGATAAATCCCATTTAGGCATAATAGTCAAGCGATGCTCATATAATCAATAAATACAAATAGTTGATGAATGTCAAGTGGTCAATGCACTAGCAGGCTCATGCGATTGATGCTCGTATTTTGGAAAGCAACAATGATTAAGGAATTGATACGAGGTTTGTCTCTTTTTCAAAATGGCGGCCTGTTGCGAGCGATTCATGATCCAGATCGATAAGGCGCGGTGGCGATGGCTTCCGGAACGGCTGATCGGCTGGCCGGTGCCGGTCGTGTGCCTGCTGCTTGGCCACCTGGTGTTCGCCGGTATGGTGGGTTTGTGGCAGGCCGGCATGCTGCAAGCCCTAGAACTGCTCGGCTATGATCGGGCCTTGGGCTGGCAGGCGCCGGCGCCGCTCGACGAGCGGATCGTGCTGATCGGCGAGACGGAAGCCGACATCCACCGTTGGGGATATCCGCTGCCGGATGGCGTTTTGGCCGAAGCGCTGGAACGCTTGGCGCAAGGGCGACCGCGCGTGATCGGTGTCGATAAATACCGCGATATCCCGGTGCCTCCGGGCAGCGAGCGGCTGGACCAGGTGCTCCGTCGCCATCCGGAGATCGTCTGGGTGACGAAGTTCGGCAATTTCGCCGCCCACGATCCCGCCGTGGCTCCGCCCCCCGCGCTGGTGGACACCGCCCGGACGGGTTTCAGCGATATTCCCCTCGACGAGGACGGCCTGACCCGACGCGGGCTGCTGTTTCTCGATGATGGCCGGCAGGTCTCCAGCGCCTTCGCCCTAGTCATGGCCCTGCGTTATCTGCGGCCGGAGCGCATCGTTCCCCAGGCTGACTCCCAACATGCCGACCATCTGCGACTGGGCGCGACCACGATTCCGCCGCTGGAGACGGATGCGGGGGCCTACGTTCATGCCGATACCGCCGGCTATCAATATCTGCTGGACTACCGGGGCCGATTGAGCGCCGCGCGGATTTACACTCTGACCGACCTGCTGCAAGGGCGACTGCCAGCGGTACAACTCGCCGATAAGATCGTGCTGCTGGGGGGAATGGCGGAGAGCCTACGCGACGATTTTCAGATCCCCACCCGCCGCTTTTTGGCCGATGTGCCGACGATCCCGCCGCTGGCGGGCTCCAACGGACGGATCCCCGGGGTCGTGCTCCACGCCCTGCAGGTCGATCAGCTACTGCGGTTCGCCTTGGCGGGCGATTCTCCCATCCGCGGCCTGCCGGACTTCGCCGAGGTCGGCTGGCTGTGGCTGTGGTGCTTGGCCGGAGTCGGGTTGGCTTTGAGCCGAGTCCGTTTCCGACATCTGCTGACGTTGATGGCGGGTGCGCTGATCCTGTTGGCGGGAGTTTGGCGGATCGCTTTCCTGCATCAAATCTGGTTGCCACTGGCCACGCCGGTGTTGGGGCTGACCGCCGCCGCCGCCCTGTCCGCCGCCTATCTCTCGGCGCACGATCACGCCGAGCGCCGCTTGTTGATGAGCCTGTTCGCTCGCCAGGTCGCGCCGGAGGTGGCGGATACGCTTTGGCGGGAACGCACTCGGTTGGTCGCGGGCGGACGACTGCTGCCCCAACACTTGATCGCCACTGTGTTGTTTGCCGATATCCGGGGATTCGCCTCGATCGCCGAAAACCTGGAGCCGGCCCAACTCATGGATTGGTTGAACGTTTATATGGCGGCGATGACGCAAGCGGTCATGGCGCATGGTGGGATGGTCAGGCAATACGTCGGTGATGAAGTCATGGCCTTATTCGGGGCGCCCGCCCCACGTCGGACTGAGGCGGAGGTCGCCGGGGACGCGGCGCGGGCGGTTGAGTGCGCCTTGGCGATGGGCGAGCGCCTGCGGCGATTGAACGCGGTTTGGGCGCAACACGGATTGCCGGTCGCCGCCGTGCGGATCGGTATTTACACCGGACCGTTGGTGGCGGGCAGTTTGGGGGACAGCCAGCGTTTTGAATACGCCGTGGTCGGTGACACCGTCAACATCGCCTCGCGCCTGGAGAATTTCGATAAGGACGCGCACCATCCCGTCGGCGGCTTTTGTCGTGTGCTGGTTGGTGACGCCACCTTGCGTTATCTAGGCGGTCGGTTTCGGGTGACCGCGTTGGGCCAGGTCAGGTTCAAGGGCAAAAATCAAGAACTCGCCGTCTATCGCGTGGACGGCGAAATCTCTGAATGATGTTTCGGCTTGCCCAATTTACACCAGGTTATGCAGCCGGCTCATGTGTTGGTAGGCGATGCCGGATACATCGCGGATGACATCGCCGCGATCGTCCTTCCAGGATCGGTAGTGTTTGGTCGGCCGGGCTTTCTCGATGATGCCGATGAAGGTGTAGGGGTAACGGCCGCCGTTGCGCCCCTGCGCGACCAGGATACCCATGTTGCCGCAGAGCCGCGCGGTGGTGCCGGTCTTGTCGAATACCCAGGTTTGCCGCGCCACTTCCTCCGCGCCGGTGTACACCCGGTCACGATTGGGTAGGTTCATCAGCCGCTTGAGTTCGTTGGAGAATGGGAGTTGGTTGTACCAGAGCGCGTACAGAAAGCGATGGTAATCGAGCGCGGAAGCCTTGTTGCGGTAACTGCGGCCGCCGGTGGGAATACGCTCGACAATATGGGTATTTCGGAAAATACCGGGATGGTAGCGCTTGAGCGTGCGCTCCGCCTCGACCGGACCGCTGCGGCGGCTGGTCTGATTCAGCAAGCGAATGAAGTAATTGGTGGCGCTGTTGTTGCTGTACTGAATCATCGCTTCCATTCGTTCGCGATTGTAAGGGGTATAGTGCAGCCTTCCCTCCAGCACCTTGTAGAAGAAGGCCAGCGCGATGAACGGCTTGATCATGCTGGCGCTTTGATAGGGGATGTTGGCGTTGATGGCGGTCAAGTATTGTCGGCTGGTGAAGTCGTAGACCAGCCAGGCAGTACGTTCATTGGCCGCGATCCGGCCGGACAGGCGCAAGTATTTGATGTGATTGTCAATCGCCGCGGTCAATGCGCTCATGGCCGGGGGTCGGGTCGCGGGTGGATAGCGGCGCCAGGCCGCTTCGCCGGTCGGCGAGGCCAGTCCACCACAGGCGGCGGCCGCGAGTAGCGCCGTCATTTTGGCCAGAAACGCGCGTTTCGAGGGATCGGCGACTGGACTGGAATCGATGGAAGCGTCCGAGAGGGAGGGTTCGCTAAATAGCATAAAACGACCTCAGTCAGGCAAGGCTGGCGCGGGGGTTAACGGAAAAGTCCATGAGCGGGCGAGATGAAAATCAACGATGACCGGGTAATGATCGGAGCCGAGGGGCGAACCGGTTTCCCGGTGCAAGATTTCGATGCCGTCGGAGTACAATGCGTGGTCGATCGGAATCCAAAGCGGCGCCAGGCCGACCGGCCAGGACGGCAGGATACCACGACCGTCCGCGCTGTCGCGCAGGCCGGAGGCGGTCAGCAGCCGCGCGAAATAGGGTGACCACGGGGAGACGTTCAGATCGCCCAGTAGCAGCAATGGGTGCCGGGCTTGCCGGGCGAACAGCGCCAAGGCCGCCAGTTGCTCGTTGCGGTTCCGGGCGGCATCGGCGCTGACGGGAGGCAATGGGTGGGTGCCCACCAGGATAAGACGACGTTCGCCGACCGCGATCTCGGCGGTGATCGAAGGTAGTCCCGCCGCGCCGAATGACATGATTTCGGTCCGCGAGAACGGTTGTCGGCCGAGCAGGGCGATCCCGAAATTGTCTTCCCGCGGCGCAACGGCGCGATGCGGATAGCGGCCGTCGAATTCGGTCAGTCGTTCGAGTAGCCAGGGCGTGACTTCCAGCAGTACGATGAAATCGGGTTCGTACTTGAGGATAGCTTCGCGCATTTTCGGGTAATCGCGGTTGGCGGCATTGACGTTGGCCAGTAGTACCCGAAAAGAGGTTTGGTCGGCGCTGGGGTAAACGGCGGCTTCGGCCAGGGGTAGCAGACGCGGTGCAAGGAGCATCGCGTTCGACACGGCAAACACACCGAAGACCGCCGCCCACCGGTAGTGGCGCCGGTACAGCGACAACGGCAGGCACAACCCCAGCATGAGCGCGTACTGAGGCCGGAAATGGGAAGCCAGTTCGAAAACCCACCAGAGCTGTCCACCGAACCCGATCAGGCTGGCGGCGCAGATCAGTACGCCCGAAGCGATTGACAATCCCGCCAAGGTGATATGGCCGGTGGTTTGCATGCTTGAATTCCTCGCATTCCGTCGGGGAGCGCAAGCCTGCGCTGGACCGTTTCCCGAGCTGGCCGACATTAGGGAAAACCATGATGTTTCCCGAGAAATCCCTTATTTACTCCCCTAGTCCAGACCGTCATATTAGCCATGTTGAATTTAAGGGTTAAGCGTATAAAATTACACCAAAAAATCAAGAATGGTTCGCGATCGTGGCTACGCGGGGAGAGGCGTGGCGTTACCCAACCACCAAATTCGAGGAATCCAACTTCAATGAAAAGTGACATCACCCGACAGGTGAAGGCCAAACGCAGCGGAAGCGAAGGTCTGGTCCCTGTGGATAAGCATAGTTGCCCGTATCGCGGGGAAGCGTCGTGCGTGAGCCCGAGTGGAGGCAGCTATTGCGGCGGTTACGGCGGGGATGTGCCCGTCAGAGGCACCCAACTGTATACCGTCCGCTGCTTGGAAGAGAATAATGCCGATTTTGTGTTGTACAACTGGATGAAGCTGCCGCGCCGCTCGACTTACCCAATCAGGCAGCGGTAACGCGTCCAAGGCGGCTACCGGCCACGCCGACATCAGCGTGGTAACGGCACCGAGGCCGGTCCGCAAAACCAAAGGCGGTAACACCGGAGCAATCCAGGGTTACCGCCTTTGGTCATTTTGCGCTCACTGGACCACTCTGACCCGGGTCATCTGGTCGTTTTGCCATTCACCGACGATTTTGCGATCGCTCTCGTAAAGCGTTCCCTGACCGTTCTTGCGGCCGTTGCGCCACTCGCCTTCGTAGCGGTTGCCGTTGCTGTAGTAGTACGTGCCCTGCCCGTTGGGTTGGTCGTTGACGAAGTCGCCGACATACTTGTCGCCACTCACGTAATAATAAGCCCCCTGGCCATTCTTGCGGCCGTTGCGCCATTGGCCTTTGTAGCGGTTGCCGCTGCGGTAGTAATACGTGCCTTGGCCGTCGATCGAGCCGTTGCGCCATTCCCCGACATATTTTTCACCCCGGTCGGCGTAGACGTAGGTGCCTTGACCGTGCATCTTGGCGCCGCGGAACTGGCCGGTGTATTCGCTGCCATTCGGATAACGGTAAGCGCCTTGACCGCTCTCACAGTTACCGCTCAGGCAACCGGAGGAAGCCGGGGTTGCCGCCGCCGTCCGGGTGTCCTGGGTGCCGGGGCGCGGCGGTTCCGGTTCCGGTTCCGGTTTTGGCTCCGGCGGCTGAGTGGCGACGGCTACTTCTAGCTTCTTGGGCAGATTGGCCGACAGTCTGCTTTCATCGCCGGCGGCGAGTTCGACCCGGCCGTTCCAGTCGGTATGGCCTTCCTGTCGGACCCGTACCCGGTAGACGCCGGGCGGTAGATCCAGCGCCAGCGGCGTCGTGCCGACTTTGCGGTTGTTGATCCAGACCTCGGCGTTATCCACATCGGCGCGCACGAACAGTTGGGCCGGCGCGGTTTGCGGCTTGGGAGGTTGCTGATGGGTATCGTCGAGCATGCCTTGCGGGGAGACCGTCATATGCAGGCTGACGTTGTCATCGGTTTCGGTTTTGGCCAATCGGGTATGGCTGTCCCCGGCAATGACCTGGGTTTTAGGTTCCGCCGCCGTCGAAGCGGGTTCGGAGGACCGCGGCACCGAAACCAGATTGATCGGCGGTGGCGAGACTGGTTCCGGCTGAGTTGGTTTGGGTTCCGGCTGTCGGGATGGCGGCGGGCTGACCGGTTCGGCGAGCGCTTGCGCGTGGGCCAGTTGTTCGCGCAAGCTGGGCAAGCGAGCATAGTTCGGGTTGAGCGACTCCAACCGCTCGAATAAGCTTTTGGCTCGACCGAGGTCTTTGCTTTGGATGGCGGCGGCGACCAGATTGAGATAGCGATCGGCGATGCTGTCGAGTCCGGCCAGTGCCCTGGCGTTGCCGCGATCCAGCTTGAGCACTTCGGTATAGCAGTTGGCGGCGTTGCCGCCCCGGCCCACCGTCAGCCGATTGGCTCGCAGGTGCGCGTCGCATTCCCCGAGCAGGGCGGTGACCCGAGTGGCAGCGTTTTCGACCGGTGCCGGCGGTGCGGGCGGCGGCGTCTTGGCCGCGCGCAACTGGTCGCGGACTTCGGCGCGCAGCGCCAGCAGGCGTCGATGGTCGGGAACCTGCTGTAAACCCTGTTCGATTTGCAGCAGGCTGCTTTCGTAAGCTCGGTTGCGTTGGTCGTCCAGCGCTTGCGCCAGAAATTCCTCGGCCTTCCGCTGGCGCTGCTCGGCCTCGGCTTGCCGGCGGGCGGCTTCCTCCTGATTTTGGAGTTCGGTCTTGCGCGCCAGCACTTCCTGCTTGAGCGCTAGCAGGCCGTTGTGCTCGGGCATGGCCCGCAAGCCTTGCTCGATGTGAGCCAGACTGATATCCAATGCGCCTTCCTGCCGGGCGCGTTGGGCTTGTTCGAAAAACTGTTCCGCTTGCAATTCCATCCGTTGTCGCTGTTCCTCCCTGGCGCGAACATCGGCCAGTTGCCGGTCGATTTCCTCACGCAAAGCCAGCAGCTCGGGATGGTCGGGCGTCAGTTGCAAACCTTGCCGGACGCGGGCCATGGCGTCTTCCAGGGCGCCGGCCTGTCGTTGCCGGCGAGCCTCGGACAATAGTTGCTCAACCTGTTCGCGCCGCCGCGCGGTGTTGTCGACGGTGGGTGCCTCCGGCGGCGAAACCGGCCCGGCCAACGGCGGCGTGGTCGGCGCGGGTCGGTGCAGGTACAGGTAACCCCCCCCGGCGGCCACGCCGGCCAGCGCCACGGCGGCGGCCAGGGCGCCGGCTTTCCGGCCGAACCGGCGCTTGGCGCGCGTGGGGGAGCGGACGGTGGATTGGTTGAGGCTGGTGATGTTCAGCAGATCGTCGATATGACCCGTTTCCAGGGCGTCCAGCGCGGCGATGAACTCCTGACCGCTTTGAAAGCGCCGCTCGGGATCCTTGTCCAGCAGTTTGTTCAGCAGTGGTTGGTAGGTGCTCAAACGCGGCGGCAGTTCGGGGATCGGCGCCGTCACGTGCATCATGGCCAGCGCGAAGCTGTCTTCGGCGGCATAGGGCACGTTGCCGGTGAGCATCTCGTAAAACAGCACGCCGAAGCTGTACAGATCGGCGCGGGCATCCACCCCCTGGCCGCGAATCTGCTCCGGGCTCATGTAGCGTGGCGTGCCGATCGACAGGCCGGTGCGGGTCATGACGGTGCTGCTGCCGAGCGTTTTGGCGATACCGAAGTCGGTCAGCACCGAAGTGCCGTTTTCGCGGAACATGATGTTTTGCGGTTTGATATCCCGGTGGATGATGCCGCGGCCATGGGCGTAGTGCAGGGCGCCGACAATGGCGCGGGCGATGATCAGGGTTTCCGACGGCGACAGCCCCTCGCGGATGCGTTGTTGCAGGGTACCGCCCCCGAGGTATTCCATGGACAGGTAATAGGTGTTCTCGTGCGAGGCGATGTCGTAGACGGTGACGATGTGCGGGTCGCTGAGTTGGGCGATGATGCGGCCTTCGCGCAGGAAACGCGCGGCGAATTCCTCATCCGTGGTCAGCACGGGCTTGATGACTTTCAACGCCACGTGACGATGCAGCGACTCCTGCGTGGCAAGGTAGACGATCGCCATGCCGCCCTGGCCGAGTTCGCGCTCGATTTGATAGCCTGGAATATGCATGTTTGGTCCTGTTTTATCGCCGGCGCCGCGGTCCGGCGGCGGGTTTCATCGGTGTTCCGGGCCGGCCGTCGCGGTCAGGGGAATTGGTGCGTCGTGGCGATGCGCGGGCGACGCGAACATGGTCACGGGCCGACGCGGTATGATATGCCTTTCAATTGTAGGTAATCGCCCGGTTCGCGGCCAAAAACTATTGGCGGTGCCTGTGTCGAAAGGTATCCAAGCAAATTCCGCGCCGCTAATCCAAAATGGGGGAGCGGCGTGGCGCACCCAAGGATTGTTTCCGCATGTCTGGCAACACGTTTGGCAAGTTGTTCACTGTCACTACCTTCGGTGAAAGCCATGGTCCGGCGCTGGGCGCGATCGTGGATGGCTGTCCGCCCGGTTTGGCGCTGGCCGAGGCCGATGTGCAACGTGATCTTGACCGGCGTCGACCCGGTCGGAGCCGGCATACCACCCAGCGTCGCGAACCGGATCAGGTGCGTATCCTGTCCGGCGTGTTCGAGGGGCGGACCACCGGCACGCCGATCGGCCTGCTGATCGAGAATGTGGACCAGCGCTCGAAGGATTACGGCGAGATCATGGACCGCTTCCGGCCGGGTCACGCCGATTACACCTATCACCAGAAATATGGCATCCGGGATTATCGTGGCGGCGGCCGTTCCTCGGCGCGGGAAACCGCGCTGCGGGTGGCGGCGGGCGCCGTTGCTCGCAAGTATCTGCGCGAGCGTTACGGGGTGGTCATTCGCGGTTATCTGGCTCAGCTTGGCCCGATTCGCCCAGCCAGGCTGGTCTGGGAAGAAGTGGACCACAACCCGTTTTTCTGCCCGGACCCCGACCGGGTTCCCGAACTGGAGCGGTTCATGGATGCGTTGCGCAAGTCCGGCGACTCCATCGGCGCGCGGGTGACGGTGGTGGCCAGCGGCGTGCCGGCGGGTTGGGGCGAGCCGGTGTTCGACCGTCTGGACGCCGATATCGCTCACGCGCTGATGAGCATCAACGCGGTCAAGGGGGTGGAGATCGGCGCCGGTTTCGCCAGCGTGGAGCAGCGTGGCACCGAGCACCGCGATGAACTGACTCCCGAGGGTTTTCTCAGCAACCATGCCGGCGGCGTGTTGGGCGGGATTTCCAGCGGACAGGAGGTCGTCGCCAGCATCGCCTTGAAACCGACCTCCAGCCTCCGCCTGCCGGGACGGACCATCGATATTCGCGGCGAACCGGTGGAAGTGGTGACCCAGGGCCGTCACGATCCCTGCGTCGGCATTCGCGCCACACCCATCGCCGAGGCGATGCTGGCGCTGGTGCTGATGGACCACGCCTTGCGCCACCGGGGCCAGAATCTGGATGTGCGCACCGATACGCCGCCAATCGCTGGCGCCGCTCCGCATCGCGATTCCGCCGACTGAGCGGCCACGCTGGAATCCGTGCTCCCGTTACGTCTCTACCTGCGCCTGTCCGGTTTCTATCTGTTTTATTTCGCCATCCTGGGTGTACTGCTGCCGTATTGGGGGCTGTACCTGTTGGCGCTGGGTTTCGACCCGGCCCGGATCGGCGAGCTGATGGCGATCCCGCAGGCCACCAAGATAGTGGCGCCCAACCTGTGGGGATGGCTAGCCGACCGCGGTGGCCGGCGAATGTGGGTGGTGCGCGTGGCCTGTCTGGCGGCATTGCTGACGTTTGCCGGGGTCTATCCAGTTGGCGATTCCTATATCGGGCTGGCGCTGGTGATGCTGCTGTTCAGTTTTTTCTGGAACGCGGCGTTGCCGCAGTTCGAGGCGGTCACCCTTGATCATCTGGGCGAGCAGACCCAGCGTTACAGCCAGATTCGGCTCTGGGGGTCGATGGGATTCATCGGCGCGGCGATCGGCGCGGGTTTGCTGGTGGAGGACTGGGGAATCGGCATGGTGCCGGCGTTGTTGTGGGGGGTGTTTGCCGCGCTGTGGCTGAACAGCCTGCTGGTGCCGGAACGGGCCGCGCCGCCGATGGTTCACGAATCGCCACCGCTGGGGAGCGTGTTGCGCCGGCCGGCGGTGATCGCTTTTTTCACCGCCTGTTTTCTCAACCAAGCCGCCCACGGACCGTACTACGGGTTTTTTTCGTTGTATCTGGAGATGCTCGGCTATTCGCGTGAGTGGATCGGCTTGCTGTGGGGCTTGGGCGTGGCGGCGGAGGTCGGGCTGTTTTTGGTGATGCCCCGGTTGCTGCCGCGTTTCGGGCCACGCCGTTTGCTACTGACGGCACTCGCCCTGGCGGCGCTGCGCTGGATGCTGATCGGTCATTTTGCTCGCGAGTTGCCGCTGCTGCTGTTCGCGCAGACCTTGCACGCCTTCAGTTTCGGGGTGTTTCATGCGGTGGCCATGCATCTGATCCATCAATTCTTCCCCGGCTCGTTGCAGGGACGCGGTCAGGCATTGTACAGCAGTCTGACCTTTGGGGCCGGCAACGCATTGGGTAGCCTCGCCGCCGGTTATTTGTGGCAGGGAGTGGGGCCGGTGGCCATGTACGATTTGGCGACGGTGTTGGGCATGCTGAGCTGGTGGGTGGCGTGGCGGGGATTGCGACCGTGAGCGATTCAGATCTTCCCCGCCTGCTGGGCGATGAAGGCGGTCTTGGCCGACAGTTCCAGCGAGCAGGTCCATTTATAGGCCAGGTTGAGGCTGTCGGCGCTGGCATAGACACCATGGCCGCGCACCACGGCAATGGGATATTCCGCCAGGATTTCGGCGACCAGTCGCGGGGCGTTGGCCACGTATTGATCGTAGGGAATGGTCAGTACCGGCACCCGATTGAAGTACAACTGCCCCTCGAAATCGGCTGGCAGGAATTCTTCGTTATCCATGGTCATCGCCACGGAATAGGGGCCATGGCTGTGCAGCACGGCGCGCGTTTCGGAGTTGGACTGATAAACCGCCAGATGCAAACGGGCGTCCATTGAGGCGCCTTGGCCGATCACGCCGTCCAGGCGGCATTCGACCAGGTCGCCGCTGCTGAGGGTATCGGCGCAGCAGCCGGTGGGGGTGATCCAGAACGCCTCTCCGTTTCGCACCGAGGCGTTGCCGCTGTGGGAGTCGTTGAGGCCGTACTGGCGCAGCCAGTGATAGTGTCGAACGAGATCGTCTTTGAGGTTCATGGCGGCGGATTATACATGAATCATGTCGGGGCACGCCGGGCCGAGGCGGGTATCCGCGCCGGCTCGACCCGTTCCACCCCGGTTTCCAAGCGGCCGTCCGGGTGGAGCTCGAACCAGCGATAACCGGGCGGCAGTTCGTCGACTTGCGGTTCGGCGGTGCCGGGCTTGAACTGCACGCAGGTCGCGGGGGTGGCCAGCAGGTGAACATCGCCGCGCCGGGCGCTGAA
>JAGRHI010000110.1:12457-15574 GCA_020445045.1 Candidatus Competibacteraceae bacterium
GGATAGCGATCCAGCACCGCGAACAACGCCTCGCCGTTGCCGACCGTCATGGTATCGAGCCAGGGGGTGTCGGTCGGAATCGGGTTATGGTGCAGGCAAACCATGGCGTGCAGTTCGGGATGCATGGCCAGCGCGGTGTCCAGCAGCCCCAGTTCGCTGGGGGCCAGATGACCGCCGGGGGTGCCGGGGAAGCTGGAATCCAGTAGCACGAATTGCCAGTCGCCGACGACGACATGCCGTTGCCACCGAACCCGGCCAGCGCGTAGGTGCTGGCCCAGGGCCGCGGGGAAATCGTGGTTGCCCGGCAAGCAATGGACCGGGGCGCCCAACGCTTCCAATGCCTGGCGCACCCGCGCGTAGGCGTCCGGTTCGTCGCCGACCAGATCGCCGGTCACGAGGATGAAATCCACCACGGGATGCCGCTCCCGGATACGCGCTAGCACCGCGCTCAGCCCGGCATCCACATCCACGCCCCAGACTCGGCTGCCGGGCTGGGCTTTCAGGTGCAGGTCGGTGACTTGCAGGACTCGCAACGGGGTGGTGGCAATGGGCATGGAGGCGTCCTCGGGAATGACAACGCCGAGCAGTTTACAAGGTTTTGATGAAGACTTTGGAGCGACGCTGCCAGTTGTACAGGGTTTGTTTTTGCACTGGCAGGTTGGCGACCTCGGCGGGTTCGAATCCGCGCTCGCGAAACCAGTGCGCGGCGCGAGTGGTCAGCACGAACAGCCGTTGCAGGCGCTGCTCGCGGGCGCGGCGTTCGATATGGCGCAGCAAGGTGTCGGCGCGGCCGCTGTTGCGGTAGCTCGGATGCACGGCGACGCAGGCCAGTTCGCCCACCCCCTCTTCAGGGAGCGGGTAGAGCGCGGCGCAGCCGATGATAGCGCCGTCGCGTTCCAGCAGGACGAAGCGTTCGATCTCCATTTCCAGCCGCTCGCGCGAGCGCCGCACCAGGGTGCCGTCTTCCTCCAACGGTCGGATCAGCTCCAGGATGCCGCCCACGTCGTCGATGGCGGCGGGCCGCAGTCCTTCGTAAATATCGCTGGCGATCAGGGTGCCCACCCCGTCGCGGGTGAACAGCTCCAGCAGCAGCGCGCCGTCGAACCGGCGGCTGAGCAGGTGAATCCGACGCACCCCGGCCTGGCCGGCGCGCAATGCCTGGCGCAGGTGACGGGCGGAGTCTTCGGGCAAGGCGGGGTGTTCGGCCAGCAGCCGGTTGGCGTCGCCGAGGCTGAGCTGGCGGACCGGTTGGCCAGCGGGGTCGCGTAGTTCCGGCCCTTCGCCCAGCACCAACAGCTTGTCGGCGCGCAAGGCCATGGCGGCGGCGGTGGCCACGTCCTCGGCGCGCAGGTTGAAAATTTCCCCGGTCGGCGAGTAGCCCAGCGGCGACAGCAGCACGATGGCATCTTGCTCCAGCCACAGGCGGATGGCGCGATCGTCGATGCGCCGCACCTCGCCGGTGAAGCCGTAGTCCACCCCGTCGCGCACCCCCAGCGGCCGGGCGGTGATCAGGTTGCCCGACACCACTCGCAGCCGGGCGCCGTGCATCGGCGAGTTGGCCAGCCCCATCGACAGCCGCGCCTCGATGCGGATGCGCAGTCGACCGACCGTCTGCTTGACGTGGGTCAGGTCTTCGGTCTCGGTCACCCGCAGGCCGTTGACGTAGCACGGCGCGCGGCCGGCTTCGCGCAGGCGGGCCTCGATCTGGGTGCGGGCGCCATGCACCAGCACCAGGCGAACGCCCAGGCTGTGCAGCAGGGCGAGGTCATGAATCAGGCTGGAAAAGGAGTCGGCCTCGACCGCTTCGCCGCCGAACAGTACCACGAAGGTCCGGCCGCGATGGGCGTTGATGTAGGGGCCAGCCTGTCGGAACCATTGCACGAACGGGTCCGAGTCCATCGGTCATCTCCACGAGTCTCGAAAAGGCTGGCGATTATGACAGAGCGACGCCAAGACCTCATCCTCGTGGGCGGCGATTCAATCCGGCGTGACGGCGTCCAACGCGCTTTCCGGCACGCACAGCAGACGTTGACCGAACAGAACGTGGTAGTCCGCCGTTGTGTCCGGTTCGCGAAGCACCGCCAGCACCGCGCCGGACGTTCCCGGATCGACCGCCACCGCGCCGCCGATCGACAGCGCCAGTTTGGCGGTGACGTGGTCGCCGCGTTCGAAGCGATTGGGAACCCAGGGGGCATCCGCCGGGATCAGTTCGGTTTCCCGGCAACCGACGATGCGGTTGCCGGCTTCCAGGAAATGAACGCTGTAGATGATCTGATCCTGTAGGAATACGCCGATATGGCGGACGAAACCGACGCTGCCGCGCCGCACCAACAGCGTGCCGGTGTCGCAACCCGGATAGGTGCCGTCGTTGCGGAGGTTGCGGATGACGCGGACCTGGTCGTCGCAGGCAAAGCGCGGTTGCAGGATCACGACCGACGACCGATGTCCGACAACGGAATCCGCGTTTCGCGTGCCGCGGCCTGCCGGTGAAAGACTTGGAAAACCTTTTCGGTCAGGGGATCGGAGTCCACGAAATCCTGATAAGCCTGTTGCAGGCATTGGATGTAACCCGCTCGGTCATGGGCCTCCCCTTTTTGCAGATAATCGTGGAAGCGTTGCAGGATATGCAGACGGCTCACTTCCACCACCTTGGGGTCGAAGTCGATCCCGAAATAGAGCAGAAAATCCTCGGCCGAGCTCATCTCGGCCAGATCCTGTTGCAGGGTAGTCTCGGTCATGGTGATACCTCGGCGTGGGTGGAGCGTTGAGGAAAGTTGAGGGCTAGGGGATGTGGATCGGTGCTGAGTTCGCGGTAGAACGACTCCAGCTCGGTGGATTCCGGCAAGCGTTTGTGTTGGCCGACGAAAGCACGGATGCGCTGGAGCACGGCGCTGGCTTGGCGCGGACTCAGCGCGATGCCGAGATCGTGGTAGAACCGCGCCACCGCCCGCGTGCCGGAATGTTTGCCGAGCACCAAGCGGTGACTACGGCCCAGTTCCGCCGGGTCCACCCCTTGATAATTGAGCGGGTTCTTGAGCAAACCGTCCACGTGGATACCCGCCTCGTGGGTGAACGCGCCTTCGCCGACCAGACTCTTGTGCCAGGACAGCGGGCGGT
>JAGRHI010000110.1:15655-15862 GCA_020445045.1 Candidatus Competibacteraceae bacterium
CCTCTTCCAGGGCGGCGTTGCCGGCGCGTTCGCCCAGGCCGTTGACCGTGGTGTTGGCATGGGTGGCGCCACCCAGCGCGGCGGCCAGGGTATTGGCGGTGGCCAGTCCCAGATCGTCGTGGGCGTGCATTTCCAGTTCGAGATCGACCGCCGCCCGCAGGCGCTGGAAAATCGCCAGCACCCCGAACGGCTCCATGATGCCCAGCG
>JAGRHI010000110.1:15906-16122 GCA_020445045.1 Candidatus Competibacteraceae bacterium
GTAGCAGAAAATCGTGATCGGCCCGAGAAGCGTCCTCGCCGCCGACGATCACCTCCAGCCCCAGCTCGCGTGCTTGCGGCACCAAATGGCGGATCGCGTCCAGCGCTTGTTCACGCCGCCAGCCCAGTTTGTGCCGCAGTTGCTGATCGGACAGCGGCACCGATAGATCGATGGCCCACACGCCCAGATCACGGCATTGTCGCAAGTCGGCCTCGC
>JAGRHI010000110.1:16307-23831 GCA_020445045.1 Candidatus Competibacteraceae bacterium
CGTCGCGCAGGGTGGTGTCGTCGATCATCAGAGTGCGGGGTGTTGCTGCGTTCATGGCAAGGCTCGAAGGAAGTAGTACCGCCAAGGGGCTAACAATCCTCGTGCCAATTCATGAATATTTTGAAACAATGAGTTACCGGCTAATTCCGACTATTGCGGAGGGTTTCGCACAGATTGAGCGGGAGGGTTGTCGGAAAGGCGACAAGCCAAGGACAAGGTTATGGGTCCAGCCGCCGCCACTCGAAGCCGGTCAGATTGCGTTCGGCGCGGCTGAACTCCATGCCGATCAGGGTCACCGGTTGGCCGGTGTATTTCTGATGGTAGCCGCGCGTCTGAATCTGTTCCAGCGCCTGGCCGGGCTCGCTCAGTTCGACCACCTTGAACTCCAGCAGCCAGGCCCGGCCGGCCCAGAGGATCGTCAAATCAATCCGTCCGTGGTTGGTCACATCCTCGGGGATGACCGTCAGCCCCAGGGCGGCGAAATAGCAGTACACGAGGGAGGCCCAATAGCCTTCGTAATCGGCGATGGCGTTGCGGCGGTGCCAGTCGTGCGGAATGGCGGCGAAGAAGGCGTGGAACGCTTGGCGCAATTGCCCGGGGTCATCCGCTTCCAGGGCGGCGAAGATCCGGTCCTGGGTGTGTTCCTTGCGCTGCATGTCCGGCGTCAGCGCATTCAGCAAGGCGTCGCTCAGGCTCATCCGCACTTCCTGGTTGGGATAGCCCAGCCGATATTTGATGCGTCCGCCTTGGTGGATCTTGTCGCGGATCGTCAGGTAGCCGGTCTGGAACAGCAGGGTTTCGGGTTCGATGCAGCCGACATCGAAGCTGCCGAGGAGCGTTTCCCCGGCTTCCAGCCGGTCGAGCGAGGCCAGGTTATAGCGCCGGGTCTTGAGCAGGTTGATCAGGAAGGTGGGGGTGCCGGTCTCGAACCAGTAACCGCGAAATTCGCGGTTGCGCAGATATAGCAGCACGTCGAAGGGGTTGTAGACCGACTCGCCCAGAAAATGGTAACCGTTGTACCAGTGCCGCACTTCCGGCAGGTCCACCCCGTCCAGCCAGTCGGCGAAGGTGGTTTCCAATTCGCCCTGGGTATAGCCGCATACCGTGGCGAACCGCTCGTCCAGGGTGAGATCTTCCAGATTGTTCAGCCCGGAGAACAGCGAGACCTTGGAGAATTTGCTGACTCCGGTCAGCAGCACGAAGCGCAACCGGGCGTCCTGACTTTTCAACACCGAGTACAGATTGCGCAACCCTTCCCGCAGTTCCAGCGCCCGCTCCGGCTGATGTAAATGATCCAGAATCGGTTTGTCGTATTCGTCCACCAGCACCACCACCCGCTCGCCGGTCGCGGCGTGGAGATTGCGGATCAGGCTGTGCAGACGCAGATGAATCGGTCCGGTGGCGGGTGGCGTGATCCCATGCGTTTCGGCGCATTCCGCCAGTTGCATCGCCGTCGACGCCGTCAACAAGTCGGTATCGCTCAGTATCCCCTCGCCAAAGTCCAAACTGATCACCGGAGCATGGCGGCTCCAGTCCCAGTGGTTTTCCAGGTACAGCCCGGCGAACAACTCGCGCTGGCCGGCGAAGGCGGCGGCCAAGGTGCTGACCAGCAGGCTCTTGCCGAAGCGGCGGGGGCGGGACAGGAAGTAATACTTGCCCTCGTCGGCCATGCGGGCGACCAGCGGGGTCTTGTCGACGTAGCAATAGCCTTCCTCGCGGATTTCCCGGAAGGTCTGGATGCCGATGGGGAGTTTGTTCATGATTGAAGTTACGGGGTTCTCCGCCACTCGAAGCCGGTCAGATTGCGTTCGGCGCGGCTGAACTCCATGCCGATCAGGGTCACCGGTTGACCGGTGTATTTCTGATGGTAGCCGCGCGCCTGAATCTGTTCCAGTACCCGGCCCGGCTCGCTCGGTTCGACCAGCTTGAAATTCCAGCAGCCGGATTCGTTGGGTCCAGAGGATGATTGAGTCAATGATTGAGTCAATCAAGCCAAATGGGCAAAATGGCCACGCCGGATCTCCCACCATCGCGCGCCGCGCCGGAATCCGTCCGTGCATTTGGAAACCCGTAATTCACTTTACTCCCGCCATACAGGTCAATAGAGATGCCGCGACTTCCCTGGCTCCCGCTACCCGTGGCCCGTCTGGCCCTGGCCCTCGCGGTGATCGCGATCATGGTGCTGGCCCTGATGCCGATGACCGCCGTGCCGGTGACCACTGCGTGGGATAAACTGGATCATGCCTTGGCGTTTTTCACCCTGGCCCTGCTCGCCGAGCAGGCTTTTCCCGGATGGCCGTTCTGGCGTGGCTTGACTCTGGGCCTGCTAGCCTACGGAGTGGGGATAGAAATCGCCCAAGGGTTTACGCCGGACCGGGAGGCCAGTCTGTTGGATATGGCGGCCGATGGCATCGGTATCGCGATTTATGGCGCCGTGCGTCAGTTGACGGCCGCATGGGTTCGTACCGCCACGGTAGGCGGACGATGACACATTCTCGGCAAAAGGCGCGTTTACGACGCCACGCCGAGCATGACGCTGGTGGACTTGAACACGGCAATCGCCTCGACCCCTTCCTTGAGTTCCAGACCGTCGAAGCTTTGGTTGGTGACGATGGCGGTGACGGTTCCGCCGCCCGGCAACTGGATCGTCACCTCGTCGTTGATCGCGCCCTTCTTGCAGCGAATCACGTTGCCCCGTAACTGGTTGCGGGCGCTGAGCTTCAGCGGCGCGGACCCGCTCATGACCATGACCGACGATGCCTTGATCAGCGCGTACACTTCGACGCCGTCGCGGATGCCCAGACTTTCCAGGCTCTTGGTGGTGACGAGGGCGTCGATTTGGTCGCCGCCGCCGATGTCGACGCTGACCTCGGCGTTGACCGGGCCGATGCGGAGGACGGTCGCCTGACCTTTGAACTGGTTTCTGGTGCTGATGCGCATCGTCGATCTCCGCGAAAAGTAGGTTGGTTGACAGCCGACGCGCCCGCCGGCGGACAGCCCGCGCGTCCGGCGATTTACCGGACGACGAGCAGTCCGTGGAAACGACGCGCCCGAAGCGAGGCGATGCCTTACGCCGCCACCGGCAGCGCTTCGTGGGTAAAGCAGGCCTTGGGGCAGACCCGCGAACACGCCTCGCAGCCGATGCAATCCATGGGATTGGTCAACGTCATGAACGAGTTGTCGCTGTCGTCGTCGTCATCGTCGTCATCGTCGTCGAAGTCCACATCGTCCACTGCCCGCTGCACGATGGTCAGCACATCGCGCGGGCAAACTTTGTAGCAGCGGCCGCAGCCGATGCACTTGCCTTCGTCCAGCGCGACCGCGAATTGAGGAATCCAGGCGGTTCCTCCGCGAGTGATGCCGGTGATATTGGGTTCCGCGCCCATAAATGACCTCTCTGTTTATACATGATGTCCCGGTACGAGGCGTATGCCCGAACCGGGAACGGTTAGGGAACCGTTTATTCCTGCCAGCCTTCCGCCTCCATCGCCTCGAAGCGGTGAGGGTCGTCGCGTCGCCGGCGCACGCCAGGCAACCACGGCGCCGTTCCAGCCCTGAGCGCGGTTTGCGCCTCGTTCAGCAGGCGCTCGACCGGCATGTTTTCCTCGACCCGGATCGGTTGCACCCCGACGGCCAGTAACTGCCGGATGGCGGAACCGCCGATCGCCTGGCAGTACACCGCC
The DNA here is from genome assembly GCA_020445045.1 of Candidatus Competibacteraceae bacterium. Lineage (GTDB taxonomy): Bacteria > Pseudomonadota > Gammaproteobacteria > Competibacterales > Competibacteraceae > Competibacter. The sequence continues at coordinate 19,991 of JAGRHI010000110.1, forward strand.
GCGCAGTCCCGCACCAGCGCCAGCTTGGTGGTCAGCTTGTCTTCGTGACCGTCTTGCTCCAGGTCGCCGAATTGGGCGAACTCCAGCAGGGTGGCCTGCTGCTCGTTCACCGCATAGATGGCCAGGCCGCAAGCGGAGCCAAAGTGTTGGTCCACCCGCTTGCGGTCACTGCTGGCGAAAGCCAGCCTTACGGTCGTCGTCATCGCCGTTGCCTCAGTGCCACCCGTGACGATCCATAGATGCCGTCGCAGTTTCATATCCATGCTCCTCCGGCCGATGATCGGGTTTTGGGGAATAGAGGGAGTGGTAGGGTGTCACCGGTTGCTGATGCGCGCCGAGCAGGCCGTTGGCCAGATCGAACAAGGTTTGCCGGCTACCGCGATAGCCGATCCAAGTGCGCCGGTAAGCGCCGATCTGGTCGTACAGCGGAAAGCCCATCCGCAGCAGCGGCAGGGTCAGGCGCTGGGCCACGTCCGCCATGTGGGAGTTGCCCAGTAGCAGTTCCGCCTCGTTCCGTCGCGCCAATTGCTCCAAATCCTCCAGGTCGCCGATATGCACCTGAGCCACCGGAATGCGCTCCAGCACCGCCGTGCGGCAGGAGGTGACCGCCGCCACGATTTCCGCGCCGATCTCGATGCCCAGCGCGCAGGCGGCGTGCAGCAGATCGGCGTCGGCGGCGATGGCCAGTCGCGCTTGGCCCAGCAGAAAATGGGTGTCGAGCATGGCGTCCTGCAATTGCGCGCGCTGCCGCTCCAGCCGCGCCGGCACCGGACAGCCGGCGATACCCGCCAGGGTCATGATCAGGCGGTCGTTTGCCTCCAGCCCCCACAGATGGTCAAAGCGATGCAGCGGCGTGCCGGTGCGTTGGGCCAGTCGTTCGGCGGCGGGATACAGCGACGCGCCGATGACCAGGGTGGCGGCGGCGTCGCCCAGGGTGGCGAAGGCGGCGACCGGGGTGCCGCCGGTGGTGAGCGGTGAGAATTCGTCGATGGCCAGATGACCGTCCAGGGAATCGCTCAAGTCGGGCAGCAGCAGCGGATGCAGATCGAAACTCTCGATCAGCTCCTTCAGCGCTTCCAGGTCGCCCGGCGTCAGGGAAGGCCCGCACAGCACGTTGATTTGCCGGGGCCGGTGGCCGGGTTGGACGCCGCTGGCCGTGACGGATGGGGTCCAATGTTCGATCATCGCCTGCACCGCCGCGGCGAAGCCGGATTCCAGGCCGCCGCTGAAGTCCGGGGTGTTCACCGGCACGATACGGATCGCCCGAAATTCCGGATGGCGTTCGCAGAAGATTTTGAGCACCCGATGGATGTCGGTGCCTTGCGTTTCGGTCAGGCCGGTGGTCAACAGGCCCACCGCCGCCGGCCGGTGCTTCTCGCACACGGTAACCAGACCTTCGAGCAAGCTGTCGTCCGGATTCATGATGCTGCTGATCTGATCCAGCGCGGTGGTTTGCAGCGGGATCGGCTCGCGGAAATGCCGCACGAAGAACACCTTGGCGAAGGCGGCGCAACCTTGGGCGCCGTGCAGCAGCGGGATGGCGCGATCGAGTCCAAGTATCGCCAAACTAGCGCCCAGCGGTTGGCTGGTCTTCAGCGGACTGACGGACAGGGGTTTGTTGCGGCGAACGATTTCAGCCATGAGCCGCCTCCGGGAGCGTGGTCCAGGGCGCGGGATGGCGCACGGCGTCCCATACCGGGTTTTCCAGGGCGCGAACCAGTTGCCGCGCCAGCGTCACCATGCCCTGATAGCCGGCATAGCCGTGCTCCCGTTCCTGGTTGACATCCAAAAATGGCAGGCGAGCCTTGATGGCGGTGTACATGTTGCGGCCGCCGGCGATCAGGATGTCGGCTTGCGTGTCGCGAGCCAGATCGAGCAGACCGCGCGGATTGCCGTCGTCGATCATTTGGGCATCCTCGCCCATCAACTCCCGAATTCGCTCCTTGTCCTCCTCGGTGGATTTCTTGGTGCCGGTGGCGACCACCTTCAGCCCCAGATCCTGCAAGGCGGCGACGATGGACCAGGATTTGACTCCGCCGGTGTACAGCAGCGCCCGCTTGCCGCGCAGCCGTTCCCGCCAGGGCGCCAGTTCGGCATCGATCCGAGCCTCTTCACGAGCGATCAGCGCCTCGGTGCGGGCGTGAAGATCCGGGTCGTCGAGCAGGCGGGCGAAGTCGCGCAGGGCGGCGGATACATCGCGGATACCGTAAAAGCTGCCCTCGAACCAGGACGCGCCATAACGTTCCTTCAGCTTGCGGGCGACGTTGAGCATGGCGCGGGAACACACCACCATGTTGACCTCGGCCCGGTGCATGGTCTGAATTTCCTGGAAGCGGGCGTCGCCGGACAGGGAGCACAACACCCGCAATCCCAGTTCGTCGAACAGCGGCAGGGTGTGCCACAGTTCGCCGGCGATGTTGTATTCGCCGATCAGATTGATGTCGTGGACCCGCAATTCCGGTCGCGCGGGGTCCACCGGCGGCGGTTCCGGCTCGCGGCCGCCGATCACGTACTTGAGCATTGCCTCGCCGGCAATGCGATTGCCCAGATTCTTGCTGCCGAAGAAACCGGCCGAGTCGATCGGAATGATCGGTACGCCCCAGCGCTGCGCCGCCGCCTTGCAGACCGCCTCCAGATCGTCGCCGATCAGCGCCGTCACGCAGGTGCTGTACACGAACACCGCCGCCGGGGCGTGGCTGTCGATCACTTGCTTGATGGCGTGAAACAAGCGCTTTTCTCCGCGCCCCATGATGACGTCCTGCTCGCTGAGGTCGGTGGTCAGACCGAGCTTGTACAGCGTGGGGCCGGTGGAACGGGCGCCGCGATTGTCCCAGCCATTGCCGGCGCAGGATATGGGTCCATGGACGATGTGCGCGACATCGGCAATGGGCAGCAGGGCGATCTGCGCGCCATCGAAGGCACAGCCGCCGGCGGCGGCTCCCGGCTTGGGGCGGGCGCAGCCAGACTTGCTTTTCAGGTTGTGGGAGCAAGCCGGTTCGTCGACCAGTGCGGCGAGATCGCTGGGTTTCATCGGATGATCCTCGGAGTGTCCTCAAACGGGCGCGGGGTTGCGGAGCGTTCAGGAAGCGGGGAAGTAGGGCACGCGGAACGGAAGGACAGGGCATGGGGGAGCGGAATCGATCCGTCCCCATGCCCCTGGTTTTCCGTGATCGACCTCAACCCGTCACCGCCGCGTCCAGCAGCTCGGGCTTGACCTGTTCGAGCCATTCTTCCAATCGCTCGTTGGTCAGGTCCGACTGATTGTCCTGATCGAGCACCAGTCCGACGAACTCGCCATCGCGCAGGGCCTTGGATTTCTCGAATTCGTAGCCTTCCGCCGACCAGCCGCCGATCAGATTGGCGCCCAGCTTCTTGAGTTTTTTGTAGGTGATGCCGAGCGCGTCCACGAACTCGGTGGGATAGCCGACCTGATCACCCAGACCGAACATGGCGATGGTCTTGCCGCTCACATGGCTGTTATCCATCTGTTCGAGGAATGCCGCCAGGGTATCGGGCAATTCGCCATCACCCAGGGTCGGGGTCCCGACGATCAGGGCCTCGCAATCCTTCATCGCGTCCGGGGTGACCTTGGCGACATCGAACAGCTCGATTTCCCCTTCCTCGAACTGCTTTTTGATCCGCTTGGCGATCTTGCGGGTGTTACCGGTGTCGGTGGCGTAGAACAAACCGATCTTGGCCATGGGCGATATCCTCTTGTTTCATGAATAAATGGGGTAACTTGCTTCTTCCAGTACCGCCGCCAGCACGATGCCGGTGGCCACCTGCAAATCGCTGGTCAGGCGCAGGCAGTGCTGACGTCCATCCACCAGATAAAGGTTGA
>JAGRHI010000434.1 GCA_020445045.1 Candidatus Competibacteraceae bacterium
GGCTTTGCCGGGGGTGATTTAACTGGCGTGCTCGGCGAGATTTGAACTTATACAACCTTCCGCTCTGGGGTTGAAAGCGCATGCTGCGTTCTCGCCGGCGGCGTATTGTTTCCTCTGCACCGCAAAACTGTAGTGGGGCAATGCCTTGTTTGTCCATACAATTTAACGTTGTGCTCGTGTCGCAAAAGCACTCACCCCATCGATCAGAGTCCCGAGGCTAGGTTCATTGCGCCCGGCGCGGTGCAGGTCCATTTCCCAAACTAATTCCTCTGCGAATTCGACACCACCCATCGTTGGGAAATGGCCGGCGCGCCGCACGGCCTCTTTCAGCAAGGCCTTGTACCAACTGCGTTCGCATTTGCGCCGGCCCGGCTGCTGATCGACACCGATAATCCGGGCGAACACCTCGGGGTCAGCGAAGAACCAGCGCTCGATATGAGGATCGGGGCAGGCGATCACTGTCTCGCCCGCAGCCTCAGCCACGATTTCTCTCTGAATCGCGTTCTTGGCTTTGACCGGTCCTTGGCAATTCGCATCAATAATCACGATCAGCAGATCGGGGCGAACCAATCCAGCGGCGCCTCTGAGCACTAAGCGCTGGTATGTTTTCAACTCTGTCAGTGCGCGCCCGTGACCGCCGACTGCGGAACGGACGTGCAGATCGGCTCGGCCTAAGATGCGCCGCAGCAGCGCCGAAACGAACAGCTCGTGCGCTTGATCCTCGGCGAAAAGGTCAACGCTAGGCATCAATTAACCCTCGGCGCAACAGCTTTTCGAACAATGCCTCCTCGGCGTCATCCACCAACCCCTTGGCGATCTCGTTATCGTCAAACAAGGGACCAATTTGCACGAACTGATCGACTAGCGTCCGTCCCGCGCTGCGGCGAACGTTCAGTAACGCAAAGTTACCGGGTTGTTCGCGGTGGATACGCAGCAAGGCATCGCAGAACAGCGGAGAATGTGTCGTTACGATGATCTGCCGTTCGCGCGGTGGGCCGGCGTGCGCCAAATTCCACAGGAGCTGGGCAATCAACTCCAAGCGGCGCGGGTGTACGCCGTTCTCTGGTTCTTCGAACCCGATCAGCGGGCCGCCCCAGGGGTTGGCGGCGATAGCGCACAAGGCCAAGACGCGTAGCGTCCCTTCCGATACGATTCGCGACGAGTAACTGGTGCCGTCCTGCACGACTAGAATGTCCAAGGTGCCGCGCTTTAGATCGAGATCCACGTCGACTGACTCGACTGCGGGCACCAGCGTGCGCAGTGTTCGGACGACGGTATCGAAATCCTTACGGGCCTCGGCGCGCAGCCGATACAGAAACGGCGCAAGGTGCTCGCCGAGCATTCCGATATCGGTAACCGCCTCTGGGGGTCGTGCTGAACGCATCGCCACTCGCGGGTCAAGATAGTAAACCCTCCAACCCGAGAGTTCCTGTCGGGTGCGCTCCAGTGAGCGGTATTCACTCCCTCCCAAACGCGGATCGGAAAGAATCGAGTGATTCAGTCCGACCGGTTCCTGTCGCGGATGAGCTGGTTTGCTTTTACGCCGGATGTGTAGGTTCTCGCCAACCTTCTCAAGTGATGGCCGCCCTTTCGGCTCGCCACGTGCACCAAGTTGAGCCAGATATTCATCCTCAATTGTCAGTCGCCCGGAACCCGGTTCGATGGCAACAGCAATCCGATAGCGATACGTCTCTCTCCCAACTGACAAGTCTGCTTCCAATTTGAAGCGAGCACATGTGGAGGTCAATAGTTCTGGCAATCCGCCACGCGGAAACGAAAACGCCTCAATCGGATAACCGCGGATCGGTTCGGAGAGCGCGTCCGACAACGTTCGGAGCGTACCAGTACGTGATAAGGCTTGAACGGCGTCCAGCACGTTGCTTTTACCCGCTGCATTCGGTCCGAATAGCACGGTCAGACGTGGGAACGATAACTGTGTATCGGCCAACGATTTGAAACCCTCGACGCGCAGTGACTTGAGCATGATGTTTTCCTAATTTTAAGGTACGACCAGCAGCATGGTGTCCAGCAGTCGCCCCTCCTCGCTGCCTTTCAGATACAGTGCCGGACGATCATGCAACAGCAAGGTAGCATGGATACGGTCGAGGGTTGTAGCTCAAAAAATTCATGATGGTAAAATTCTTTAAATAAATCAACACTGCCTGCGCCTGTAAGTCGCGCGTCGAATCAGCGGCGCGGTCCATGGCCAGCCCGTTGGGTCACTGCCGGAAGTGCGGGATTTACTGGGGCACGCCTCGATTGAGATGACCGAACGCTATGCGCATCTGGCGCCCGAACGCTTGCGCGGGGCGGTTGCACGGCTGGATTGGGCCTGAAATGTCCCTTCCTGTCCGCTCCTGTCCCTTCCTGTCCACTCCCAGGGCCGAAGGGCTTACAAAAACGAGGCTAAGTGCTTGAAAAGATGGCGCGCCCGGCGAGACTTGAACTCACGACCTTCGGCTCCGGAGATTCTATACTTATTATGATTTCAATGTGAATCAGTTTGTTAAATGATCTTACCCCCTATCAATTTTGAGTTAGCCTAAGATTATGAGGTTTCGGTTATTGTTCATCATGGCCTTGGCCAGGTACTGGTGCGTGCGCGTCGGTCAGGAGGCGGCCCGCGATCACCCGACACCCCTAGAAAAAAACGCAAGAACAAACCGATCCTGACCATTGGAGCTTTAAAAAGCTCGCTCGCGGTGCCGTCTCCTGGTTCACTCGGGGTCTGCGCGTGATCCGCCGGAAGCTACAAATGCAACAACCTTTACCCCCCTTCTATCAGGTGTGCCCCCTGATGAAGAACTGATAGGGGGTAAGCTATAACGACAAGTTGTCGATTTTTAGGAATCGAGTTTTTAGACAGCTTCTAAAACTCTAACAAAGGGAGTTGGAGGGATTTTCGAAAAACTCCATTGGAACGAGGTAAATCATGGCTACTTACAGTATCGCTTCCTTAAGCTGGATCGATCCCAAAACCGGCTTGCCCGAAGTCGACAAGAAAGGTGATCCGGGTCCGACCCTCGTCAAGAATGACGTGACCGGGGGGCGCCTGTACCGGTTCGCGAATCTGCTGGAGGTCCAGCTCGATATCAGTAGCGGCGCGATCCAGAATCCGCGATTTACCAGGGAAAGCGGAATGTATCGCGGACCGTCGTACATGGGCCTCGACAGCGCGCCAGTCGGCATGATCGGTCGAAAAATCATACCGGCGGGCAATAATGCCGTGACCTTCAAGCAAATCGTGGGATGCCGCACGGAGAGTCCCGAGAAAATCGGTCGGGCCGTGGGCGGCGCGGTCGGCGTCGGCGCCGGCGCCTTGGGTGGAGCCAAGGTTGGCGCCGGGATCGGCACGATCGGAGGATTGCCCGGCGTGGCTGTGGGCGGCGTCATCGGCACAGTCGTGGGCGGCTACGTCGGCTACGTTGCGGGTCGCGAGGTGGCCGAACTCGCCACTGCTTATCCGCCGATCTGGACGGAGCTGGAATTGACCGTCAACGCCGACGGATCGACATCGCAGCGGGTCATCAGCCACAGCCTCTTCCCTAGCATGACGTTCTATGCCCTAAGAGCTGTCGCGGATAGCTCTGCAAGCAACACGCTCTTTTTTCGAGAGGTGTTCTACGATGGTGTGCCCAATCTGGAGAAATGGAAAAAGAAGGGTTGGGGATTGGCCAATCAAATCCACCGCAGCAATGCCACAGAGGGAAATCCGTGGGGCATGGAAGACCCCGGTCCCGTGCTGGGCGTGGGCAAGATGAGCACTCACTGCCCCAGCGGCTATGAATGCCAAAAATAGGCGCGAAAGTGTAATTATAGTAATTTGAAAAAACAATTATCCAATGGTGTTATAAAACG
>JAGRHI010000111.1 GCA_020445045.1 Candidatus Competibacteraceae bacterium
CCATGATGGTACAGACTGAAAAGATGTTGTCGGTCGGAGGACTAGCGGCCGGCATGGCGCATGAAATCAACAATCCACTCGGCGTGATCATGCAGGGTAGCCAAAAGATTCTGCGGCGCATCGACCCGGACATGCCGCAGAACCGCGAGGCCGCCGCCGCCATCGACGCCGATTTGCATCGGATCAACCGTTATCTGGCGGAACGAGGCATCCTGCATTTCCTCGAAGGCATTCGCGAAGCCGGCGCGCGCGCCGCCAAGATCGTCGCCGACATGCTGTCGTTCAGCCGGCGCAGCGAGTCACACTTCGCCCTGGTGGACCTGGAAGAGATGCTGGAAACCGTGCTGCGACTGGCCGCCAGCGACTACGACCTGAAAAAAAAATACGACTTCAGGCGCATCACCATCGAACGCGATTACGACCCAGCGCTGCGCTTGATGTATTGCGACAAGACGGAAATCGAGCAAGTGATCCTGAATTTGCTCAAGAACGCCGCCCAAGCCATGGCCGACGACGGCACGCCGTCGCCGACCATCGTTTTGCGCACCCGCCGCGAACCGGACACCGTTTTGCTCGAAGTGATTGACAACGGACCCGGCATGGACCAAAAAACCCTTAACCGAATCTTCGAACCCTTCTTCACCACCAAGGAGGTGGGGGCCGGGACGGGTTTGGGATTGTCGGTGTCCTATTTCATCGTCACCGAGCAACACAACGGCCGGTTGTCGGTCACCTCCAAACCGGGCCAGGGCGCCTGTTTCAGCATTCGCCTGCCTTCGAACCGGGAGGCGCCACCATGAGCGCTTGGGTCTTGATCGTCGACGACGAGGAAATGATTCGGGAAAACCTGAAGGCCTACCTGGAGGACGAAGGCTGGCGGGTGGCGGCGTTCGAAGCCGTTGCCCCGGCCTTGCGCTGGCTGCGGGAAGGCACCTCCTGCCAAATCTGCATCATGGACATGCGCCTGCCCGACATGGACGGCAACACCGCCATCCGAGCCTTGCATCAGATGTATCCCGAGATGGAGTTCCTGATCCATACCGGCTCTTCCAGCTACAACCTGCCCGACGACTTGCGGGCACTGGGCCTGGACGATGACCGGGTCTATCAGAAACCGCTGAACGACATGGCGCCGCTGGCGGCGGCGGCGCGGGCCTTGGCGGCGACGCGCGAGACCCAGCCATGAGCGAAAGACCGGCACGTATCCTGACCATCGACGACGAGCAGATGGTCCGCGAGATCCTCACCGCTTATCTGGAAGACAGCGGGTTCGAGGTCACTCAAGCCCGCGATGGCCAAGTCGGCATCGAGATGATTCGCGCCGAGCAACCCGATCTGGTGCTGTGCGACCTGCGGATGCCGGGCATGGACGGCCTGCAGGTGCTGGCCACGGTGACTCACGAGTTCCCCGAACTACCGATCCTGGTGGTGTCCGGCATGGGCGGCATGAGCGACGCCATTCAGGCGCTCAAGCTTGGCGCCTGGGACTACGTCACCAAACCGATCGAGGACATGGCGGTGCTGGAGCACGCCATCAATCACGCCCTGGAGCGCGCCCGGCTACGGCGGGAAAACCGCGAGCACCGCGAGCACCTGGAGGGGGTCAACGAACAATTGCGGCAAACCGTGCGGCAATTGCAGGAAGACGAAGCGGCGGCACGGCGCATCCAATTCCAGTTGCTACCGGAAAACGACAAGATTTACCGTCACTACCGTTTTAGCCGCCACCTGCTCACCTCGCAGTATCTCAGCGGCGATTTCGTGGATTATTTCGTCATCGACGGCGATCACCTGGGTTTCTACATCGCCGATGTGTCCGGGCACGGGGTATCGTCGGCCTTCGTGACGGTGATGCTGAAAAGCTACATCGGCCGCTACCGGGAACTGCACCGGCAAAAACGCGACCGGGGGATTCTCAGCCCGGCGGAAACGCTGAGCCGCTTGAACCGGGAAATCTTCAGTTGCCACATGGACAAGTACCTGACCATGTTCTATGGCATCATCGAGTGGTCGAACAATCTATTGCGCTACAGCAGCGGTGGCCAGTTTCCCTTCCCGATTCTGTTCGACGGCCAGCAGGCGAGTTATGTCGGCAAGAAAAGCCTGCCGATCGGCCTGTTCGATTTTGCCCATTATGAGACCGAAGCGCTGCGGCTGCCGCCGCGGTTCGCCATGGCGCTGATCTCGGATGGCATCCTCGAAACCTTGCCGCAGACCAGCCTGCGCGACAAACAGGCGTTCTTGCTGGAGCTGATCGGCGGCACCGACCTCACCATCGAAAATCTCATTCAACAATTGGGTCTGGATCAAACCGGCCCTTTGCCGGATGATGTCACCTTGTTGCTGATCACGAGGACGGACTGAGATGGAGGCGGGCACCGCATTCTACGTCAAGCAAGGCACTGTTTACCTGATCAAATTGGTCGGTGATATCCGCTACACCATGGGTTGCGCCCTGGGGGATTTCCTGGACGACCTGTTCGCCCGCGCCGATTTCGACGACATCGTCGTGGACCTGACCGAGACCCACTCCATCGACAGCACCAGCCTGGGCCTGTTGGCCAAGATCGCCAACTTCAGTCGCGAGCACCTTTCCCGCAAGACCACCTTGCTGTCCACCAACGCCGACGTCAATCAGGTGCTGGACACCATGGGGTTCTATGAGATTTTCAACATTCGCGATACCGGCGAAACCATCTCGGTGGCACTCCAGCAATTGGCGTCCCAGACGCCCTGCGACAAAGACGATCTGACCCGCATCGTTTTCGAAGCGCACCGCACCCTCAGCGAGATCAATCCCCAGAACCGACAAGCATTCCAGGGCGTGCTCGACAGCATGCGCTCCAAACTGGACTCGGAACCGGACTCGGACTGAGCTGGAAACATCATCCGACTTCCCCAATTCAGTCGGCGATGAACACCCGGTCGCCCGCCGCCACCCGCTCGAACAACTCCAGCAAATCCTGGTTCCGCATGCGGATGCAGCCGTGCGACAGCGGCACGCCCATGGGTGCGGTGTCCGGGCAACCGTGAATGTAGATGAAGCGCCGCAGGGTGTCGCATTCACCGCCGCGGTTGTAGCCCGGCTCCAGCCCGGTCAACCACAGGATGCGAGTCAGAATCCAGTCCCGCCCTGAATGGCGAACCGCCAGATCCGAACCGTAAAGCTCGCCGGTCGGCCGCCGGCCGACGAAGACCGTATTCAGCGGCAGTCCGGCACCGACGCGGATGCGGATGCGATGCCAGCCGCGCGGCGTGCAACCGCTGCCACGCCGCTCGCCGGGACCGTTGCGGGCGGTCGATACCGGGTAGGCCATCGTCGCCCCGTTCGCTTCCAGCAGCGTCAACCGCTGCTCGGGGATGCTGATCCGGATCAGCCGTTCGGACACGACCAGGTCCGGTAGGGATGGCGGGCCAGTTGCGAGTTGTAGTAGCGGATGTCGTGCGACACATCCGCGCCCAGCCAGTCGGGTCGGTCGAATGATTCGTCGGTCCGGCTCAGCTCCACCTCGGCCACGATCAGACCGGCGTTGTCGCCTTCGAACTCGTCGATCTCCCATAGATGCCCACCGAAACGCACGAAGTGGCGGGTTTTCTCCAGCAACGGTTGCTCGCACAAGGTATCGAGCATTTCCTCCGCCTCCGCCAGCGGGATGGGATATTCGTACTCGCTGCGCTGGATGCCCAGCGTTCCGCTCTTGACGTTCAAATGGCCCTGATCGCCGGCGATCCGCACCCGCACCGAGCAACGGGCGTCGCTGGTCAGATAGCCCTGCCGCATCCGTACCGAGCGCTCGACCTCCCGCCGCCAGCGCTCATCGCGAACCAGGAATTTGTGTTCGATCTCCACCGCCATGATCCATGTCCCCGCCGTGTTTGGATTTCAACATGTAGGGTAGGACAGCCGCCGGGTCTTGTGCATGCCGATTCAACCAGCGCCTGGAAATCCGCCTTGCCGCCACGCCTCGTAGACCACGACGGCGACCGCGTTCGACAGATTCAGACTGCGAACCCGCGCGCGCATGGGAATCCGCAGCCGGCATTCGGGCGGCAACCCGGCCAGCACCGGTTCCGGCAAGCCGCGAGTTTCCGGCCCGAACAACAGCGCGTCGCCGGCTTGGTAATCGATATCGCTGTAAGCGCGTCGGCCCTTGGTGGTGAAGGCCAGTACCCGTGCCGGCCGCAATGCCGCCAGACAAGCGGTCAGATCGGGATGAACGCGCACGCGCGCCCATTCGTGATAATCCAGTCCAGCCCGCCGCAACTGGCGGTCTTCCAAGCGAAAGCCGAGCGGTTCGATCAGGTGCAGTCGCGCGCCGGTATTGGCGCACAGCCGGATGATGTTGCCGGTGTTGGGTGGGATCTCCGGTTCGAACAGCAGCACGTCGAACATGGTGGGCGAACGGTACTGGATCGCTTACTCCATCCGCAGATCCTTGATCTTGCGGGTCAGGGTATTGCGCCCCCAACCCAGCAAGCGGGCGGCATCCTGGCGGTGGCCGCCGGTCTGTTCCAGCGCCACCCGGATCAATACCCGTTCGAAGCTGGGCAGGGCACTATCCAATAACTTCTGCTCGCCGCGCGCCAGACTCTGATTGGCCCACAAACGCAGCGCTGCTTCCCAATCGGGGCCGCCGCCGGCTGCCGCCGGTCCGCGCTCCCGTAGATCCGCCGGCAAATCCTCCAGATGGATTTCCCGGCCCGAGGCCATGACCGTCAGCCAGCGGCACAGGTTTTCCAATTGCCGAACATTGCCTGGCCAATCCAGCCTGCCGAGATAAACCTCGGTTTCCGGTCGCAACACCTTGGATTCGACCCCCAGCTCCCGAGCGGCCTGACTCAGAAAATGCCGGGTCAGCAACGGAATATCCTCGCGGCGCTTGTTCAGGGACGGCAGTTGAATGCGAATCACGTTCAGACGGTGATACAGGTCTTCGCGAAATAGGCCGTCGCGAACCCGCTGTTCCAGATTCTGATGGGTGGCGGCGATCACTCGCACGTCCACTCGGGTCGGGGTGTGACCGCCCACCCGGTAAAACTCGCCCTCGGCCAACACCCGCAGCAGCCGGGTTTGCAACTCCGCCGGCATGTCGCCGATCTCGTCCAGAAACAAGGTGCCGCCGTTGGCCTGCTCGAAGCGGCCCTGCCGGCTGGTCTGCGCGCCGGTGAACGCGCCGCGTTCGTGGCCGAACAGTTCCGATTCCAGCAGATCACGGGGAATGGCGGCGGTATTGATGGCGATGAAGGGCTTGTCGGCGCGCGGGCTGTGACGGTGGAGGGCGCGGGCCACCAGTTCCTTGCCGGTGCCGGATTCACCGTTGATCAGCACGGTAATGTTGGAACGCGACAGCCGACCGATCGCCCGGAACACCTCCTGCATCGCCGGCGCCTCGCCGATGATCTCCGGCAGTTGCTCGGCCTGCTCCGGCAGGTCGGCGCGCTGACGGTGAGTTTGGCAGGCGCGGCGGATCAGCGCCACCGCTTCGTCCACGTCGAAGGGTTTGGGCAAATACTCGAACGCCCCGCCCTGATAGGCGGAAACCGCGCTGTCGAGATCGGAATGAGCGGTCATGATGATGACCGGCAAATCCGGCGCCTGCTCGCGCAGATGGGACAACAGTTCCAGACCGCTCATGCCGGGCATGCGGATGTCGGCGACGATGGCGTCGGGGGTGCTCTGCCGAAGGGCATCGATCGCGCCGACCGCGCTGTCGAAGGAAGTCACCGTCATGTTGTCGCGTTGTAGCGCCTTTTCCAACACCCAGCGAATGGCGTGGTCGTCGTCGATGACCCAAATGTGTTCTTTCCTGCTCATTCAGTCTTATCCAAAGGCAACAACAGGGTGAAAACCGTCTCGCCGGGCCGGCTGACGCACTCGATCAGGCCACCGTGCTGGTTGACGATGTTTTGGGCGATCGACAACCCCAAGCCGGTTCCATCCGGACGGCCGGTGATCATCGGATAAAAGATTTGTTCCTGCTGTTCGAGCGGAATACCGGGACCGTCGTCGATCACGTCCAGCCGCGCCACCAGTTTGTAGCGCCGGGAACCGATGGTGTATTGGCGTTGCACCCGAGTGCGCAGGATAATGACGCCTTGCCGGCCCAGGACCTGCACCGCGTTGCGCACCACGTTGAGCACCGCTTGGATCAGCCGGTCGGCATCACCCCACAGCGGCGGGATGCTGGGATCGTAATCGCGCTCGACGCGAATGCCGGGGTCGGCTTCCGCTTCCACCAGGGTGCAAACCCGCTCCAGAACTTCGTGAATGCTGACTTCGCCGTGGCTGGGCAACTGGTTCGGGCCGAGCATCCGGTCCACCAGGTTGCGCAGCCGGTCCGCCTCGCCGATGATGATGCCGGTATACTCGCGCAGCGCCGGGTCCGGCAATTCCCGTTCCAGCAACTGGGCCGCCCCCCGCAACCCACCCAGCGGGTTCTTGATTTCATGGGCAAGATTGCGCACCAGCGCCCGGGTCGTGTGGTGCTGCGCCAAAATATGCTCCTCCCGGTTAATGCGCAGCCGCCAATCCACTTGCCGCAGTTCCAGCAGCAGGTCGTTGGGCGGATCGCGCTCCAACAGTGGCGCGGCGGTGCAATCCACGGTCACGACACGGCCGGGCTGCACCACCAATTGCAATTCCCGCTCGATATAGGGATGACCGTTTTCCAGGCACTGCCACAAGCCGGCCACGAACGCTTCCGTGCCGACGAGCAACTCCGAAAGCGCCAACTTGTACGCCTTGCGAAAACTCAGTTCGAACAAGGTTTCCGCGGTCGGGTTCATGAACAGCACCCGCAACCGCCGGTCCAGCACCAAAACGGCGATGCTCAAACCTTCCACAACCCGACGATGGTAATCTTTCAGCACGTTTGCCTCGTTTTCCGGCTGCCGTCAGTTGTTAAGCAAAAACGAAGCCAACCTGAAACAGATGAAAGCCATGCAGGGCGTTCCACATTCGCGGCGACGACACGGCGCGGTCGGCGCGCCGCTGTTGCGCGCGATCCCAAACCATGGCCTTCATCATGCACCGTAATAGTGCATGGAACCGCTTCGAGGGGTTGCCACCACCGGCGCAAACGACGACGCCCCCAAACGGGGGCGTCACACTTCCTTCTGACCAAACAATCCGGCTGCAATCGCAGCCCGGAATGTTACAGGCTGTAGTACATATCGAATTCGACCGGGTGCGTGGTCATGCGCAGACGAGTCACCTCTGCTTGCTTCAGTTCGATATAGGCATCGATCAAGTCGCTGGTGAACACACCACCCTTGAGCAGAAACTCGTGGTCATCCTTGAGGGCGTTCAGCGCTTCGTCGAAGTAGAAGCAGACCTTGGGGATCTGCTGCTCTTCCTCGGGCGGTAGATCGTACAGATCCTTGTCCATCGGCTCGCCAGGATGGATCTTGTTCTGAATGCCATCCAGACCCGCCATCAGCATCGCCGCGAACGCCAGATACGGATTGGCGGTCGAGTCGGGGAAACGTACCTCGATGCGCCGTGCCTTGGGGCTCTGAACATACGGAATGCGGATCGAAGCGGAACGGTTACGGGCCGAGTAGGCCAGCATCACCGGGGCTTCGAAACCCGGCACCAGGCGCTTGTAGCTGTTGGTGGACGCGTTGGTGAAGGCATTCAGCGCCTTGGCGTGCTTGATGATGCCGCCGATGTAATACAACGCCAACTCGGATAGGCCGGCATACTGATCGCCGGCAAACAGGTTAACACCGTCCTTGGCGATGGACTGATGGACGTGCATGCCATTACCGTTGTCGCCAACCAGCGGTTTGGGCATGAAGGTCGCGGTCTTACCGTAGCTGGCGGCCACGTTTTGAATCACGTACTTCAGGCGTTGCGTGTCGTCGCCCTTGCGCACCAGGGTGTTGAACTGAACGCCGATCTCGGCCTGGCCGGCGGTGGCCACCTCGTGGTGATGCACTTCGGGGACCAATCCCATCTCCTCCATGGTCAGACACATGGTGGAGCGAATATCCTGCTGCGAATCCACCGGCGGCACCGGAAAATAGCCACCCTTGAGGCCAGGCCGGTGGCCAAAGTTGCCGCCCTCGTAAACCCGCTCGGAGTTCCAGCCGGCTTCAGAAGAATCGACCTTATAGAAACAGCCGCTGATATCGGCACCCCAGCGCACGTCGTCGAAGATGAAGAATTCGTTTTCCGGTCCGAAGAACGCCGTATCGCCGATACCCGTCGATTTCAGATACGCCTCGGCGCGGCGGGCCAGCGAACGCGGGTCGCGTTCGTAACCCTGCATGGTGTTGGGCTCGATCACGTCGCAAGTCAACACCAGGGTCGGCTCTTCGAAGAACGGATCGATGCAGGCGGTCACCGGATCGGGCATCAGAATCATGTCCGATTCCTGGATACCCTTCCAACCGGCGATGGACGAACCATCGAACATCTTGCCGTCCTCGAACACATCCTCGTCCACGGCGCTGACGGGTACGGTGACATGCTGCTCCTTGCCGCGGGTGTCCGTAAATCGATAATCCACGAACTTGACGCCCTTTTCCTCGATCAACTTCATCACATCAGCAGCATTCATTGTCATTAATTCCTCGGGGTTCTCGGAAAAATCCGATCGGGATCGATCGGGTATCAAAAAACACAACCGTCATCAGCACGAACCATGCCATGGTGGACATTCGCCAGCCTGACCATTCACCCGCCATATTTCGAAACGCACCGACAGCACTTGCCGCCCAATCATGGTGCATTATATTCTTTTTCGCATCATTATTGAGCACAAACCCGCGCCAAAACCACCGGCTCCACCTTGGCGGCGCGGGCTTGCGGTTCGGAATGCGATACTTACTCGGTCGCCGGCTGTACCGAGACATTTGCGTGTTCAAGGAACGCGCCGGCATGAGTCGCAAAGACCTGCCGGTGCTGGAAGCGATGATCGATCACGCGATAAACCACCAGCTTGACCCCATCCTGCACCACCATCCAAACCAGGTTGTACACCCAGACCCAACCGATCAGATCCCAGGGCAACACTGGCACCAACCAGCCGAAACCGCACATCAGCACCGCGAAGATTTGGGTACCGACCACCGCCCCCAGCAATTGCCAGGAAGGGTGCGGCTGTGCCCAAAACGCCTTCTTGGTGCGGGTCAACAGCAACAGTAGATGCCCGCCGACCAACAGTTGCAGGAACATCATGGTTTGCAGGTGAGCCGCATCCAGGTGCAGGACATCCATGCCCAGGACCAACAAGCCGAAGCTCTGCGCCACCGCCAGCGCTCCCAGTGCGATCGACACCGCGAAGGTGCGTTCCCGGTTCCAGCGCACCGGCAGGGAATCGGGTTCGGTGCGGTCGTAGGCAATGGTCATGATCGGCACATCGTCCAGCAGGGCCAGCGCCACCAGCATGATC
>JAGRHI010000112.1 GCA_020445045.1 Candidatus Competibacteraceae bacterium
CCACCGCCGACTTCATCGCCCGACTAGCCCACGGCATGGCCAACGACTTGCTCAGCACGTTGTGTCTGGCCACCGACCAGCCGATCGCGGTCGCGCCGGCGATGAATCGGCTGATGTGGCAAAACGTCGCGACCCAGGACAACTGCCGGCTGCTGGCGCGGCGCGGCGTACACATCTGGGGACCGGGAGTCGGCGAACAGGCTTGCGGTGAAATCGGCGCTGGGCGAATGCTGGAACCGGTGGAATTGTGCGGTCATGTCGTCGAACTGCTCGGTGCTCGGGCGGGCATGGCCGAAATCCGCGCGGAACCGTCCATCGCGAACCCGGCGACCGCGCCGCTCGCGTCCCATGACCTGCAAGGATTGACCGTGCTGATCACCGCCGGCCCGACCCGCGAGGCGCTCGATCCGGTGCGCTTCATCAGCAACCACAGCAGCGGGAAAATGGGTTTCGCCGTGGCTGGGGCGGCGGCGATGGCGGGCGCGCGGGTGATCCTGGTCAGCGGTCCGGTCAATCTCAAAACCCCGCCCAGTGTCGAACGAATCGATGTGGACAGCGCACTCGAAATGCATGAGGCGGTCATGGCGCGAGCCCAACGATCGGACCTCTTCATTGCCACCGCCGCCGTCGCCGATTACCGTGCCGCCAGTCCAGCGGCACGGAAAATCAAAAAAACTCACGACGCGCTGACCCTGGAGTTGGTGCGCAACCCCGACATTCTGGCGGAGGTAGCCGCATTACACGCGCACCGGCCGTTCACGGTCGGCTTCGCCGCCGAAACTCACGACGTATTGCACTACGCCGAGGACAAGCGCCGTCGCAAGAATCTGGACCTGATCGCCGCAAACCGGGTCGGCGTGGCGGGCAGTGGCTTCGGGAGCGAACAGAACGAACTGCATGTGCTGTGGGAAGGCGGGGAACGGGTACTGCCGCTGGCCGAGAAGGCGCTGCTGGGGCAACAACTGGTCGCGCTGATCGCGAAACGTTATCGCTGCTGGAAAGGGGAGCGCTGAGCTGCTAGCTTGGCAACGACTCTGGAGTGTCTGATTGTGAACCATCGCGCCATCGAACTGAAAATCCTCGATCCTCGTTTGGGCCAGGAAATCCCCCTGCCCGCCTACGCCACCGCCGGTTCGGCGGGATTGGACCTGCGTGCTTGCTTGACGGAACCACTGACGGTCCATCCGGGCGAAACCCATTTGATTCCCACCGGCCTGGCCATGCACATCGCCGACCCCGGCTTGGCGGCGATGGTGCTGCCGCGTTCCGGTCTCGGCCATAAGCACGGCATCGTGCTGGGCAACCTAGTCGGCCTGATCGACAGCGATTATCAGGGCGAGCTGCTGGTCTCGTGCTGGAATCGGGGCCACGCCCCGTTCACCATCGACATCGGCGAACGCATCGCCCAACTGATTATTGTGCCGGTGGTGCGAGCCGAATTCGCCATCGTCCCCGAATTCACCCCCAGCACCCGCGGCGCCGGCGGTTTCGGCCATTCCGGGCGGCATTGATCCTCGCGCATGATCCAAACCATCTTCCGGGAGTACGACATCCGTGGCGTGGTGGGCCGCGATCTGACTCCCGATGGGGTGCGGCTCATCGGCCAGGCGGTGGGCAGCCTCGCCGCCGAGCGAGGCGAAACCCAGGTGATCGTCGGTCGCGACGGACGGCTGTCCAGCCCCGTCCTGTGCGAAGCGCTCAAGGTCGGCATCCGCGCCGCCGGGCTGGATGTGCTGGATCTGGGCATGATCTCGACCCCCCTGCTGTACTACGCCACCCACACCCTCGATATCAGTCACGCCGGGGTCATGGTCACCGGCAGCCACAATCCGGCGCCGTACAACGGCCTGAAGATCGTGATCGACAGGATTGCCCTGCACGGCGAGGTGATCCGCGACCTGCGCCACCGCATCGAGACTGGTGACCTGCGTCACGGCCATGGCCGCGAAGGGTCCGCCGACATTCGCGCCGCTTACATCCGGCGGATCAGCGACACGCTGCGCCTGCCCAAACCCTTCAAGGTGGTGGTGGACTGCGGCAACGCGGTCGCCGGCCGTACCGCTCCACCCCTGCTGCGCGCGCTTGGTTGCGAAGTGGTGGAACTGTACTGCGAGGTGGACGGGCGCTTTCCACACCACCACCCCGACCCCAGTGTGCCGGAAAACCTGATCGATCTGCGAGCCGCGGTGCGAGCGCACGGCGCCGATCTGGGGCTGGCCTTCGATGGCGACGCCGACCGGCTGGGGGTCGTCACCAACGCCGGCGAGATCGTCTGGCCGGATCATGTGTTGATGCCGCTGGCCGAGGATGTGCTGATCCATCATCCCGGCGCGGCCATCGTGTACGACATCAAGTCTTCCCAGTACCTGACCCGGCTGATCGAGCGTCTTGGCGGCCAAGCGATCCTGTGGAAAACCGGTCATTCACTGATCAAGGCCAAGATGCGTGAAACCGGCGCGTTGCTGGGTGGCGAACTGGCCGGCCACTTCGTTTATGCCGATGATTGGTTCGGCTTCGACGACGCATTCTACGCCGCCGCCCGGTTGCTGCGGTTGCTGGTCCAACAGCCGGTGTCCAGCACCGAATTCTTCGCCGCCTATCCGACTGGCCTGAATACCCCGGACCTGCGACTGGACATGGCCGAGGGCGAACCGTTCGCGTTCATGGCCCGACTGGCGGCCCAACCCGATTTCGGCCCGGACGCGCGGATCATTACCCTGGACGGGCTGCGTGTGGAATTCCCGCACGGCTGGGGGCTGGTGCGCGCCTCCAACACCACGCCCAGTCTGACGCTGCGTTTCGAGGCGGACGACCCAACCGCCATGGCCGACATTCAGGATCGGTTCCGCCGGCAACTGCTGGCCTTGCAACCCGATTTGACCCCACCCTTCTGATTTTCTCGTTTCCCATCGTCTCCAGAGGTTGATCTTCGCATGGCT
>JAGRHI010000113.1:0-7150 GCA_020445045.1 Candidatus Competibacteraceae bacterium
ACAGCGACTGGCTGCGTCAGCGACCTGCCGCGCTGGAAGCGGCTCCCGCCGTCAAACCGAAGCCTGCTGTCTCGTCCGTGCCAAAACCATCAAAACCCGCCGCGCCAGGCAAGTTGAGTTACAACGAGCGGCGAGAATTGGAGCGGCTGCCGGCACGCATCGAGGAACTGGAGCAACGTCAGCGGCAGTTGCACGCCGCAACTGCCGACCCGGCCTTTTACAAACAGGAAGCGGCGGTTGTTGCTCGGCGGCTGGAGGAATTGCGAGCGCTGGAAACAGAATTGGAAGCGGCCTACGGACGTTGGGAGGAATTGGAGGCGCGGGAGTGAAGGGGATGATGTGCTTTATCGCTCAACGCGATCATCAGAATCCGAAACCCAATATACATCTGAACTGAATAAGGTTTCGCCGCTGAAGGCGGTCAGTAGTGCGGCGGGCAGGGGGTCGAGGAATTCGGGAAGCAATTGACGCCGCACGCAGTCCGCCGCAAGCCTGATGGGATGCGGCAGGGTGCGTGGTGTAGGCAAGGGTCGGATTTCGGAGATGGGAATATTGTGCTTGCACAAAATGAGAGTCTCACCCCGCTCCAAGGTGGGCAGGTAACGGGAACGGTGCGTGTGTCGTAATTTTCTGGCCCAGTGGAAAAAGCTAATCTAATCAGCATGATCATTGCTGGTGATGACGGATAGTGTAGATATACAGAAAATATATAATCATTAGTTAGCTCAAGAAGGATACCGCGTTGAGTGAGTCTGGAAAACCAGAATTGCCTCGTTACTTTGATAGAGACACGGGGCAACACCTTCACATCTACCTTGGGTGGCATTTCGCCCAAGTAAATGGCATTGAGGTCGAATTGGAAGGTGTCCCGTTGCTGAAGAACGAAATAACCGGTGAGGTGGTTTTTACGTTCAAAACTGCGGCAATGGTTAACTATTTCGTCGGCGAAGCGAAGAAGCAAGGCAATCCCGGAATCAGGTTGAGCCCAAAACCCAGAGAATCAAAGAGATATGGATATTGTGAAAAGGTGGATTTTATATATTCCGATATTGACTATGAGCACATACCTGGCTTAGTTCGGCCTTGGGATGAAGGTTTTCTTACGCCGGTATTTTTCAAGTCATCTGTGTTGAATAAATACACCCAAAACCCAGAATACAGGTTGGATCTATTCAGCGAAAGTTATGGAAATATTGAAAGTACCGAGTGGATCATTGCATTTGGTATCAATAGAAATTCATTGATCTTTATGTGGCTCGGTGACATTAATTCCCTTCCGATTCAAGAACAGTATTACTTGAGGTCTGAGAACGTTGATTCAGATCACGAGATCCATTCTGAGTTCTACGATGCGCAAATTGGTTGCATCCCATCCGAGCCTTCCCCGCAGAAACAATTACTAAAAGCTAGGTCTGGTTTGGATGGCCTCGTAAAGAGCCAACATAATTTTCATCTTTATCAGCTGCACGGCGAAGTTGATAAAGTCATCGAACACTTACACCGTCCAGTCTTTTGGGAAGATCGCCATGTTGCTCCTGTTGTGGAAGCACTCAATAAGATTCTGGTAGAAAGCCTGAATATTTCTGAATTGAAAAATAGAATCAAAAGAAAAGACGAAAAGGCCAATATTAAGTCATTAGGCAGCTTAAAGGTTCTTGGTGTTTGGTTGGAAAATTATACGAGGCTTGGCAATATTTACGAGATAATGACACCGTTCTATGTTCTTTATGATTACAGGATTGTATGTGCTCATCTTGCATCTGAAGGGTCTCGTCTAGAAAAGATAAAAACCGTGAATGAACGCTTGGGGCTAGATCAGAATGAGTCGAATAACGAAACAATATATGATGCACTGATCGGAAAATTATTGAGTTCAATCGACGCTATTGCTAATGAAATCAAGAGCTAACAAGGCCGTAAACTCGGACGCATTTTTCGTTCGCTACGCTCACTACAAATGCACCAGTTACGGCTGGCGTTGTCGCTGACGCTTCGCGCCCGCCCCGTTATACCTGAAAAATGACCTACGAATGCCGTCTTAAAAGGATCACGAAGAAGCATGTATTTAGTGCTTTGCTTTCTTTGTTTGCCTTTTACCTCGTGGATTATTTCGGTGTTGCTAACGTTGAGCATTGGTCTTCCTATGCAATAGGGATCGTTCTGGCATTGGGTTTTCTATATTTCGTAGAGAACTCGATGATCCGGGTGGAAATCGAAGATGAAGCGGTAACTATTTACCACAGTGGCATGGTGCAAGGTAACATTCCGCAGGTGTTGATCACCAGCGTTGAGAGGGTCGGCTATAAGGGGTATTCTGCCATTGTCATTTCCACGAGTGATGGTCTCAAATACAATGTTCCAATGGGCTGCTTTTCAGAGGCCGAAGTTGAAGAAATGCTCAAAAAACTGAGAAAGGCATAACAATGCGGTTAAGCCGTTCGTCGCTTTTCTCCTCACTCGGACGATCAGCACTCCGCGCCTGCTCGCGCATGGCTTCGCCATTATTGCGCGAACAGGCGCTCCGAGCTGAGCGTCGTTTACCTAGCCGTTAGCCATTAATGAGAAACTGTCGATGCGTTTCTTGATAGCTCTTGTGATGCGGTCAATGCGACTGTCGTCGTCGCGAAGCTGCTGATTATGTCCGCTCACCGCATCACACAGTTGAAGGTGCTCATATCGGGCGGATTTTGCGGCCCGTACGAGAAGCTGTTGCCGGAGTTCGAGCGCACGACGGGCATCAAGGTCACCACCGGCTCGGGTTCGTCGCAGGGAAAGGGACCGCAGACTATCGCGGCGCAACTCGCCCGTGGTGTACCGGTCGATGTGGTGATCCTCTCCAGGGAAGGACTCACGGAACTGATCGCCGCGCACCGAATTGCCTCGGGGACCGACACGGACCTGGCGCGAACGCCCATCGGTGTCGCGGTGCGCGCTGGGGCCGCGAAACCCGATGTCAGCACCGTCGAAGCCTTCAAGCAAATCGTATTGAACTCGAAAGCGATCGCGGTCCCGAGTAGCACCAGCGGTATCTTTCTGATTGAGGAGGTTTTTCCGCGACTCGGCATCGCGCACAGGATCAACGTCAAGATCACGCCGCGCGGCACGGACGCAGCGGCCATGGTTGCGGCGGGAGAGGTGGACGTGGCGGTCCTGCCGGTCAGCGAAATCGTGTACGCACCCGGCGTCGTCTTGGCGGGATTGATCGCGGAGGAGATCCAGCTGAATCAGATGTTCTCGGCGGCGGTCGTGGCTGGATCAAACGAAGTTGAAGCGGCGAAGCGGCTGATCGCGTTCCTCGCCTCTGAGCGCGCCTCCGAGACGATCAGGAACAGCGGCATGGAGCCGCTCGCGAAACGCTACCCAGATTGATGCAAGCTGACTGCCTTGGCAATGGGCGAGCGCTGCGTGAAAATGTTTCTGACAATCGGCTACATAAAGACGCTAAACTCTTCGCGGCGATCCAAATTTACCGCAGCTAGGAGTTAAGCGTCTCTCCCTATATCGCACATTTAATTAGGTTTTCTCAATCAATAATATTTACACAACTGCCACCTTCACAGCCGCCCGAACCATCATAAACACCACGAGGACTCACAGGGGAACCACCACCCCAGGAACCACCATAATTATTATTTTGTCTACGATTATAATTATTCCGCGCATCGATATAGGTGTTTCCGCGATGCCGAGGGTTGTTGATGTTGACCCAATTCCCCTGTTGATCGACCAAATAATTTCCAGGGATGACCCGACCATAAGTCCGAATTGCTAGGGCGCATTCCCGATGAGTCATGGGTCGTCCATTGACCGTGGCCTGACAGGCGGCAAGAGCGGTTTCGCTGACTGTGAAGATGATTCCAAGCAAGGTGATAGTCGAGAAAAATACTGTTTTGATTGATAACATATTCAACCTCCCATGCATTGAATGCAACCGTATCGTGGAGGCTTATTGCCTCTTTGACATAAACCCCATGCATTGCCGTGTTGGTGACAACAACGGTTGTGGTGGTCCTAACCGTTAGATAGAAAATACCTAGAACGGTTATGGTGATTTATGGCAAATGACATACCAACTCGTTAAAACTGATGAGCCATCAATGTTTGCCGTTAAACCAGCGGTAGCGGCAAACGTGAGGCAAACCGGAGCGATGCCGGAGTGGTTCATTCTGGTCCAGTGCGTCGGTTTGAAATGACCCTTGTCATCGGTCTGGATCGGTGTGGTTTGACCTGCTGTCTCTGGCAGGTTAGTAGGGTAACGGCCTAACCAATGGAAGCAACCCGATTCGCCACCCGCCGTTCCAACCGCCGCAAGCTCTTGAACGCGATGGCTCGAATCGCGCCATCCTCGCTCTTGTTGGCCAAAATGCCCTGCAACGCAGTTTGCGCCACCTCGCCGCCCAGCCGGCCCAAAGCCGCAATCGCGCTGGATCGCGCCGCTGCTTCTCCGTCGGTCGCGGTGGCGCGGTGGACCAGCGCCGCGACTTCCCGTTGCTCCAGATAAACCGGCAGCGCGGCTTGCCGCTGTTCGGCGCTGGCCAATAAACGGCCATCCGCGCCGGGCAGAACCGCCCGAAAAACAGGGCGTAAGGCCGCGCCATCGACGTTCTTGGACCGCTCCAAATGCTGGAGTACGGGTTCGCCGCCCAGCCGGGTCAGGGCGGCGCTGGCCGCCGCGCGCACCCCGGAATCGACATCTTCCAAGGCTTGCAGTAATGCGTTGCGGTCCTTGGCATCGCCGCACTCGGCCAGACAACGGATCGCTTCGCAACGCACCGTGACCGGATGGCGGGGATCGGCGAGCGCGGCCCGCGCCGCTGGCACGACGGCGAGTTGCAATTGCCGGGCAGCCCACAGACTGGCTCGCCAAGCTTGCGCTTCCATGCCGGCCTGTTCCCATAAATGCCGTTGGTCGGTCTGTCGCCAACCGTTTGCCGCCCGCTCCAGCGCGGCTTGCACGGCTCCCGCCAAATCCTGGTCGCCGCTGTTGCCAGCGATCCAGGCCGCTTCGGCGCGCGTTGCCGGCGCGTCGCCGCGCAGCAACTCGCCCAAGGCATCGCGGGAAAACGCTTGCCGGCGAATCAACCCGCGCCGCAATCGTTGCCGAACCTGTTGATCTTTCACCACGCCCAGCCGCTGGGTCAGGGTGGCGGGGTCGCCCTGCCGGGCCAGGAAGCGCGCGGCGGGCTGGCTGATCTCGGCGTATTCGCTGTTCAAAGCCAGCAGGTTGACCTGGGTGGCGTTGCTGGGATAAATCCGTCGCAACGCCTCCAAACCCGCCTTGCGCAGACCGGCGTCGCGCTGGTGCAGCAGCGACTCCAATACCGGCGCGGAAGCAGACACGCCAAGTTGACCCAATTCGACGGCGGCTCGTTGCCGGGCCATGCCGTTTTCGTAGGGGTCGCTGGCGAGGCGCTCCAGCAGGGCGCGGCTACGCTCGTCGCCGACGCGCCGCAAACCGCTCAGTGTCCGCCAGCGCAGTTCGCCCACGCCCTCGCGGGACAGCCGTTCCAGGTTATCGCGCACCCGCTGGCGTTCGTCGGCGTCGGTCAGCCGGGGCAGTAACGCACCGAGGGCTTCGGCGGCGTCCGGGGCCAAGGCGCGGTCGTCGGCGGGCAAGTCAGCGCGTTGATCGAGCAAGGGTTCCAAGTATTCCAAAGCGCGCCGGTCGCCTAACTCGCCCAGCGCGGCGATGGCGCGTTTCCGCTCCACCTCCGTGCCCGCCGTGAAAGCCAGCAGCAGCGGCTGGAAGGCTTCCGGGCGTTGCTGCTTGGCCAAACCTTCGGCGGCGGCCAGCAACAGTTCGCGGCGGCCACCGATCAAGGCCCGCGTCAGTGGTTCCAGGCTGGCGCCCGGCATACCGGCGACGATGCGTTGCGCCAGTTGCGCGCAGGCCAGCGCCCGAATCGCCTCGTCGCGGTCGTCCAGCAGCCGGACCAGCAGCGTTTCCGCCTGTTTTGCCTCCAGGTTGCCCAACACCTCGACGACGCGGGTCCGAATCGCAGCGTTGTCGTGGTCGAGCAATGGCGGTAAGGCGTCCAGGGCCAATTCTTCCCGATAGCGCGGGTATTGCCGTCCGTCCGCCCGCTTTTGCTCCGGTTGGACCCAGTCGCGTAACAGTTGCAACAACACGTCCAGGGCTTGGCCGTGATTAGCGGCTTTGTCTTTGTCCAGCAGCCAGCGGCCCAGCAGCGGCGCGGCGGCGATGTGGCCGATGCGGCCGAGGGCGCGCAGCAGGGCGGACCGGTCGGCGGTCAGGTCGGGATCGTCTTCCAGGCGCGTCGTTACGGCCTCGGCCGCCTGCGCCGAGACCTGTTCGTTCGGACGGGCGTGCGCCAAGACAACCAGCGCCTCCAGCGCTCGATTGGCGGTCCGCGATTCGCCGCGTAGGGCGGCGGCCAGTACATCCAACGCCAGTGGCTCGCCGCGCTGGGCAAGACCCACGGCGGCGCGCAAGCGCAACTCCTCGTGTTCGCTTTCCAAGGCGCGGCTTAGAGCAGCGGCGATGCGCGGATCATTGGCGTCGAGCAGCCGATCCACCACCGTCAGCCGCAGATCGTCGTGGCGGCTGTTCAAGGCCAGCAACCAGGGTTCCAGACTGCCGGCGGGATACAAGCGAGGTAGTTGCTCCAGCGCGTGGCGGCGCGTCTCCGCGTTGGCGGCATCGACCGCGCCGCGAGCCAGGTCGGCGGCGCGCGTATCGCCGGTCGCGGCTAAAGCCAGCAGACGGTCGAAGGCATTACGGCCGAGGTCGGCGGAATCGACGTTCAAGGCCAGCGCCAGCGGCTCCAACGGTTCCAGCGGATGCAGTTCGGCCAGCGCGTTCAGCGCCGCTTGCCGGACCAGATGATGGGGATCGCCCAAGGCTTGGCGCAGCACCGGCAACACCGCTTCCCGGCCGATGGCGGGTTGCTGGGCCAGCGCCGCGAGATGGGCGATGCTGTCGCGCCGCACTCGTTGATAATCGTCCGGTCCCTTGGCGACCGGCGCTTGCCGAATCAGACCGGCGTAAGTTCCGAACGCGAGCCGCCATAGCTCGGACACGCTGGCTTGATCTTGCGCTTTGGGCGGTCGTCGCCCGCCACCGGCGAAGCGCAACACCGTCAGCAAGCGTTGGGTGGCGGAGTGGTTCGGCTGCGGCTTGCGCTGGAAC
>JAGRHI010000113.1:7187-10992 GCA_020445045.1 Candidatus Competibacteraceae bacterium
TTTCGGCTTCGGGCGCGGTTTGCGGCGGTGCCTGGTCGGTGGCGATTTCGGCCAGACGTTTCGCCTCGCGCCAGAAGGTTTCCGGTTGCGGACGCAAGCCGAGAACCTGGGCGGCGGCGTAGCGCCGTGCCGGGGAATCGCTGGCCAAGGCATTGACGACCGCGTTGAGCAGACGCGGCCGTTGCGCTGGGTCTGGCCAGTTGCGCATATCGCTGGCTTTCTCCGGCTGGCGCGGCCCGATCAGTTCCAGACCCCATTGCCCCAGATCTTCGTCGCTCAACCGCGCTTCCAGCACGCGGGCGGCCGCAAAGCGGATTTCCGGCTGGCCGGCGCTCAGGGCGCTGAGCAGCAAATCCGGCTCCAGTCGCGCTCGCGCCAAGGCAATATCGCGGGCCACGATCACGGCGAAGGTCAATTCCTGAAGGTCGCGCTCGTGGTCTTCCAAACCTTGCAGCAAGCCTTGGACGCCAGCGCCGCCGAGCGCGACGAAGCTGTACAACGCGCCGCGCCGGATCGGCAGATGCTCGTGGCGTTGCGTGCCGGCCAGCACCGGCAGCGCCCGCGTATCGCCCAGCTTGGACAGGCCATCGGCGGCCCAACTGCGTACCGCCAGATCGGCATGGGCCAGCGCGGCGACCAGCGGTTGCTCGTTGCCGCTTTGGCAGGCGGCGGCTAAACCGCGCGCGCCGTGTTCCCGCACCAAGGTATCCTCGTCGCGCAGCAAGGTGGTGAGAAACGGAATGCTGGCTGGGTCGCCCACGTCGGCCAGGGCGCTGGCGGCGCGCTGGCGGAGGACATCGGTCGGGCGGTCACGATCGGTCTTGGGAATACTCAGCAACGCCTGCATCGGTCCAACCGCGCGATGATCCCGACGCTTGCCGCACAACTCACCAGCACGCACCCGCAGCAGATAGAACGGGCTGTCGAAAGCAAGGACGAAGGCTTGCGCGTCGTTGGGCAACAATTTGTCGAGCGCCTCGATGGCGGCGAGGAACTGAGGCGCTTCCTCGGTTTGCAACAGCTCGATCAAGCGGTTCCGCAGCGGGGCCGGGTCGGTCGCTTCCAGCGCGCCTTTTAAACCGGCCAAGCGGACTTCGGCGGCAGGTGAATCGAGCGCCGCCAGATGATAGTTCGAGCGTTTCTTGTCGGCGTCTTCCTTGGTCAGAGCCTCGTAGGCGGCCAATCCCACTTCGGCGGCGCTGTCGCCGACCCGTTCGATCAGCAATTCCCTGGCCCAGGCGCGCGACTGGCGGGCTTGACGGGCCAACTCGTCTACCGCCCAGCGGCGCACGTCGGGGTGGACCGAGGTGACCGCCCGGCGCAAGGTGGTTTCCGGACGCTTGCTATGCCAGGCCCACAATGTGCGCATGGCTTCCCGGCGCACGTCCTCGGCCTCGTCGTCCAGGGCATGACCGAGTAACCCGTCGATGCGAGTGGCGAGTTCGTTTTGCGCAGTCGCGCCGTGTTTGACCAGGAGTTGCAGGGCGCGGGTTCGGGTTTCGCCCGCTTGAGTGCGCAGCGCCAGTTCGGCTAGCTCGATCTCGCCAGTCGGACCTTCCGGTTCGGCCAGTTTGAGCAGACCGTCGAACGCGGTGGCGCGGACTTGCGCGTCCTCGTCGTTCAGCAGCCATTGCAGGCGATGGCGTAAGCGCCAATCGCCGGCCAGATTGATGGTGGCGTTGGCCAGAAAACCGGTGACCATCCGCCGTATCCCGGCTTCCGGCTCCCGACTGAGTTGCAGCAAGGCGCCGCTGGCCCGGTCGTCGCCGAGCCAGCTTAGGCACAAAGCACTTTGCAAGGCCATGTCCGGCTGACGGCAAACCAGAGCGGTGAACAGCGGTTCCAGGTCCGATTCGGTCGGGGCTGTGCCGGTGGTGGCTGCCGCGCCTTCGATGCCGAGAGCGGCGTATTCGTCCAGTATCTTGGCGATATCGGCGCCGCTGGCACGCAGGTTGGCGACCAGCGCGGGGTAGACGGCGACCGCAATCCAAAAGGCCGCGTGGCGTACCGCGAACGTGTCGTCATTGATCGCTTGGCCGAGCAATTGGCGGCCCTGTGGCGTGGCATTCAATTGCCGTCGTCCCAGCCGGATCAAAACCGCGCGGCGGATGTCGGCGGAACCACGCTCGAACGCGCCACGCAGAGGCGCGACGCCAGCCTCGGGGTCCAGGGCCAGCAAGCTGTCGAGCGCGGCTTCGCGGACTTTGGCGTCTGGGTCGTTCAGTCGCTCGTTCAGCAGTCTCGGTATCAGGGGCGAGGCTTGGCGTAACGCGGTCAGGCGTTGCACCGCATCGAGCCGAATGTCCGAGTGTTGGCTACCCAGCGCTAGTTGCAGGGCTTGGAGGGGCACTTCGGCGTCGATTTGTTCCAGCGCTTTCAGCGCGGCTTTGCGCACGCCGACATGGTCGTTGTTCAGCGCCTTGGCTAGCGCTGGCCGGCTACGGCGGCGTTGGCTGATTCCCAGTTTTTGCGCGGCTTCGATGCGTTGCCCCGGCCGGGAATCCTGATTCAGCACGTATTCCAGGGCTTCCCGCGCTTCGTCCTCGGCCAGTTGCGCCAAAGCGTCCAGGGTGGCGGAGGAGGAGCGGTTAGCCTTGACTTCGTCGAGCAGTCGTTGCAGCCGGGAATCCCAGGTTGCGGCGCTACCGGACAGATTGTCGTTTTGATCGACCGGACTGAGCCAAATCAGCCGATTTTCCGTGACCGCGACCAGCAAGCCGCCG
Organism: Candidatus Competibacteraceae bacterium; assembly: GCA_020445045.1. Taxonomy (GTDB): domain Bacteria; phylum Pseudomonadota; class Gammaproteobacteria; order Competibacterales; family Competibacteraceae; genus Competibacter. The sequence continues at coordinate 9,911 of JAGRHI010000113.1, forward strand.
CGCTGTTCCGGTTTGGCTTGCGGCTGCGGGTCGAACAGCGCCAACGCGCTGGCGTTGCGTCCGATGGGCACGGTGCGCGGCTTGCGGCGCTGGTCCAGCGTCCAGACCTTGAGTTCGCCGTCCTCGCCGAGCGAGAACAGCCGGCGCGGTAGCGGTCGGCCCTGCTCGTCGTTCAGGGCGGCGCTGAACAGCAGGCCGCGCACCGGTCCCTGATGGGCGGCGTCGCCGCTGCGATTTTCTTCGTCGATGGCGCCTTCCAGGAAACAAACCCGGATTGAACCGTCACCGCAGCCGGCGACGATCCGCCCGTCGCCGGTGAAGGCCAGAGAGTAGATGCCGCGTTCGCCGCAGGGCATGACACGGGGTTCGGCGTCGCCCAATCGCGCCAACGGTAGGACGTAGATGGTGTCGTCGGCTCCAGCGGCGGCCACGCTGCCGCTCGCTGCATCCAGCACGACGGCGCGTAGCGGCTGTTCGCTCAGACGACGCTTAGTTTGCTCGCGCAGGCGCGGTTGATCGCCGTTCATCTCGGCGGCGTGCAGTGCCAGTGTGCCGTCATCGCCGACGCTCAAGACTTGCGAGTCGGACGCAACCAGTGCACGCATCGCGCCGCTGTGAACAGCCTGCTGCCAATCAGGAGTTTTGCCTTCGCCGCTCGCGCGCCAAATCGCTAGATCGCCCTTGGCGGTTCCGGCCAGCAACAGATCATCGCCGCAGAAGGTCAGCGCGGTTGCGGCGGCATCGAGCGGGGCGCTGAAGCGGGCATTGAGCTTGGGCAGTTGCAGCAGGTGAACGCTGGAGTCGGTGACGCCCACCGCATCCCGGCGACCACCGACCGCAAGGAGCTTGCCGCTGGCGGCGACGGCTAATAGGCGTTCGATGTGGGGCGCGTATTGTTTGGCCACGGCTGAGGGTCCTTGCTGGATAATTGAAATTTAAGTAAACCACCGGCTTTGCCGGTGCGACTAGAACAGGCTCTGCCGTTACGGCGTAAAAAAGCCTACTGAGGGCAGCCCCAAGGGCTGAAGTCAGGAGGCACATGATGAAAGAATGGCAAAGCTTAGCCCACGTGAGATGGGAGT
>JAGRHI010000011.1:0-6054 GCA_020445045.1 Candidatus Competibacteraceae bacterium
TTTTCCTGGACCAGCGCCATCACCGCCATGCCCACGATGGTCTTGCCGGCGCCGCAGGGCAGCACGATGACTCCGCTGCCACCCTGTGTTCGCCCGTCCTGATGAAAGGCCGCCGCCGCCGCCCGCTGGTAATCGCGAACCAGGAACGGCTCATCGCCGCCGCTCCGCTCGCGTAGCCGCAGCGGCAATTCCTGCCCCTCGTTGTAACCGGCCAGATCGTCGGCCGGATAGCCGATGGCGACCAGCGCTTGCTTGAGCAGGCCGCGCACCCCCAGGCGAACGCGGAACACCCGCTCCGCCAGCCGCTCGGCCAGCAGCGGCGCCACCTTGCGGTCACGGGCCAGCAATTCCGCCAGCGGCGCGTCGGCGACCCGCAACACCAGTCCCAGTCCCGCCTCATCGCGTTCGATCACCGCCAGCCCGTAGCGCCGACCCAGCGCCTCGATCTCCTGGGCCACGCCCTCGGGCACCGCATATTTGGCGTACTCGCGCAAGGTGGCGATCATCGCCCCGGTGTCCAAACCCGTGGCCCGGGCGTTCCAGATACTCAGCGGGGTCATGCGGTAGGTATGGACGTGCTCTGGACTCTTGATCAGCTCGGCAAAGGGCGCGATGGCGTCGCGGGCCGCCTCGGCGCGGGGCGAATGCACTTCCAACAGCACGGTCTGATCGCTCTGCACGATCAGCGGATTCTCGGGGAAGTAATCGCTCATTTGGGCAGACTGTAGCCGAGCTTGCGCAGCGCGCCGCGAAAACGGGCCTCGGATTCGGTGGCGACCGCGAGATGCCGCTCGCCGGCCAATAGACAAAATGGCTTGGTGCGGCTGTCGTTGGCGATCAGCGTCGCCAGCACCGCGTCGGCGCACTCGACCAACCGCGCGGTTCCGGTGGTTTTCAGACTCCGGGCGCGGCGGGTCATGTCCTCCAGAAAGCGCTCCACCGTCTCCGGCAAGGGCTGACCACTGAGCGAGACCAGCAACTCCGCCAGCATCGTAATGTCATGCCCCTCCTCCAAGGCTTCCAATAGACGAGTCTGATCCAGCTTCCACACGGCGTCCGAGGTCTTGGTCGCATAACTGTCCAGCAGCATGGTGTCAGCCGGTTCCAGCGACGTGCCGATGGCGACGATCTCCAGATTTGGCAGCACCCGCAACACTGGCGTGGAGGAGACTTCCGGCGCGACCGGTTGGTAGCGATCCGCCAATCCCAGGCAATAGGCGCCGAGCGGATTGATGCGGAAATACAGCAGCCCGTCGTAGCGGCTGAGGAAGGGCAGATCGTCGGTGCCCCAGTTGTCGCCATAGTCGGGACGCGCGTCGTGCGGTGGGATATAAGCCACGTCCAGCAGCCCCAGGGTCGCGGCGTATTCGAACAGCAGACACAGCGCATAGCGGGCCTGCAAAATCTTCCAGTCGTGAAACCCCTCGTAACCGAGGCTGCCGTAACCGGATTCGGTGATGTAGAGATTCCAGGGATCGCGGGTCACCTCGAAATCCGCCCCGGTGGCCCGCATCTGGCGGAACAGGTCGTTCACCGCGATCCATCGCCCGGCCGGGCAGTGTCGCAGCGCCTGGTGGATGGCGGCGCGGCGGCCGGCGACGGCGGTCAGCCCGCGCTTACCCTTGCCGGTCTGGCCCTTGATGCAGTCGATGCGCCGCAACTCGTCGATCAGGGTGGTTTTCTGCCAGCGCCGCCATATCTGCGCGATGGCCTTCTCCACCGGTTCGCCGAGCGCCTTTTGTCCGGCCTTGCTGAGTTGCAGCGTCTTGCCACTCAGCGAAGCCAATCCGCCGGCCTGCACCAGCAACGGCCAGGCAAACGACTTGATCGGGCCGATCTTGTCGTATTCGCCATACTCGCTGTCGTCGTAGAAATCGCCGCCGAGCAATAGCCCGCCCAGGGTTCGGAGCGCGGCGGCGCCGGGCTGGTGGGTCTTGTCGCTGACCGCCAACTTGCCGGCGTCGATCAGGCGCAGCACCGCCTTGAGATCGTGAATGGCCCCCCGCTCGGTCAGACGGCGGACGATCGGGACTCTATTCTGATAAACCTTCTGCTTACGGGCCTCCCGGTCCCATTCCTTGTAAGTCAGCGCCCACTCGTCGGGGATCTCCTCCCGAGGCGACAGCCGCGCCGGTTCGGGTTTCGGCACGAAGGACCTGCAGCGCCGACGCAAGTCATCCGGCATGATGCCGCCGTGGAAAAATACGCCTAACAACGAGGGATTGCTGTTATAGAATCGGCTCTCGCCCCAGTTCGGCGACTGGCCGTACTTAGCCTCGAAGCGCCCGGCATCGAAACGCGCATCCGGCCCGTGAACGACTTCGGCCACCGCCGCCCGCTGCATGGGATCGAGCTGGCTCCAAAGCGCCTGAAGCCGCTCGCCCTCGGTGCGTCGGCGAATGTATTCGATCAAATCCGCCTTGCGGGTGGGCAAGTTCCCGCCATCCCCCACCAGCGCGGCGAGTTTCTTTAGAATATCGACCGTCCAACTCTGTAGGGCATCGGCCAGCGTGGGGATGGATGGGGGTTCGTTTTGAATGTAGTAGGCCATGATCGAGACTCGCAAAGCAGGAACCAGGCACACCCGAACGCGGGACCGGCAGCCGCGCGATACTCCAAGCGAACCGATTCAATTCATGGAAATTTTGTCAGCATTCAAGCAGTGTGGTTACAGTTCTCGTACAATCCCCCCCGGACCGCGTCCGGATCGACCGCCAATCCAGCATAAGCCATGTTAAGGACCACTGTATGGAAGAACCCAATCTTTTCCTGATTTGCCTGAACGCCTTCGTGGCGGTCATCGGCCTGCTTGCGGCACTGGCCGGCGCCCTGCGGGGACTGATCGAACTGTTCCCGGAACGGCCCGGCGCCACCGCGCCACCGCCACGGCTCGACATACGACCGACCGGCGCCACCGCGTCACCGCCGCAAGCCGGCGCCTGGCAACCGTGGACCGACACGGCCATCGCCGTCGCCATCACCACCGCCGTGAACGCCGCGGCGCCCGGTGCGCGCGTCACCCACATCGAAGAAATCCGTTAAACACCGAGAGCCATCATGATCTTTGCACCCACTCCAAAAAAAATCCATGTCATGCTGACCGCCTTCCGCGACGGATTGCAAAGCGTGTTCGGCGGCAAGGTACGCGTCAAGGATGTGCTGCCCGCCATGCAAGCCGCCTCCGCCATGGGCGTGCGCCATTTCGAGTTTGGCGGCGGCGCCCGCTATCAGGCGCCCTACTTCTATGCCGGCGAGGATCCCTTCACCTGCATGGACCAGATGCGCGAGGCGGTCGGCCCGGACGCCGACCTGCAAATCCTCACCCGCTCGGTATCCGGCGTTACCCTGACCACCCAGCGGCTCAAGGCACTGGAGATGCAGGCGCGGTTGATGAAGAAACACGGCACCACCATCGACCGTAACTTCGATTTCATGAACGACGTGGACAATCTGATCAAGACCGGCAAACCCATCGTGGATGCCGGGATGCACCATCAGGTCTGCGTGGCGATGATGGGCCTACCGTACCAGTCCGATCAGGTCCATACCCCGGAATTTTATGTCGGGGTCATCCAACGACTACTGGAAGCGGGGCTCCATTTCGACTCGGTGTGCATGAAGGACGCCTCCGGCACCACCGACCCGCACACCTGCTACGAAACCGCCAAGGGCCTGAAGAAAATCCTGCCGCCCGAAGTACCGCTGTCCATGCACACCCACGACACCGCGTCGATGGCCGTGGCCTGCTACATGGCCGGCATCGCCGGCGGCGTGGACCGCATCGACCTATCGGTGCGGCCCCTGGCTTCCGGCACCTCGCAACCGGACGTCCGTTCGATGTGGCACGCGCTCAAGGGCACCGGCTATACGCTCGACATCGACGCCGGCAAGATGAACGAACTGGAAAAGCTGCTCGACGAGGGGCTCAAGGACTATTCGTTCAATCCGGTCACCACTTCCGCCGATGCGCGAGTCGTCAATTTTCCGATGCCGGGCGGCGCCATCGGTCCCAATGTCCACATGATGGCGGAAGTCGGCATTCTCGATCGCTATGGCGACGTGCTGGCCGAATTCCCCGAGGTGGTGCGGGCCGGCGGCGCCTGGACCAGCGTGACGCCCGGCAGTCAGCAATACTGGCTGCAAGCCTTCAATAACGTGCTGCACGGCCGCTGGCAAAAAATCGACGCCGGCTACGGGCGCTCGGTGCTCGGCTACTTCGGCCGCACGCCGGAACCGCCGGACCCCACAGTGATCAAGGTCGCCGCCGAGCAACTCAAGCTGGAGCCGTTCACCGGCGATCCGCTGCAAGAAGCCCCGGACAGCATCGCCACCGCCGAGGAGGCGCTACGCGAACGCAAGTTGCCGCTGACCGAAGAAAACGTCTTTCTGGTTGCCTCCGCCGTCGTGCCGGGCAAGAACATGGAATTGAACGAAGGCATCCGGTTATTGACTGGTAAAGCCAAGATCAACCTGCCACTGAAAACCAAGGAACAGCCAGCCGCCGCCACCGTTCCGACACCGGCCCCGGCAACCCCCACGCCGACCGCCGTCGCCCCCGCTCAAGCGACCCCCAGCCCCGCTCAGGCGGCTCCCACCCCTGTTTTCACCGCGCCGGTCACCACCCAATGCACGGTGGTCGAAGGCGCCGTGACCCGGATCTTCCGCATCACCATCGAACCCCCGGCGGGAGCGAGCCCGGCGGTCACGACTCCCACCGCCACCATCGCCCCCGCCCCCGCCCCCGCCGTCGCGGCATCCCCGCCGCCAGTCGCCGCCGACCAGCGCACGCCGGTGTTCTCGCCGTTCGAAGGCAAGGTCGAACTGGTGGACATCAACGTGAAAGTGGGCGACACGGTGCGTAAGGGACAGGTGGTGGCCGCCGTCGAGGCCATGAAAGCCAAGCACGACGTGCGCGCGCCCTGTGACGGCACGGTGATGGAAATCAACGCTGAACTCGGCAGCGAGGTCTTCGCCGGCAAGCCCATCCTGACCCTTGGCGGCTGACATGGATACCTTGTCGGAACTGATCGCCCAAAGCGGCTTTCGCGGCCTGACCTGGCAAAACCTGATCATGTTCGGGATCGCTGGGCTGTTGATCTATTTGGCGGTGAAGAAAAACTACGAGCCGCTGCTGCTGATCCCCATCGGCTTTGGCGCGATGCTCGCCAATCTGCCGGCGGCCATGCTCGACGCTTCCAGCGGCTTTCACGCGGAGCCCGGTCAAACCGTGCCATTGCTGCAACTGATCTACAGCATGGGGATCAAGACCCAGTTGTTGCCGCCGGTGATTTTCATGGGGGTGGGCGCGCTGACCGACTTCCGACCGCTGCTGAGCCGGCCGATCACCCTGCTGCTCGGCGCGGCGGCCCAGTTGGGCATTTTCGTCGCCGCGCTCGGCGCCTTCTACTTGTTCGGTTTCACGGCCGAGGAGGCGGCGTCGATCGGCATCATCGGTGGAGCGGACGGACCGACCTCCATTTATCTGACCGCCATTCTCGCCCCGCACCTGCTGGGCGCGGTGGCGGTGGCCGCCTACAGCTACATGGCGCTGGTGCCGGTGATCCAGCCGCCGATCCTGCGCCTGCTGACCACTCCCGAGGAGCGCGCCATCAACATGCCCCAAGCTCGGCCGGTATCGCGGACGGCGGTCATCGCTTTCCCGATCTTCATCACCGTGCTGACCGCCTTGGCCATCCCGTCCAGCGCACCGCTGATCGGCATGTTGATGTTCGGCAACCTGCTGCGGGAATCCGGCGTCACCGACCGGCTGAGCAAGACCGCCGGCGGCGCGCTGATCAACATCGTCACCATCTTCCTCGGCCTGGTGGTCGGCGCCACCATGCAGGGTGATACCTTCCTCAGCCCGCAAACCCTGTTCATTCTGGTACTGGGCGCGGTGGCGTTCGCCTGTAGCACGGCGGGCGGAATCCTGTTCGCCAGGCTGCTCAACCTGATCCTGCCGGAAGGCAAACGCATCAATCCCTGCATCGGCGCGGCGGGCGTGTCGGCGGTGCCGATGGCGGCTCGGGTGGTGCAGAAGTTCGTTTCCGAGCA
>JAGRHI010000011.1:6072-6222 GCA_020445045.1 Candidatus Competibacteraceae bacterium
CGCTGATGGCGGCCATGGGTCCCAATGTGGCCGGCGTGATCGGATCGGCGGTGGCCGCGGGCATGTTCCTGGCGTTGCTGCGGTAATCCGCCGGTTATGCAACGGCGTTAAACTTCGTCCCACCTCCTTTCACCAGCCGAAGGAAAATCG
>JAGRHI010000011.1:6372-9880 GCA_020445045.1 Candidatus Competibacteraceae bacterium
ATCAAGGCATGGTGGACGGTGGCGACCGCATCCGCTCGTTGTCGTGGGACGATGTCGGCAGCATCCTGCATCGGGGCGGTACCGTCATCGGCACCGCCCGCTGCCCGGCATTCCGTGAACGGGAGGGTCGCCGACGCGCCGCTCGCAATCTGCTCCAGCGTGGCATCGACCGGTTGGTGATCATCGGCGGCGATGGCAGCCTGACCGGCGCCAATCTGTTTCGTCAGGAATGGCCGGAACTGTTGACGGAGCTGGTTCAAGCCGAGGAAATCGATGAAGCCACCGCCCAGGCTCACCCGGCGTTGATGATCGCCGGGCTGGTGGGTTCCATCGACAACGACATGGTCGGCACCGACATGACCATCGGTGCCGATTCCGCGCTGCACCGCATCATCGAAGCCATCGATGCGCTGACCAGCACGGCCGCCAGTCACCAGCGCAGTTTCGTGGTCGAGGTCATGGGCCGGCACTGTGGCTACCTGGCGCTGACCAGCGCCATCGCCGGCGGCACCGACTACGTGCTTATCCCCGAATATCCCCCGGCGGAGGGCTGGGAAGACCGCATGTGCGAGATGTTGCGCAATGGCCGGGCGGCAGGTCGCCGCGACAGCATCGTGGTGGTGGCCGAAGGCGCGACCGATCGAGCCGGCAATCGCATCAGTGGTGACTATGTCCGCCAAGTCCTGGAAGAACGGCTGGGCGAAGATACTCGGGTGACCATTCTTGGCCACGTCCAGCGCGGCGGCACGCCCAGCGCCTATGACCGCTGGATGAGCACCCTGGTCGGCCATGCCGCCGTCCAGGAACTGCTGGCGGCCACGCCAGACAGCGAGCCGCAACTGATCGGCGTCCGTTATAACCGGGTTCGACGATTACCCTTGATGCAATGCGTCGAGCAGACCCGGGCAATCGCCCGAACCATTGCCGAAAAGGATTACGCCAAGGCCGTGGAGCTGCGCGGCGGCAGCTTTACCGAGATGACCAAGACCTTCAGGGCCATGGCCGAAGCGCTGCCCAGCGTGACGCCGCCGGTTCGTCCGCGCCGGATCGCCGTGCTGCACGGTGGCGGCTTGGCGCCGGGCATGAATACGGCCGCCCGCGCCGCCGTGCGTCTGGGTCGCGATCGCGGACATGTGATGCTAGGGGTACATGGCAGCTTTGCCGGACTGGTCGATGGGCGCATCGAGGAACTCACCTGGGGTGATGTCGAAGGCTGGACCGCGCTGGGCGGCGCCGAGTTGGGCGCCAGCCGGAAAACTCCCACCACGGAACAGCTCTATACCGTCGCCCGCGCCCTGGAGACGAACAATGTCGATGGCCTGCTGGTCATCGGCGGCTGGAAAGCCTATCAGGCATTACACCGGCTGGATAGCGAGCGGGAGCGCTATCCAGCCTTCAAGATCCCGATGGTTTGCTTGCCCGCCACCATCGACAACAACCTGCCCGGCTCGGATTTGAGTATCGGCGCCGACACCGCGCTCAACGTCATCGTCGAAGCGCTGGACCGCATCAAGCAATCGGCGATGGCGGCGCGGCGCTGTTTCGTGGTCGAGGTGATGGGTCGACATTGCGGTTATCTGGCGATGATGAGCGGCCTGGCGGGCGGCGCCGAACGAATTTACCTACCCGAGGAGGGCATCACTCTCAAGGATTTACAGACCGACGTGGAGCGCATGGTCGAGAGCTTTCGCGGCGGGCGGCGACTGTATCTGACCATTCGCAACGAACAGGCCAACGCGCAATACACCACCGATTTTCTGGCGCGGTTGTTCGAAGAAGAAGGTGGTCAACTGTTCGATGTGCGCCAGGCGGTGTTGGGTCATATTCAGCAGGGAGGCAACCCCTCGCCATTTGACCGCATCCTCGCCACCCGACTGGCGGCCCATGGTATTGACTTTCTCACCACGGAGTTGGAGCGTGGTACGGCGGCGGGCGCATTCATGGGTTTGGCCGAAGGCAAGCTGACTGCCTTCCCGATCAAGCAGATGGCGGACATGGTCGATATCGCCAATCGGCGGCCATTGGAACAGTGGTGGCTGGATTTGCGCTCGGTCATGCAGGCCATGGCGCAACCGACGGCTTGACCGGCGAGGACCAGCCAGCTTCCGGGCGGACCCAGATTGGCCGTCTACCGCCGCCCCTCGCCGCCGGCCCGCCGCAGGATCGCGTCCAATGCGCGGGTCGGCAGCAAGCGTCGCAGCACGGCGAAGAAATAGGTCGGTGTGGTCACCGGGTAGCGCGCTTTCGGCCGTGGGCTTTCCAGCGCGTGAATCACCCGCTTCAGCACCGCCTCGGGCGGCAAGGTGAACGGCGCCGCCGGTCCTTGCTTGCGCAAGCGAGCTTCCATCGCCGCGTATTTTTCCCGATGCGGACTGCTCTCGACGCGGATGTGCCGCCGGTAGGCCGCATGGGCGTTGTCGCGGAATTGACTGAGAATCGGCCCCGGTTCGATCAGACAGACGTGAATGCCGGTGCCGACCAGTTCCAGCCGCAAGGTATCGGCCAAACCTTCCAGCGCGAACTTGCTGGCGACATAAGCACCCCGGTAGGGAAACGCCACCAACCCGAGCACCGAGCTGTTGAACAGAATCCGTCCTCCGCCCCGCCGGCGCATGGCCGGAATGAGCCGATTGCTGAGTTCCAGGGTGCCGAACAGATTGGTCTCGAACTGCTCCCGTAGCGCCTCGCGACTCAAATCCTCGACCGCGCCCGGCTGACCGTAGGCGCCGTTGTTGAACAGAGCGTCCAGCCGGCCGCCGGTGCGCTCCAGCACGGTCGTCACTGCCGTTTGGATGGACGCGGAATTGCGCAGATCCAATGCCAGACTCTCCAAGCCATCGGCGTGCAAACGCATCACGTCAGCCGGTTGGCGCGCCGTGGCGAACACCCGCCAACCCCGCGTTTGCAAACCCTGGGCAACGTGGAATCCGATGCCGGAAGAACAACCCGTGATCAAAATACTGCCACCGCTCATCGCCACCTCGCGTGATGGAACCACAAGCCCATGGCGCGTATCGTCGGCTGGTTGTCACCACTCGCGCCGCTCGTCATGGCTCGCCAATCCCTACATTGCAATAAAACTGACATATAAATGAAATATAAAGGCCGTTTTGCGGTAGTAATGTTGCTTTAGGGTTTTCAATCGATCCTCAGGACAGGGTCACCCCTGGCAACTTACCCCCCCAATCAGGTACCCGGAGGCTATTCGTGCGCAAACAAAAAATCATCCTCGCCATGACCGCGACTTGCGCGCTGGCTGGCGTGGTCCATGCTCAGTCCGCCCGCGACTATATCAGCATCGTCGGTTCGTCCACGGTCTATCCGTTCTCGACCACGGTCGCCGAGCATTTCGGCAAGGCCAGCAGCAAGTTCAAGACCCCCAAGGTCGAAAGCACCGGCACCGGTGGCGGACTCAAGCTGTTCTGCGGCGGCGTCGGCGTGCAATACCCTGACATGACCAATGCTTCCCGCCAGATCAAATCCTCCGAAGTGGAGAATTGCGCCAAGA
>JAGRHI010000011.1:9904-13130 GCA_020445045.1 Candidatus Competibacteraceae bacterium
TCGAAGTGAAGATCGGCTACGATGGCATCGTGGTCGCATCCTCCAAAAAGGACAAGCCGATGCCGCTGACTCGCAAGGATCTGTGGCTGGCGCTGGCCAAGGAGGTTCCGGAGCCGGGCACCGGCAAGTTGGTGGCCAATCCCTTCAAGACCTGGAAGGACGTCAACCCGGAACTGCCGGCCCAGAAGATCGAAGTGCTGGGTCCGCCCCCGACTTCCGGCACCCGCGACGCCTTCGTCGAACTGGTGATGGATGAGGGCTGCAAGGATTTCCCCGCCATCGAGGCATTGGCAAAGAGTGACAAAAAGCAAGCCAAGGCGGCTTGCGGCACCATCCGCGAAGACGGCGCCTACATCGAGGCCGGCGAGAACGACAACCTGATCGTCAACAAGCTGGTGTCCAACCTCAATGCCCTGGGCATCTTCGGCTTCAGCTTCCTGGATGAGAATCTGGACAAGATTCAGGGCGAAACCATCGACGGCGTTCCCCCGACCTTCGAAAACATCGCCTCCGGCAAGTACCCGGTCTCGCGGCCGTTGTTCTTCTACGTCAAGAAGGCCCATGTCGCGGTCATTCCCGGCATGAAGGAATACATCGCCGAGTTCATCAGCGAGAAAGCCGCCGGCGACGAAGGCTATCTGGCCGACAAGGGCTTGATTCCCCTGCCGCCGGCCGAGCGCAAGCAGGTCGCCGCCGACGCCAACAGCCTCAAGACCATGACCCCGTAACGGTCCTTTCCGCAACGCCGCCCGCCGCCGCGGATCGCTCCCTCGGCGCCGGCGGCGTTTTCGCATCCCGGTGACCGCCTCATGCTGTCCTATCTCCTGCTTATCCTGTTGCTGCTCAGCAGCGCCGCTTACTATCTGGGGCGCAACCGCGCCTTCAGGGTCGCCGGCAACCATATTCGTAACCTGCATTCCCTGCCCAGCTTCCATGGTTCCTACACCGCCCTGTGGTGCGGTCTCCCGGCGCTGATCGTAATCGCGGTCTGGGCGGTGCTGCAACCGGGCATCATCCTCGAACTGGTGGTGGCCGGGCTGCCGCCGGAACTGCGCGAACTACCGCCGGACCGGCTCGGTCTGGTCCTCAACGACATCAAGAATCTGGTCAGCGGCAACATCGTGTCCGGCACGCCAGACTCCACCATCCTGGCCGCCGCCGCGCATTACCGAAACCTGCAACTGACCGGCCATGTCTGCCTGTGGATCGTTGCCTTGCTCCTCGCCGCCGCCGGCATCGCCCACGGCTGGCGCGCCATCTCGCCGAAGCTGCGCGCCCGCAACCGGGTCGAACGGGTGATCACGCTGCTGCTCATCGTTAGTTCGACCGTCGCCATCTTCACCACGATCGGCATCGTGCTGTCGGTGCTGTTCGAATCCATTCGCTTTTTCCACAAGGTGCCGCTGACCGACTTTCTGCTCGGCTTGCAGTGGAGCCCGCAGACCGCCATGCGCGCCGATCAGATTGGCTCTTCCGGCGCCTTCGGCATGGTGCCGCTGTTCGCCGGCACGCTGTTGATATCCGGCATCGCCATGCTGGTCGCCGTGCCGATCGGGCTGATGTCGGCGCTGTACCTGTCCGAATACGCCAGCCCGAAGTTTCGCGCCACCGCCAAGCCGTTGCTGGAAATCCTGGCCGGCATCCCCACCGTGGTCTACGGCTTCTTCGCCGCCCTGACCGTGGCGCCGCTGATCCGCGATGCCGGCACCGCGCTGGGCTTGCAGGTTGCCTCGGAGAGCGCGCTGGCCGCCGGGCTGGTGATGGGGATCATGATCATTCCCTTCGTGTCCTCGCTGTCGGACGACGTGATCAACGCCGTGCCGCAATCGATGCGCGACGGTTCCTACGCGCTGGGCGCGACCAAGTCGGAGACCATCCAGCGAGTCCTGCTACCGGCCGCCCTGCCCGGCATCGTTGGCAGCATCCTGCTGGCGGTCTCGCGCGCCATCGGCGAAACCATGATCGTAGTCATGGCCGCGGGGCTGTCGGCCAATCTGACCGCCAACCCGCTGCAAGCGGTCACCACCGTCACCGTGCAGATCGTGACCTTGCTGACCGGCGATCAGGAATTCGACAGCGCCAAGACCCTGGCGGCCTTCGCCCTGGGATTGATGTTGTTCATCGTCACCCTGATTCTCAACATCCTCGCCCTGCATGTGGTGCGCAAATATCGGGAACAGTATGAATAAGTCAGACGATTCCACCGCCACGCCGCCGGCCCGCCGCGACATCAAGACCATCGTTAACGCCAACCTCGCTCGCCGCCACGCCGCCGAACGGCGCTTTCGCTGGTACGGGCTGAGCGCTATCAGCCTGGGGCTGGCCTTCGTGGTGTTGATGTTCGCCAACATCATCGGCAAGGGCTACCCGGCGTTCTGGCAGACTTACATCGAGCTGCCGATCACTTTCGACGCGGCGGAGATCGACCCTGCCGGCACCCGCGATCCGGAAGCGCTGGCCAACGCCAACTACGCCGCATTGATTCGCGCCAGCCTGCGCGGGCTGTTCCCCCAGGTCGAGGGCCGGCGCAACCTGCGGGCGTTGTATGGGCTGATCAGCTCCAACGCCCCGTTCCGGTTGCGCGGCGAGGTGCTCGCCAATCCGGCCCTGATCGGCACCACGCAACCGGTCCAGGTGCTGGCCAGCGCCGAGGTCGATACTCTGATCAAGGGCAACATCGACCGCAATCTCGATGAATCGCTGCGACCGATCACCGATCAGGAGATCGCCTGGATCGACCGGCTCACCGCCGATGGCCGGCTGGAACAACGCTTCAACACCATCCTGTTCAGCAACGGCGATTCGCGCGAGCCGGAACAGGCTGGCATCCGCGGCGCGTTGATGGGTTCGTTCTACACCCTGCTGATCACTTTCCTGCTGTCTTTCCCCATCGGGGTGGCGACGGCGGTGTATCTGGAGGAGTTCGCCCCCAAGAACCGCTGGACCGATCTGATCGAGGTCAACATCAATAACCTGGCGGCGGTGCCGTCGATCGTGTTCGGCCTGTTGGGGCTGGCGGTGTTCATCAATTTCTTCGGTCTGCCGCGCTCCGCGCCGCTGGTCGGCGGTCTGGTATTGAGTCTGATGACCTTGCCGGTCATCATCATCGCCGGCCGCGCCGCCCTGACCTCGGTGCCGCCCTCCATCCGCGAGGCGGCGCTGGGCATGGGCGCGTCCAAATTGCAGATGGTGGGCCATCATGTGCTGCCGCTGGCGATGCCCGGCA
>JAGRHI010000011.1:13203-14052 GCA_020445045.1 Candidatus Competibacteraceae bacterium
CGGCATGGTCGCCTTCATCGTCGATGTGCCGCGCGGCTTCACCGATCCCGCGACCGTGCTGCCGGTGCAGATTTACCTGTGGGCCGACCTGCCGGAACGCGCCTTCGTGGAACGAACCTCGGCCGCCATCATGGTCTTGCTGGGATTCATGATTCTCATGAACGGCTTGGCCATCGTCCTGCGCAAACGCTTCGAACGGCGCTGGTAATCGCCGCTAAAATCCGAGGATTCATTGCTAATGAACACAACGACGATCGAAACCAAGGCCACCCTGGATGGCGCATTGAATCCCGATGTCCGGGAGGCTCCGCTGCCCAGCGCCCAGATCACCGACTACGACCACCGGCAGACCGTCGGCAGGATCACGGCGGACCACCCGAAAATGGTCTGCCGCGAAGTCAATGTCTATTACAGCGAGAAACACGCGCTGAAGCAGGTCAGCCTCGACATCGGCGCCAACGAAGTCATCGCCTTCATCGGCCCGTCCGGCTGCGGCAAATCCACCTTCCTACGCTGTCTGAACCGGATGAACGACACCATCGTTTCTTGCCGGGTCACCGGGCATATCCAGCTCGACCAGGACAACATCTACGACAAGAGCATCGATGTGGTGCAACTGCGGGCCCGGGTCGGCATGGTGTTTCAGAAACCCAATCCCTTTCCCAAATCGATTTACGAGAACGTCGCCTACGGACCCCGCATCCATGGCATGATCAACGGCAAAACGGAACTCGACGAACTGGTCCATGCCAGCCTGGAGCGGGCCGGACTGATCAAGGAAGTCGAAAAGCGGATGGACGAACCGGGCACCAGTCTGTCCGGTGGCCAACAGCAGCGGCTGTGCATCGC
>JAGRHI010000011.1:14068-18802 GCA_020445045.1 Candidatus Competibacteraceae bacterium
TCAATCCCGAGGTGATCCTGATGGATGAGCCCTGCTCGGCGCTCGACCCCATCGCCACCGCCAAGATCGAGGAACTGATCGACGAACTGCGGGAAAGCTACACCATCGTCATCGTGACCCACTCAATGCAACAGGCGGCCCGCGTCTCGCAACGCACCGCCTATTTCCACCTGGGCGATCTGATCGAGATCGGTGAAACCGACCAGATTTTCACCAATCCCAAGCACAAACTGACCGAAGACTACATCACCGGCCGCTTCGGTTGACGTTCGCTCTCCATCGGGAGTACCCCAAGATGTCCATCAGTCACGATGCCCATACCGTCAAGCAGTTCGACATCCAACTGGCCAATCTGCGCAACCTGGTGCTGGAAATGGGCGGGTTGGTCGAGGACCAGATCAAGAATGCCGTCAAGTCCCTGGACGACGAGGACCTCAGCCTGGCCCGCGAGGTGATCGCCCGCGACCAGATCATCAACGGTCTGCAAGTCAAGATCGACGAAGACACCATCACCCTGATCGCCACGCGCCAGCCGGTCGGCGGTGACTTGCGACTGATCATGTCGCTGTCCAAGGCCGTTACCGACCTGGAGCGAATTGGCGACGAGGCGGAAAAAATCGCCCGGATGACCATCAAGACCTACGACGTCGTCAGCAGCCCGCCCAGCGCCAAATTGTTGCGCGACGTGACGCCGATGGCCAAGCTGGCGACCGACATGCTGCACGGTTGCCTCGACGCCCTGGCCCGGGTGGACGTGGAAATGGCGGTGAACGTCGCCCGGGGCGACGATAACCTGGATCAGGAGTTCCAGTCGGCGCTGCGGCGGCTGATCACCTACATGATGGAAGACCCGCGCACCATCGGTCATGCCATCAGCGTGCTCTTCATCATCAAGGCGCTGGAACGAATCGGCGATCACGCCAAGAACATCGCCGAGTACATCATTTATCTGGTCAAGGGCAAGGACGTGCGCCACGTCAGCATGGACACCCTGGAAAAGGACGCCTTGGCGGAGTGAGTGGCGTGAGATAAGCCGGCCCATCGCCCACGGGTCAGCCGCACCCATTCACGCCATCTCTTGACGGCCCGGCGGCGTTCAGCCAGCGTGGCCGTGTTGTTTGAGCCAGAGCGCGTGTTTCCGGCGCATGTCTTCCAACACCTCCAGATCGATCCGGTCATCGTCGCGGATGCGCTCGTCGTAGTTCTCCCATCCCATGAAATCGCGCAGGATGCGGAGCAGTTCCTCGTCATGGACGCCGGTCACCGCGCCCTTGTAAAAACCACGGGCATGCAGGATCTGTTGCAGTTCGTTGGCGATGGCGGTGTCGATTCTGACCAGTTTATCGGGATCGCTGCGCAGATAGGTCAGCCGGTGGATGGCGTACAGTCGTTCGAGTTCGGCGATCGGGGTCGGATGGTCGCAGACCGAAATTTCCACATAGCGATCGTCGAAACCGCCATAGCCGCCACCGGTCCGCTTCACCAGCAAGGCCGCCGACTGCTGGCCGCGCCGGTCGCCACCAGCGGCCTGACCGGCCTGTAGCGCCGCCAGCAAGCGTTCGGCCAGCGACCCGCCTGTCTTCTCGAACGCCCGCGCCATGCCTTCCACCACCCCCAACCCAGCCAAGGTGTTGCCTTGGGCCGAGCAATATTCGCCATGGTAATCGCCGGCCCAATCGAAACAGCGCGCGCCGGTGAAACTGGCGGTGCGTCCTTGCGCGTCGATGATCCCCACCTGCCGATAATCGCGCTGAGGGTCGCCGCCGATCAGAATTTCCAGCGCCTGTTCGGGTGAAGCCCCGTTTTCCAACAACGCGAATCCGCGCGGGCCGAAACTGGTGTTGCAATAGGACTGGGTCGCCACCGCGCCCACCCCAGCCTTGGCGAAGGGGATGGAAATGCCGACGTTGGGGAACTTGGATTGCACGGCCACGCCCAGATCGCCGTTGGCCGGGTCGAAGGCGACGATGGAAAAAGTCATGGAGTTCTCCTCGCGGTTCAGGTGAGCCGTTCGATCAACGCGGCATGTTGGGGATACTGATGGATGAGTGTAGCGCGGTTGGCCAGTTCGAAATCGGCGAAATCGAAACCGGGCGCCACAGTACAACCCAGCAGACTGAAGCCGGTGGGATCGTCGACGGTCGCCCCGAACCAGCAGCCGGCGCGAACGGTGATTCGTAGATGCTGGCCGGCGGCGGGATCGGCGCCCAGCTTTGCCGCGACGTAGCCTTCCCGCCAGTCCAGGCAATGGAGGGTCAGCGCCGAACCGAGGTGAAAATGCCAGAGTTCGTCCGATTTCAGCCGGTGCAGGCGGGAATGCTGGTCGCCCTTCAGCAGATAGTAAATCGCGGTCGCCACCGGGCGCGGCCCGTTTCGATCTGGAAAATCCAACGTGAGTTCGGCGGTGTAGCCGCGACGGAAATAGCCCCCCTCGGGATGGGGGGCAAGCCGCAGATGGGCGATCCAGTCGTCGGCGGTCATGGCGCGCCGCCGCAGACCGGACAGGCCGGATCGCGGCGCACGGTCAGCGTCCGCCATTCCATCCGTTTGGCATCCAACAGCAACAGCCGGCCGGCAAGCGTCTCCCCGAGGCCGGTCAATACCTTGATCGCCTCCAGCGCTTGAATGGCGCCGACGATCCCGACCACCGGCGCCAGTACCCCGGTCTGGGCGCAGGTTTCGGGGGCCACATCGGCATCGCGGTACAGGCAGCGATAGCAGGCGCCCTCCTCGCCCGGCCGCCAGACCAGCACCTGTCCTTCCAACCGGATCGCCGCGCCGGTGACCAGCGGCACGCCAGCCCGCACGCAAGCGGCATTGATCGCCAAGCGGGCCGGCAGATTGTCACAGGCATCCACCACCACGTCGGCCTGACGGACCCGCTCCCGCAATTCGGTCTCGTTCAGGGCTTGCGGTAGCGCCGTCACCGCGACCGAGGGATTGAGCGCCAGCAAGGTATCGCGGGCCGATTCGACCTTGAGCCGGCCGATGTCGGCGGTGCGGTGGACGATCTGCCGTTGCAGGTTGGACAGATCCACTCGGTCGAAATCGACCAGCGTCAACCGCCCCACCCCGGCGGCGGCCAGATACATCGCCACCGGCGAACCCAATCCACCCAAACCGACGATCAGCGCGCGGGACCGGCGCAAGCGCTCTTGGCCGTCGATGTCGAACTCCGGCAGCAGGATTTGCCGGCTGTAGCGCAACAGTTCGTCGTCGATCATTGTAGTTCCGGTGAATGCGGGTTCAGGCGGCAAGGTATTTGATTGTAATCGGCGAGGCCAATGCCTCGCACCCTCGCCGTGGCCAGCAAGCTGGTAAACTGCGCGACTATGCTGACTCTACGCCAACTCTCCCTGCAACGCGGCGGCAAGCCGCTGTTCGATCATGTGTCGCTGACCGTGCATCCCGGCTGGAAGGTCGGGCTGACCGGCGCCAACGGCAGCGGTAAATCCACCCTGTTCGCCCTGCTGCGCGACGAACTGCACCCCGACACCGGCGATCTCGATGTACCGCCGCGCTGGACGCTGGCCCACGTCGCCCAGGAAACCCCAGCCCTGCCGACACCGGCGCTGGAATTCGTGCTGGACGGCGATGCCGAGCTGCGCCAGATCGAACGCGACCTGCTCGCCGCCGAGGCCGCTCACGACGGCACGCGGCAGGCGGAGTTACATGCGCATTTCGACACCATCGACGGCTACAGCGCCCGCGCCCGCGCCGGCAAGCTGATGGCCGGCTTGGGTTTCGCCGCCGATCAACTGGAACGGCCGGTCGCCGAATTCTCCGGCGGTTGGCGGGTACGGCTGAATCTGGCCCAGGCGCTGATGTGCCGCTCCGACCTGCTGCTGCTGGACGAGCCGACCAACCATCTCGATCTCGACGCCGTGCTGTGGCTGGAACAGTGGCTGCGCACCTATCCGGGCACCCTGCTGCTGATCTCCCACGACCGTGACGTGCTGGACAACGTGGCCGATCATATCGTCCATATCGATCAGCGACGTATCACGCTTTACACCGGCAACTACGCCGCCTTCGAGGACCAGCGCGCGGCGCGGCTGGCCTTGCAGCAGGCGGCCTATGAGAAACAACAGCGGGAAATCGCTCATCTGGAAAGCTTCATTACCCGTTTCCGCGCCAAGGCCACCAAGGCCAGACAAGCCCAGAGCCGCATCAAGGCGCTGGAGCGAATGGAGCGTATCGCCGCCGCTCATGTGGATTCGCCGTTCACCTTCGGCTTCGCCGAACCGGAACGCTTGCCCAACCCGCTGCTGGCGGTCGAGAAAGTCGCCGCTGGCTACGGCGAGCGCAAGATACTGGACAAGGTGAATCTGGTCATCGGCTCCGGGGCACGGTTGGGCTTGCTCGGCTCGAACGGCGCCGGTAAATCGACCTTGATCAAGCTGCTGGCCGGGGTATTACCACCGTTGACCGGGCGGATAACCGTTGGTCAAGGTCTGGCCGTCGGCTATTTCGCCCAGCACCAGTTGGAGCAACTGCGGCCGGATTGGAGCGCGCTGCGGCATCTGCAAAAGCTGGACGAGCGCGCCAGCGAGCAGGCATTGCGCAATTTCATCGGCGGCTTCGGCTTCAACGGCGACCGGGCGCTGGAACCGGTGGCGCCCTTCTCCGGTGGAGAAAAAGCGCGGCTGGCGCTGGCGCTGCTGATCTGGCAGCGGCCTAATCTATTGCTGCTGGACGAGCCGACCAACCATCTCGATCTCGACATGCGCCATG
>JAGRHI010000114.1:0-157 GCA_020445045.1 Candidatus Competibacteraceae bacterium
CATGTTTCTCATCCAAGTGCCAACCACGCGGCCGGATTTGCAGGGTGGCGATCCGGTCGTTGAGCTTGTATTCCTTGCCCACTTCATTGACGAAACTGAGTTTCCGACGGATCGCATCGACCAGATTCACCTGACCCTGAATCTGGTTGTACCAGTT
>JAGRHI010000114.1:240-2441 GCA_020445045.1 Candidatus Competibacteraceae bacterium
GCTCGACCGGACCGGTGATTTCGGTACGGCGGCACTCCAGCGCCTTCGGCAGCGGCGCGACCTTCCAGTCGCCTTCGCGGATATGCTGGGTTTCCGGCAGGAAATCGGGCATCTCACCGGCGTCGATCCGAGCCTGGCGCTCGACCCGGGCCGCAAGCAACTGCTGGCGGCGTGGCTCGAAGGCGCGGTGCAGTTTGGCGACCAGGGCCANNGGGCCAGGGCGTCGTGGGTCAGGATCTCATCGAAACGGGGATGCATCGGGGCGTTGATCTGCACGCCAGCGGGCAGGTTCAGGCTCACGGGTTGCTCCTTAACAATCGTTGTACGGTGGAAAACTGGTGAACGTCCGCCGCAACCGGAGGACGACGCGATTCGATCATGATGATGGGAAAGTGAGGTTGCAAGGCTAGCGCAAAAAACCCGGAGGGAGACCCCGTCCGGGTGGATGCGGCCAGCACCGCCGGCGAATGCGGCGGCGGTGCTCGGCGTCGATCAGTGGAACTGCTCTTCTTCAGTGGAGCCAGTCAGCGCGGTCACCGAGGAGACCCCGCCCTGAATCACGGTGGTCACATCGTCGAAGTAACCAGTGCCCACTTCCTGCTGATGGGATACGAAGGTGTAACCCCGATCACGGGCGGCAAATTCGGGTTCCTGCACTTTCTCGACATAGGCGGACATGCCGCGCTTGCCATAATCCTGCGCTAGATCGAACATGTTGTACCACATGCTGTGAATGCCGGCCAAGGTGATGAACTGATACTTGTAACCCATCGCGCCCAGCTCGCGCTGGAACTTGGCGATGGTGGCATCGTCCAGGTTCTTCTTCCAGTTGAACGAGGGCGAACAGTTGTAGGCCAGCAGCTTGCCAGGGAAGCGGTCACGGATCGCCTCGGCGAATTTCTTGGCGAAATTCAGATCCGGCGTACCGGTTTCGCACCACACCATGTCGGCGTAGGGCGCGTAGGCCAAGCCGCGGGATATCGCCTGCTCCAAACCCTTGCGAGTCTTGTAAAAACCTTCCACGGTGCGCTCGCCAGTGCAGAAGGGCTTGTCATTCTCGTCCACGTCGGAAGTCAACAGATCAGCCGCTTCGGCATCGGTGCGGGCCAAGATGATGGTCGGTACGCCGCAAACGTCCGCCGCCAAGCGGGCGGCAATCAATTTCTGTACCGCCTCCTGACTCGGCACCAGCACCTTGCCACCCATGTGGCCGCACTTCTTGACCGAGGCCAGTTGATCCTCGAAATGGACACCGCCCGCGCCGGCGCGGATCATCGATTTCATCAACTCATGAGCGTTCAGTACGCCGCCAAACCCGGCTTCGGCATCGCCGACGATGGGCAGGAAATAGTCCACGAAATCCTTGTGGCCTGGGTGAATGTTCCGAGCGCACTGGATTTCATCGGCGCGCTTGAAAGAGTTGTTGATGCGCTCGACCACCGCCGGCACCGAGTTGACCGGATACAACGACTGGTCGGGATACATGGACATATAAGTGTTGTTGTCGGCCGCGACCTGCCAGCCGGACAAATAGATGGCCTTGATGCCGGCCTTGGCCTGCTGCATGGCTTGCCCGCCGGTCAGCGCGCCCAAGCAGTTGACGTAGGGTTCGTTGTTAATGAGGTTCCACAGTTGCTCGGCCCCCCGTTGCGCCAAGCTGTACTCAACCGGTACGTTGCCGCGCAGCCGCACGACATCTTCGGCGGTGTAGCCGCGTGTGATGCCCTTCCAGCGGGGATTCTCGGCCCAATCCTTCTTTAGTTGCTCAACGCTGAGGTACGCCATGTGCTGATCCTCTTTGAGGGTTATGTGCTTGGTTTGATATCAGGCGAAGCGGTCGTGACGAAGACGCCTCGGACTTGCCGCAAGACGCGGCGAAATCATGATGATCCCACTCGATTTTCGTATTGCGAAACATACTGCATAACAAGTAATTTCAATTATTCTAATGTGGCTATGCAGCATTTTACAAGCGGATTACAACGACTCGGCGTCCGTCCTTCACGAAAAGCACCGTGGCGGCAAGGGTTCCGTCGGCTTGCTAGACTCTAGCGATCATCGACATTCCACTCTCCCCGACCGCCCGGAACGACCGCGATGCAAGAATCCCCGACTGAACCTCATGATCTGATCGCCGATATTGGCGGGACCAACGCCCGTTTTGCTCGGGTCGACGCCCATCGCCGCCTTTACGCCGAGCA
>JAGRHI010000115.1:0-124 GCA_020445045.1 Candidatus Competibacteraceae bacterium
AACGCCGCCACCCGCCAGCCTTCGTCCTCCAGGTAGGCCTTCAGGTTTTCCCGAATCATTTCCTCGTCGTCGACGATCAAGACCCAAGCGCTCATGGTAGCGCCTCCCGGTTCGAAGGCAGGCG
>JAGRHI010000115.1:361-4818 GCA_020445045.1 Candidatus Competibacteraceae bacterium
TGTCCGGTTCGCGGCGGGTGCGCAAGACGATGGTCGGCGACGGCGTGCCGTCGTCGGCCATGGCTTGGGCGGCGTTCTTGAGCAAATTCAGGATCACTTGCTCGATTTCCGTCTTGTCGCAATACATCAAGCGCAGCGCCGGGTCATAATCGCGTTCGATGGCGATGCGTCTGAAGTCGTATTTTTTTTTCAGGTCGTAGTCGCTGGCGGCCAGGCGCAGCACGGTTTCCAGCATGTCTTCCAGGTCCACCAGGGCGAAGTGCGACTCGCTGCGTCGGCTGAACGATAGCATGTCGGCGACGATCTTGGCGGCGCGCGCGCCGGCTTCGCGAATGCCTTCGAGGAAATGCAGGATGCCTCGTTCCGCCAGATAACGGTTGATCCGATGCAAATCGGCGTCGATGGCGGCGGCGGCCTCGCGGTTTTGCGGCATGTCCGGGTCGATGCGCCGCAGGATATTCTGGCTACCCTGCATGATCACGCCGAGTGGGTTGTTGATTTCATGCGCCATGCCGGCCGCCAGCCCTCCGACCGACAACATTTTTTCAGTCTGCACCATCATGGATTCGATTCGGACCCGGGCGGTGACGTCATCCATCCGGATCACCGCCCCACCGGCGCTTTCCGCCATCAAAGGATAGACCATCACGTCGGCGTAGTGCAGTTCGCCGCCGACATCGAAGGTCATGCGCGGCGTTTTGATCGGTTGACCGAGATGGATCGCCTGCCGCACCTGTTCGAATTGGCTTTCCAGTTGTGGGAACACGTCACCGAAAAAGCGGCCTTGCGCGGTTTCCCACGACAGGCCGCTCACTTCCTCGGCCGGTTGATTCAGCACGGTGATGTAACCCCAGGGGTCCACGCCGATCAGGATCGAGGGCATCGAATCGATGATGTTTCTGAGATAGAGCCGCATGCGGGCCACTTCTTCCTTGGCGTGTTTCTGTTCGGTGATGTCAATCGATATGCCCAGTACCGCGGTTTCGTTCAAGCCCGGTTCGACGAAGGGGATTTTGATGGTCTGCATGGTGCGGGTGTGGCCGGTGTGGTCGGTGAAGGCTTCCTCGGCGATGAGCTTGGACACCCCACTTTCGATGACCTCCAGGTCGTCGGCCAACATTCGTTCCACCTCCTCGTCGGCGCCGTGAACGAGGCGATGGGAGTGATTGGTCAGTGCTTCGATGGTCATGTCGTAGGCCGCGGCGGTGGCGCGATTGGCCAGCAGGAAGTGCCCATAGCGATCCTTGGCGAAAATCATGTGTGGCACCAGATCGATGATGCGTCGCAGTCGCAGCTCGCTTTCATGCAGCGCCATCTCCGCCTTGACCTGTTCGGTGATGTCGGTGCCGGTGCCGCGGTAGCCTCGGAACTGGCCTCCCGCGTCATGAATCGGCTTGCCGCTGACTTTGAGGTAACGGCCCTCGCCGTGAGTACTCAGCCGGGTTTGGTAGACGAAGTCGCGGAATGGCTGGCGTTGTTCCAGCAATCGCCGGTGCCGCCGCCACTTTTGCGGGTTGCCGGCCAGGTCCCCGGCCGCCAGTTCCCAGCGGGCGCGGCCGAGCACATGCTGCGGAGCGATCCCGGTCAGCGCGTAGAAACGTTCCGAAAGATAAGTGAAGCGCAGGTTGTCGTTCATCTCCCAGATCCAGTCGCTGGCGGCCTCGGTCACGTCGCGGAAGCGCGCCTCGCTTTCGCGTAGCGCCGTTTCGGCTTGCCGGCGCTCGTTCAATTCCCGCTGCAGTTGCCGGGTTCGCTGCGTCACTTGCCGTTGCAGCAGCGAGGACCACAGTAGGGTCGCGATCGCGATCGCCGCTAGTGATCCCAGAATCCAGATGGCGTAGCGCAGCACCGCCGCCAGCAGACTGGATTGCCGGGGCGCCGCGCCCGGAGATGGTGCATCGTCGTTCCGACGATGGGTGGATGCCTCGTCCGGGAGCGTCGCCGCCATGTCGGACGGTGGTGGGGTGGCGGTGCTGACCGACGTCGGTGGCGACGGTTCGGCGATACCGTCGACAGGGGAGATGGCCCCGATTGCGACCAGTACGACCAGCAGGCAAATCCACAACCTCCGGCATCGGTGGGGGACAGGTGACCACGGGCTTGAGAGCATGGCGAAAGGTGCGGATATAAAGGATGGCGCGGGTGAGATTAATCGCTATGATAAAACCATTTGGGCGGTAACAGGCACGAATAAAGGTGCGGACGATGGCGTTGGGACCGGTGATGCTGGGGTTGGACGGCCTGGAACTGAGCGCGGAAGAGCGCGAAATCCTGTGCCATCCACGGGTGGGCGGCGTCATTCTGTTTGCCCGCAACTATCGGTCGCCGGAACAGGTGGCGGCGCTGACCGCCGCCATTCACGCCCTGCGCCAACCGCGGCTGCTGGTGGCGGTGGATCACGAGGGCGGCCGGGTCCAACGATTCCGCGACGGTTTTACCCGCTTGCCGCCGGTGCGTCGGCTGGGCGAGATTTACGACCGGGACCGGATGCGCGCCAAGCAACTGGCGCGCGTCACCGGCTGGCTCATGGCCGCCGAACTGCGGGCGGTGGGTGTGGATTTGAGTTTCGCGCCGGTGCTGGATCTGGATCACGGCATCAGCGGCGTGATCGGTGACCGGGCGTTCCACCGCGATCCCGAAGCGGTGGCGGATTTGGCGCATGCCTATGTCAGCGGCATGCAGAAGGCGGGCATGGAGGCGGTCGGCAAGCATTTTCCGGGACATGGCGGCATCGCCGCCGACTCGCATCTGGAGTTGCCGGTGGACCCGCGCGCCTACGCCGATCTGGAACACGCCGATCTGTTGGCCTTCGAGCGCATGATTCATTACGGGTTGGCCGCCATCATGCCGGCGCACGTGCTCTATCCTCAGGTGGACGACCGGCCGGCCGGTTTTTCGGCGCGCTGGCTGCGGGACATCCTGCGGCGGCGTCTGGAATTCCAGGGGACGATCTTCAGCGACGATCTGGACATGGCTGGCGCGGGCGAGGCTGGCGCGGCGCCCGAGCGGGCCGAGGCGGCGCTGACGGCCGGTTGCGACATGGTGCTGGCCTGCAACGACCGTCGTGCCGCCAGCGCCATTCTGGAGCGCCTGCGCCATGTTTCGGAGCCGGTCAGCCAGTTGCGGTTGATCCGCTTGCACGGGCGTGGCCATCCCACCCTGGAACGGCTGCGCCGTGGCCCGGTCTGGCGGCGGGCGGTTCGCTTGGTGCACGACTACGATGCGTTCCCGCTGCTGGACATGGATATCTGAAATCGCCGGGAGCGTTTTTTTCCACCTCAACCGAAATTCGCCATGTCCTCGATCACCGCCGAACAAGCTCTCGTCGTGTTACGCGAGGCCGAATTGCTCTGCGCGCCGGAGCAAGTTGAGATCGCGCTGGACCGCTTGGCGGCCGCCATAACCGACCGATTGGGAGACTGCGATCCGCTGGTGCTGGTGGTCATGAATGGCGCGTTTATTCCCGCTGCGCTGATCTTGTCCCGCTTGCGCTTTCCGTTGCAAGTCGGTTACTTGCATGCCACCCGTTATCGCGGCGGCATCCGTGGCGGCGCCATCGACTGGATCGCGCCGCCCCGGCCGGCGGTCGCTGGCCGAACCGTGCTGGTGGTCGACGATATCTTCGACGAAGGCAACACCCTCAAGGCGATCCTGGAGGAAGTGCGCCGGCAGGGCGCGGCGGCGGTCCATAGCGCGGTGTTGGTCAACAAGCGGCACCCTCGCAAGGTACCGGGACTGCGGGTGGACTTTATCGGGTTGGAGGTGCCGGATCGCTATGTGTTCGGCTGCGGCATGGACTACCAGGAGTATTGGCGCCAGTTGCCCGCCATCTACGCCGCCCGCGATTGAGAAAGTTGTCGGCCCGGCTCGTTACCGTCTTTCCATGATCGTTTTCGACCGCGAGGTTACCGTCATGACACCCACCGTCGCCATCATCGGGGGCACCGGCCTCACTACCCTGGACGCTCTGCGGACCGCGCATCGGGAAACGCTGTCCACGCCCTACGGCGAGCCGTCCAGTCCCGTGATTCACGGTGAACTGGGAGGACGGGCCGTGGTTTTTCTGGCTCGCCATGGCCAGCATCACACCTTGCCGCCGCACAAGATCAACTACCGGGCCAACCTCTGGGCGCTACACCGGCTCGGCGTCGAGCAGGTCATCGCGGTGGCGGCGGTGGGCGGCATTCGCGCCGATATGGAACCTGGGGTACTGGCGTTTCCCGATCAGATCGTGGATTACACCTGGGGCCGGCACTGTACCTTCTTCGAGGACAACCTGAGCCACGTCACCCATATCGATTTTACCGAGCCTTACTGCCTCGAACTGCGGGAACGGCTGATCCAGGCGGCTCGCGAGCTGGGCCTTGAGGCGCGCGAGTCATGCACTTACGCGGCGATGTCGGGGCCACGGCTGGAGACGGCGGCGGAAGTCCGCCGGCTGGAGCGGGACGGTTGCG
>JAGRHI010000115.1:4845-5907 GCA_020445045.1 Candidatus Competibacteraceae bacterium
AGCCGCCCTGGCTCGCGAGCTGGGCTTGCGCTATGCCGCGTGCGCGGTGGTGGCCAACTGGGCGGCGGGTAAGGTTGCCGGTACGATTAGCATGGCCGAGATCGAGAGCAATCTGGCCGGCAGCATGGAGAAGGTCAAGGCGCTGCTGGCGCAAGTCATCCCGACCCTGGTACCGCGCTGACCTCACCCGCCGCGCACGATCCGACCGGTTCGCAAGCTGCGGATGGCGGTCGGTTGGGCCGCGCCGCCGGTCGGGCCGGGTAGCAGGGCATCGAGATGTCGCCCCAGTTGCCGGCGCGCCGCCAGCGCGCCACGAGCCGGCGGACGGCCGCTGAGGTTGGCGCTGGTGGATACCAGCGGATGGCCGCAAACGCGACACAGCGCCGCCGCCAGCGGATGAGCGGTCACCCGCACCGCCAGGGTGTCGTGCCGGCCCCGCAGCCAGCGTGGGGTTCCGCGCCGGGCGGGAACCAACCAAGTGTGAGGTCCCGGCCAGCTAGCGCGCAATCGCCCCAGCTCGGTTGGGGTCAGGGGACGCAGAAAAGGGGCAAGTTGGGCAAAATCGGCCGCGATCAGGATCAGGCCCTTATGCGCTGACCGGCGCTTGAGCGCCAGCAAGCGCCGTACCGCCCGTTCGTTGCGAGGATCGCAGCCGAGTCCGTACACCGCCTCGGTGGGGTAGGCGATCAGGCCACCAGAGCGAACCGCGCGGGCGGCGGCGCGCAAGCGTGGCGGGTTGATGGTGGACACGCCGGGTCAGGACGACCTGGTGGCGCGGCGGCGGGTGGGCTTCTTGTCGGGGGCCTCGCGTACCAGCGCTTCGCACTCGGCCAGCGCCAGGCTGGCTGGATCGCGGTCCTTGGGCAGACGGACGTTTTTCTTGCCGTCGGTGATGTAGGGGCCGAAGCGGCCGTTCAGGATGCGGATGGAAGAATCCGGGAACTCGCGCAGAACCTTGTTGGCCACCGCCTGCCGGTGCGCGGCGATCAGTTCCAGCGCCCGCTCGCGGCTGACGGTGTAGGGATCTTCCTGTTTCAGCGAAACGTAGCTCTTGCCGTAGCG
>JAGRHI010000116.1 GCA_020445045.1 Candidatus Competibacteraceae bacterium
TTCATGATCTCCGAGGGCTGAAACCGCAACACACCCAAATCCAACCAGCGCCGCGCGCCCTTGGAAACATCGCCGATCACCATGACCGCCAGCAACAGCAGGATGCCGCTCAGATAAATCCACGGTGACCAAAAGCGGAAATAATGCGGCGGCACCTGCGCCAGGGCCAGCATGATGGCAAATCCCAAGCCCAGCCGCATGGCCTGCCCGGTCACCAGATCCAGATCGCGCTGGCCGGCGCTGTACAACACCACCAGCCCCGTGCCCGATATCGCCAGCAACCCCAACAGTAAGGTCAGATCCAGATGAATCAGCCTGAGGAACTTGCCTTCATTACTCCGATCCATCCCGCTGGGCGTCTCCCTGGGTATCCCGCGCCTCGTCGACGACGGATTGGTCGTACTGGTTGAGCAGATAGGCGTCCATGACCTTGCGCGCCATTGGTGCGGCGGTTTTGCTGCCACCGCCACCGTGCTCGGCGATCACCGCCACCGCGATGCGTGGATCATCGGCCGGCGCGAAGGCCACGAACAAGGCATGATCCAGTAAATGCCGGGCCAACCGCCTGGCGTTGTAGCGCTCGTTCTGACCCACGGTGAACACCTGGGCGGTGCCGGTCTTGCCGGCGATGCGATACTTGGCGCCGGCGCCGATGCGATGCGCGGTGCCGCCTTCCACCACATGGATCATGCCGGCGATCACCGTATTCCAGAACTGGGGATTCTTGAGTGTCACTGGCGGCAACGGCCTCGGGGCTTCCGGGGTCTTGATCCGGGTACCGGGATCCTCGGTGGCCAGCAGGACTCGCGGCTTGAAATCCGTTCCGTGCTGGGAAATCACCGCGGTGGCGTGGGCAAGCTGCAACGGCGTGGCCAGAAAGTAGCCCTGCCCGATCCCGGCACTAATGGTGTCGCCCACGAACCAGGAACGCTTGTGGACCCGGCGCTTCCATTCCTGGGACGGCAACAGCGCGCTCTTCTCGCCCGGCAGGTCGACACCGGTCGGTCGGCCCAGGTGAAAGCGATCCAGAAATTCATGCATGCGGTCGATACCGAGATTAAAGGCCAAGTTGTAGAAATACACATCGCAGGATTGGGCGATGGCCCGGTCCATGCTCACGCTACCGTGGCCGCCGCGCCGCCAATCGCGGAACTTGTGGCTGGAACCGGGCAACCGGTAGAACCCCGGACAAAACACCCCGCTGTAGCGGTTGACTTCTCCGTATTCCAGCCCAGCCAGCGCCATCAGCGGCTTGATGGTGCTGCCGGGCGGATAGATCCCACGCAGGGCACGATTGAGTAGCGGCCGGTCCTTGGAGGTGTTGAGCAGGCGGTAAGAGGCGAAGTCGATGCCGTTGACGAAGGGGTTGGGATCGTAGGTCGGCTGGCTGGCCAGCGCCAGTATCTCGCCGTTGCGCGGGTCGAGGGCGACGATGGCGCCGTTGTAGTCTTCCAGCGCCTTTTCCGCCACCGCCTGCAAGCGCACGTCGATGCTCAAGTAGATATGCTGGCCCGGCACTGGCGGGGTACGGCTGAGCACCCGCAACGGACGACCCTCGGCGTTGGTTTCGACTTGCTGCCAGCCGGTGTGCCCATGCAGCAGGTCCTCGTAGGATCGCTCCACGCCGGTCTTGCCGATATGCGTGCTGCCGCTGTACTGACCGGAGTCGAGTCGACGCAGCTCGTCTTCGTTGATCCGCCCGACATAACCAATGACGTGGACCGCCAGCGGCCCAAGCGGGTAACGGCGAGTCAGATCGGCCTTGATGTCCACCCCCGGCAAGCGGTACAGATCGACCGCCAGCCGGGCGATTTCCTCGTCGGTCAAGCGAAAGCGCAATGGCACGCCGGTGTAGGGCGGCGCGCGCCGGGCCAGCTTGCGATAGCGCTCGATGTCGGCGTCGGTGAGTTCGATATGCTGGCGCAACGCCGCCAGGGTCGTATCCAGATCCTTGACCTGCTCGCGGGTGATTTCCAGGTGATAGGAGGCCAGATTGTCGGCCAGCAGCACCTCGTTGCGGTCGTAGATGAAGCCCCGGGTCGGCGGCAACGGCTGCAAGCGGACCCGATTGTTCTCGGACAGGGTGGTGAAACGCTCGTGGTTGAGCACTTGCAGGTAGACCAATCGACCCGCCACGGTCAGGAAGCCCAGAAATACCGCGAACAGCACCACCAGGGCGCGGCGGTAAAACAGCTCGCTTTCGGCGGTGTTGTCCTTTTCCCGAACCAGCGGTTCGCCGGTCGCGGGCTTGGCGAACGGTTGCCAGGTTTTCATGGTCGCCTTGCCGGGCTCTCAGGTGACTTGGAAATAACGACGGACATCGCGCAGGATCACGAACAATAGAGGCCACATCGCCATGCCACCCAGCGCGGGCGCCAAGTACCACCAGTCGCGTGGCGGGTAGCCGATCACGCCACTGATCCAGAATACCAGAAGCTGTTCGACCAACAAGACAAGCAGGATGCTGAACGCCTGCTGCCAGGGCGGCGCCACCCGAACGCGCCGGTAAGTCTGCTGCGTCAGATAGGCCACGACCGCCAGGGCCAAGGCATATTGGCCCAACAGCGCGCCTCGCGCCACGTCCAACAACAACCCGACCAGCCAACCCACTCCGATCCCAACCCGATGCGGCAATGCCATGCACCAGTAGATCAGCACCATCGCCACCCAATCGGGCCGGAAATGATCCAGTCCGCCCGGCAGGGGAATAGCGGACAACAGGAACGCCAGCAGAAAGCTCAAGGCCATGATCCCGCCGCCCGTGGGGCGAGGCGCGCTCATGGCGGGCGCGGCGGGGCGGCGTGTTCGGCCATGGCGGGCGCGGGCGGTTCCGATGTGCTCGATTCGTTCTCCAGTAACATCACCTCGCGGATTCGATCCAGCGCCGCGAGCGGCCGGGCGATGATGTGGGCAAAGGGGCTACCGGGATCGAACTCCACCTTCACCACCTTGCCCACCGGATAACCGCGCGGAAACCGCCCGCCCAGACCGGAAGTCACCAATAGATCGCCGATCTTCACGTCTTCATTGTTGGGGACATGGGGCAGTTCCAGCTCCTGAAAGTTACCGGTGCCCAAGGCCAGGGTGCGAACTCCGGTGCGATCGATCTGGACCGGCAGGGCGTGGTTGGGGTCGGTGATGAGGATCGCCGTGGCGGTAAAGGGATCGGCCCGAACGATCTGACCGACGATGCCGTGCTGGTCGAGTACCGGCTCGCCGACGTAAATGCCGTGCTGGCGACCGCGGTTGAGTAGGATGTGATGCCGGTACGGATCGAAATCCACCGCCAGCAGTTCGGCGATCAGCACCCGCTCCGGGGTATTGACCGCCGACTCCAGCAAGGAACGCAGCCGGCGGTTTTCCGCCTCCAGCGTGGTCAGCTTCTGCAACTGGGCGTTGAGAAACACCTGCTTTTCGCGCAGCTGGGCATTCTCTTCCAGCAGGGCGCCGCGACCGACCAGATTCTCGGTCAGCCAGGTCCTGGCATCGCTCGGCAGGCGCGCCAGATATTGCAAGGGATAGATCGCCGTGGCCAGGACATCCCGCGCGCCGTCGAGATAACGATAGCGATGATCC
The DNA here is from genome assembly GCA_020445045.1 of Candidatus Competibacteraceae bacterium. Classification (GTDB taxonomy): domain Bacteria; phylum Pseudomonadota; class Gammaproteobacteria; order Competibacterales; family Competibacteraceae; genus Competibacter. Next base: position 3,577 of record JAGRHI010000116.1, read on the forward strand.
ATCGTCATGATGACGATCGACAGCGCCACCCACAGCCCGAGCCGGAGAGTCGCCGTGGGGTTGACCGTAAACAAGTAGCGGGACCGCCTGCTGGGTTTGAGGGCGGCCAACGGCTATTCGATGGCGAACGCTTCGATGGCGTGTTCGTCCTTGGCGATCAGCTCCAACACCCGGCCACCGCCGCGCGCCACGCAAGTCAGCGGTTCCTCGGCGATCACCACGTTCAGGCCGGTTTCCTCCATGATCAGCTTGTCGATATCCCGCATCAGCGCGCCGCCGCCGGTGAGCACGATACCGCGCTCGGCCACGTCGCCCGCCAGCTCCGGCGGCGTGGTCTCCAGCGCCATTTTCACCGCGCCGACGATGCCCGATAACGGCTCCTGCAAGGCTTCGAGGATTTCGTTGCTGTTGAGGACGAAGCCACGCGGCACGCCCTCGGCCAGGTTGCGGCCCTTGATCTCGATTTCGCGCACTTCCGAGGTGGGGTAGGCGCTGCCGATCTCATGTTTGATGCGCTCGGCGGTGGGCTCACCGATCAGCACCCCGAAATTGCGCCGCACGTAGTTGATGATGGCTTCGTCGAAGCGGTCGCCGCCAACCCGCACCGCGCCGGCATAAACGATGCCGTTCAGCGAAATGATCGCCACTTCCGAGGTGCCGCCGCCGATGTCCAGCACCATCGCCCCACGCGCTTCCTCGACCGGGATGCCAGCGCCAATGGCCGCCGCCATCGGCTCGGGAATCAGGTACACCACCCGTGCGCCGGCGCCCATCGCCGATTCGCGGATCGCCCGCCGTTCCACTTGGGTGGAACCGCAGGGCACACTGATCAGGACGCGCGGACTGGGGTTGAAAAACTTGCGGGCATGCACCTTGCGGATGAAGTGTTGCAGCATCTTCTCGGTGACGGTGAAATCGGCGATCACGCCGTCCTTCATCGGCCGGATGGTGGAAAGATTGTTGGGTGTGCGGCCCAACATCCGCTTGGCGTCCGTGCCCACCGCCGCGATGGTACGAATCCCCCGAACCGGGTCCTGCTTGATGGCGACCACCGAGGGTTCGTTGAGGACGATGCCGCCTCCCC
>JAGRHI010000117.1:0-2142 GCA_020445045.1 Candidatus Competibacteraceae bacterium
AGCCGCAGGTGGTGAAGTAGAACAGACGGTCGCCGTCCCGGATGTCGGTATGGAGCTGGTGTTCCTTTAGATGCTGCAACAGCGTCCCGCCCGCGCCGTGCACGATGCATTTGGGAATGCCGGTCGTGCCCGAGGAATACAGGATGTAGAGTGGATGATCGAAGGGCAGTGGGATGAATTCGGGTTCGGTCGCCGCCGCGTGGGGGGCGACGAAGCGCGCCCAGGACACCGCTTTGGGCAATTCCGCCGCCCGCGCGTCCGCCTCATCGTGCAGATAGGGAACCAGAATCAAGCGTTCCACACTGGGAAGCCGCGGCACGAGTTCGGCCAGCTTGTCCCGAATATCGATGGCCTTGCCGCTATACCAGTAGCCATCGCAGGCGATCAGCACCTTGGGTTCGGTCTGGCTGAACCGGTCAAGCACGCCCTGTACACCGAAATCCGGCGAGGTGCTGGTGTAGACCGCGCCGATGCTGGCTGTCGCCAACATCGCGATGATGGTTTCCGGCAGATTGGGCAAATAGGCGGCGACCCGGTCACCAACACCGACGCCAGCAGCGGTCAAGGCCGCCGCGAACTGGGCGACTTGCCGGCGCAGCTCGGCCCGGGTCATGGTCCGCTTGACCTTGTCCTCACCCCAGAATACCAAGGCTTCCGGGTTGGCGCGGTCCCGCAGCAGGTTTTGGGCGAAGTTGAGGCGGGCGTCGGGAAACCAGCGCGCGCCCGGCATCCGCTCGGGATCGGCGAGAATTCGTTCCCCGCGCTCACCCACCACCCCGCAGAATTCCCAGACCGCCGGCCAAAACCGCTCCGGCGCGGCCACCGACCAGGCGTGCAAGTCCGCATACGAAGCCAGGGCCGTCCCGGAGATGGCACGCGCATGCTCGGTAAAAGCCGCTATTCGCGTCGTGGCGCTCCAAACCGGATCAGGCGTCCACAGCGGTCGATCGGGATGCCTCTTATCATTCATGGGTGTATCTCCGTGAAGACCAAAATCGCATCATGGCGATGACGGCCGGGGCCGCCCAAAACCCTGTGGCGGCCCCGTGTCGATACCGAGGGAATCGCTATCCCGGCGATCCATTGTCACCCTGCATCGCTCAAGCAGCCCGTTCCGGCACCGGCAGATCGAGCCATTCCTGATAAAACGCCTCGATATCGGGCTCGAAATCATGAATCACCGGATACCAGGGGGTCGGCGCTTCCACGTCATGCAGCGCGCCGCAACTCGGGCAATAGTATTCGCGGTACACTTGCCATGAGACATCCGGGGCCATCAGCTTCGGATAGACTTCGCTCATGGCTTCCTCGGTTTCGCGCACGTAGATGTTGGCGTATAGCTTCCAGTTCTCGCGGTAATCGCAGAACTCATGCCCGCAATCGCATTTCACGATCCACTCCTTGGTTTTGGCCTGTTGCACGATATACATGTGCGGGCTCAATGGCAGTACGATGCGATCGTCCCAACTGACCTTGTTTTGCAGCACGTCGAGATAGAGGCTGAAGCGTTCCTTGTCCTTGGGCATGGACAACATGCGTAGCGTGGTATCCCAATCCAGGGATCCTTCGACGAGGTGCTTCACTTGATCTTTGGTATAGGTAGACATAGCGTGCTCCTTGATTCGGTTCGTCTTCGGGGGGTGGCCCCGCGTTACTCTTCGACCTGAACGATGGTCTTGACGTCCGGCAGCTTCGCCAGGTCCATCCGATACTTCGAGCCATAGCACGGCACGTCGAGCTCCTCTTCCGTCAGCTTCCAATCGTGCGGCAATCGCCAGAACTTCTTGAATTCCGCCAAGAATTTCGGTGAAAGCGCGAAGCTCGTGGCATACATGTGCCGTACCGGACGCGAAGCATGCTTGGTGATGATGCGCGCGCGCTCCGCCTTGATCCATTCGCGGGTCGGCACCGAACGGGCGATGCGTTCCTCGCGGATTTGGCCGCGGCGTTCTTCGGTCCTCTTGGCATCGACCGACCATGTCCCCTTGTCATCCTGGGTTGCCACCGCGCCGTGCACCGATAAGGCAAACTCCGGCAGGATGAACTTCTGGTTCAAGTCGTAAGCGATGGCATTCACGTCGCGGTCGAGCGGATCGCCGAAACCGGGGCCGCCGCGGATGTAATTGAGGTAGAGATCGTACT
>JAGRHI010000117.1:2262-6812 GCA_020445045.1 Candidatus Competibacteraceae bacterium
TCGATCCGTTCCTTGAGACCGGTGTCATGCGCCTCGAAACGGTAACCGGTGGCCGGTGGATAACCGCCCATCATTCCCCAGTCGCTGTTCATGTAACCGTTGCCCATGAAGAACATGGTCCAGTCCTGGGCTTTCCAGACCATGCGCAACGTTTCGAAGCCGCAGCCGCCGCGATACTTGCCGTAGCCGCCGGAATTGGCCTTGACGTTGCGGCCCATGTACAGCAGCGGCTCCGCCATTTCCCAAATCTCGATATCGCCCATGTCGCCTTCCGGATTCCAGATGGCGGCGGCATGGTTGAGGCCGTCCTTGACCGCGCAGGCGCCGGTGCCGCACGAGGAGGCTTCGAAGCTGTTCACCGCGTGGATCTCGCCTTCCTGATTGATGCCCCCACCCTGGAGCCAGTTGGAGGTATTGGCGTTGCCGGCGTTGACCTCTTCCAGATAGCCGCGGCTGAAGTAGGCTTGCGACAAGCCACGCCACAACGCGCTCCAACCGGAAACCAGGAAGTGCCAGGCGTAAGCGTGGCCGGTGCGGCGGTCGTCGGGATTGCACCAAGCCCCTTTGGGCAGATGAAATTGCGTGCCGAAATAGGCGCCGTCGTTGATCCGCTGGGTGGGAACCAACGTCTGCGACATCATCACCCAGATGCCGCTGGTGAAGGCGACCTGATGGGCGTTGTAGGAATGCCAGCCCCAGCGGCTGGCGCCCTCGAAATCGAGGCGCCAGGTGCCGTCCGGGCGGATCGTCATTTCGCAGGGCGAATGCATGATCGTGTCGAGCTTGGCGAAGGCCGACGAAGTCTGGACGTCTGGATGCGCGTACGGGACGTCCACGAATGCCACCTTGCGGTACTTGCCCGGCAGGGTCATGGCCTTGAGGCGGGATTGCAGGCCGCGGCGGCCTTCCTCGATCACTTCGAAAGCGAATTTCTCGTAGGCCTCGATGCCGTCTTCCCGAATCACGTCCTCGACCAGCTCGCGGATCATGTGGCAACCGGCGATGCGGGTACGCTCGTCCAGAATCCAGTACTTGGGCGTGCGCACCGAACGCTGGCTTTCGTGCAGCCAGTCGCGCAGCGGCTTGTCGTTGATGCCGGTTTTGCGGCAGGTGATCATGTACCCATCGCCGAACCGCTGCACCTGACCGGTGGACATCGAGCCCGGCGTGATCGAGCCGGTGTCGATGACGTGGGTAACGCCGCCCACCCAGCCGATCAACCGATCCTCCCAGAAGATCGGGACGATGGTGGCGATGTCGCAGGGGTGGACATTGCCGATCTGGCAATCGTTATTGGTAAACATGTCGCCGGGATTGATGCCGGGGTTGAATTCCCACCCGTTCTCGATCATGTACTTGATCGCGGCACCCATCGTGCCCACGTGGATGATGATCCCGGTCGAGGTGAGCACGCAGTCGCCCGCCGCGTTGTAGAGCGTGAAGCACAATTCGCCTTCCTGCTCCACGATGGGACTGGCCGCGATCTTCTTGGCCGTTTCGCGGGCGTGCACGAGACCACCGCGCAGCTTGGAAAACAGTTTTTCGTAACCGATCGGATCGGTCTCGCGTAGCTCCAACCGTTCCAAACCGTTGTAATGACCGGTCGCGGCGGTGCGCTCGAGGATTTCGTCGCGGAATTCCTTAAGGGTCTGGCCGTTGCCCAGCAGATTGGCAAAAGGCACACCTTCGTCTTTTAACAGGGCGCTCATCTTGTGTGTCTCCTTACTTGATTTTATTGCAGGGACTTGTTCTGGGTTTCACGCAAATGGAACAAGCGGTGCTTGTCGAGCGTGGTCTCGAAACCAGTTGGCACCACGAAGGTCGTTGAGTCCGATTCGATGATGGCCGGACCGACGATGTGGTTGCCGGGACGCAGCGCTTCCATCTTCCAGACGGTGGCCTCGACCCATTTCTTGTGGCGGTAGAACGGGCGGGCGCCGAGATAGGCGTCGTCTGGCGGTGTCGGGCCATCCTCGGGGTCTTCCGGCAGGACCGGCTTCTGCGTCGTGACCAGGCCACGCATGATGGCGGTCGTGACGGAAAATCCCAGCTCCGGCGAGCGCGCCGAGCTGGCGTAGACCCGGCCGTAGGTGTTCTCGAACGCCGCGACGATCTGATTCCAGTCGTCGGTGGTGGTGGCCGCGGTCACCGGCGAGGTGATCTCCAGATCGTTAAGCTGCCCCATGTACTGCATCCGAAAGCCGGGACGCAGGATCACATCTTCCGGCTTGAACCCGTTGATGACGAACTCGTCGATCACCTTGGTGGCCAGTTGATTCCAAGCCGTCTGGATGACCTTGCAGGCGTCGACTTTTTCATCGTCGGAGGCGAGATGCGGCAAGGCCAGATCGACGGATTTGTCATAGCGGTATTCGAAGTCGGCGCAGGCGCATCCGAACGCCGAGAAACCGGCCGCCCAGGCGGGCACCACCACATCCTTGAAGTGCAGTCCTTCGGTATAGCCGTAGGTATGCACCGGACCGGCGCCGCCGTAGGAGAAACAGACGAACTCGGTTGGGTTATATCCCTTGGCGCTGATGGTGGCGCGCAGGTAGTCACGCAGGCTCAAGTCCAGTAGCTCGATCACGCCGGCGGCGGCGTCTTCCACCTTCAAACCGAGCGGATCGGCGATTTGGGCCTTGAGGTGTTCGCGGGCGCGTTCGACGTCCAGCTTGATGGCACCGCCCAGGAAGTTATCCGGATTGAGATAGCCCAACACCACGTGACAGTCGGACACGGAGACGGTATCCAGACCGCTGTCCGCCCAGCAGGTGCCGACTCGATAACCGGCGGAATCCGGACCCAGCTTGATCGCGCCGCTATAGGGATCGAGACGCACGAAGCTGCCCGCGCCCGCGCCGACCGAATCCATCGCCACCAGCGGCAACGACAAAACCAGGCGCGCCATGTCTGGATCGGAGGCGATGGCGAAATTACCCTTGGTGATCAGCGCCATGTCGAAGCTGGTGCCGCCGATGTCGGAACAAGCGATATTGTCGTAACCGAGCGCTTCACCCAGCAGCTTGGAACCGATCACGCCGCCGATCGGACCAGACACGATGGTGCGGGCAAGCTCCTTGGCTTTCCAACTGATCGTGCCGCCATGAGTAGCCATCACCCGCAGATCGAAGTGCGCGCCGTTCTTCTTGAAGCGGTCGCTGACCTTTTTCAATGTCTGGCGCGAGGGTTCGGCGGCATAGGCTTCGAGCACCGTGGTGTTCATACGGTGGGATTCCTTGCGCGATGGGTAGTAATCGACGGATGCGAACACCGGGATGTCCACGCCGTGTCTCTTCAGTTCATCGCGGCAGATATCGCGCGCGCGCAGCTCGCTGGTGGCGTTCTTGTGGGATTGGAGGAAACAGATGACGATGGCCTTGGAACCGGCTTCCACCAGTTGCCGCGTCGCCTTGCGTACTTCGTTTTCGCGCAGTTCGATGACGATCTCGCCCTGCACGTCGGTACGTTCGGTGACGCCCCGGGTGCGCGAGATCGGCACCAGCGGCTCGTCGTAGCGATGGGTGTTGAGATGGATACGCTCCTCTAGCGCGTAACCGAGATAGCTTTGAATCGCGCGCCCCATCGAATGGATTTGCTCGAAGCCGCGGTTGCAGATCAGCCCGACTTCGAGTCCCTTGCGTTGCACGACGCGGTTGAGCATCGCGGTGCCGGAATACACGCCGGTCACCAGTTCCGGATAGACGTCGTTGACGCTCCGTTGCCAATGCTTGAGCGCGTCCTGCGAGGACTCGAAGATGGCCAGGGATTCATCTTCCGGATTGCTCTGCGCCTTGCCGACCACGAATCGTCCATCGGCGCGGACAAAGAAGGTGTCGGTCATCGTGCCGCCGGCATCGATGCCCATCACCTGTACCTGCGATAGGGTTTGGGGTTCCATGGGGTTTCCTCTGGTGTGTGATCGAGATGCCAGTCCGTTGCTGGCCCCCCAGGATGTGCAGCGGACGTGCCATTCGACCATTCGTGCAGTGCATCATTACTGAAGCATTTATGGGGCTTAAAAAAATTGGTTTACCATGTTGCTCAGCAACATAAAAACAGGGAATGTGTCACCATCCTGAAATCGAACGTTCGAGTCGACACCCGATTGATTTCCGACCGATCGAACAGGCTTTTCCGAGCAGATGAATTGGAGCCTGGAGAATTCGTGGTATGGTTCGCTTCCTTGCTGGATACGCCAGGTTCGCGCGAAGGGAACCAAGCGAAAATCGCCTCGTTTTCACAGCGCAAATCAGATTGTCATAGTGACGTTCCCTCGCTACTGATCACGATGCCCATGAAAATCCCTTCCCTGATGGTACAGGGCTGCACCTCCGATTCCGGCAAAAGCACACTGGTGGCCGCCTTGTGCCGCATCCTGCATCGGCGCGGGGTGCGCGTGGCGCCCTTCAAGCCGCAGAACATGGCGCTCAACGCGGCGGTGACCGTGGATGGCGGCGAGATCGGCCGCGCCCAGGCTTTGCAGGCCCTGGCCGCCGGCCTGGAACCGCATACCGATTTCAACCCCATCCTGCTCAAGCCCAGCACCGACC
>JAGRHI010000118.1:0-2868 GCA_020445045.1 Candidatus Competibacteraceae bacterium
GACGGCGTGGTCCGGTCGCCCTCGCTGTTTTCGATCACTCGGGGCTTACCGCCTTCCATAATCGCCACGCAGGAATTAGTGGTGCCCAGGTCGATGCCGATAATATTGCTCATGATGGTGCTCTCTAATCAGGGAATTCGGTTGGTTGAGCCTTGCCTGCCGTTGAATGTGGGGCCATCCGGTCGGATTTTCAATGGCACGACGCAGAGGAAAAGGAAAAGGCGTTTAACCCGCCGGCCGGGGCGCGGCTTGGGCGACGATCACCTTGGCGGGGCGAATCAGCCGCTCGTTGAGCAGATACCCTTTTTGCACCACCTGCACCACGGTGTTGGGCTCGGCCTGATCGGTCGGCAGCATGGCCATGGCCTCCTGCTGACCCGGATCGAACTTGGCGCCGAGCGGGTCCACCTCGCGGGCGCCGAATTTCTCCATCGCCGCCGTCAATTGCCGCAGCGTCAGTTCGACCCCCTCCCGCAGCTTGGCGATATCCACGGCGTCGCTGGCCGCCGCCAACCCCAGTTCCAGGCTGTCGCGTACCGGCAGCAACTCGCCGAAGAACCGCTCCAGGGCGAACTTATGGGCGTTCTGCACCTCGCGCTCGGCGCGCTTGCGCAGGTTCTCCATTTCGGCGTGGGCGCTCAGATACAACTTCCAGTGCTCGTCAGCCTTGGCTAGCGCCTGGTCCAACTCGCGCTGCAACCCTTCGAATTCCTCGTGGCTAACCGGCAGTTCGGACCCCTCCTCCTCGACGGCCAGCGGGGTTTCCACGGGCGGCGGGGAGTCGGCCCCGGCGACATCCGGGTGAGTGGGGGGGGATTGCTTGGGTTCGGTTGAACTCATCGGACAGGTTCTCCATCACTAGGTGGCAAGCGGTCGGGTGCGGCAGTCGCCCCTGATGGCGGAGAACTGGGGCTGGATGTGGGAAATTCAAGAGCGCCGACCACCAAGACAGGCGTTTTTCCCGCGTTCAGTCGCGTTGCCCGTCCAGCACCTCGGCCAACAAACGAGCGGTGACGTCCACCACCGGAATGACTCGGTCGTAGGCCATGCGCGTCGGACCGATGATGCCGAGCACGCCCAATACCTGATCGCCCGTGCTGTAGGGCGCCGTCACCACGCTGCATCCTTCCAGCACACCGCAGCCGGATTCCTCGCCGACGAAAATCTGCACGCCATCGGCATGCAGGCATTGATCGAACAGATGCAGCAGATCGCTTTTCTGATTGAAAGCTTCGAACAATTGCCGCAGCTTGTCGAGATCCGACAGGTCGGCGTACTGCATCAGGTGGGTTTGGCCGGCCACCACATAATCGTCGCTTTCGGGCGTGCTCTCGAAAGTCTGCTCCGCCATCTCCACCACGGTCTGCATCAGCCGATCGAGATGGTCGCGGGTCTCTCGCAGTTCCTCGAACAGGGTTTTCCGCACCTGCTGGATGTCCTGGCCGCCAAACTGCGCGTTGAGATAATTGGCGGCTCGCTGCAATTCCGCGGCATCGTAGGCGCGCCGGGTTTGGATGATGCGGTTCTGCACTTCCTGACCGTTCAGCACCAGGATCGCCAGCACCCGGCGCTCGGACAGCGGCAGGAATTCCACTTGGCGCAAGGTCATGGTCTGACGGCGCGGCAGCATGACGATACCAGCCAGCCGGGTGACGCCGGACAGCAGGTCCGACACCGAGCGCGCCAGTTCGGTGCCGCTTTGCGCCGGCTGGTCGATCCGCCGACGCAGCACCTCGATTTCCCGCGGATCCAGCGGCTTGACCCGCAACAGGGTGTCGATAAAGAAGCGATAACCGCGCGCGGTCGGCACCCGGCCGGCCGAGGTATGCGGCGCGCGCAGGTAGCCCAGCTCTTCCAGGTCGGCCATGACGTTGCGCACGGTGGCGGAACTCAGGTCCAAACCGGCGTCGCGCGACAGCGTGCGCGAACCGACCGGCTGGCCGTCGCGGATGTAGCGCTCGACCAGAAACTTCAGCAGGTGCTGGGTGCGCTCGTTCAGGGCGGGATGACCCGCCGGCGTGGGGTCCGAAATCTGCATGCCGACACCTGATTGTTTTTCTTAGCACTCCTCACCTCAGAGTGCCAATGGAACCTAGCAATTCCCTGTCGGGGTGTCAAGCTGTCATGCTTGGCGCGCATTCTTCTACAATGATAATTAGCCCTCTTTAGATCACTCAGTACGAAATGATGCCCATCCCTGTTTTCCACACCATTGGTCTCATCGGCAAGTTCGGCGACCCCAACGTCGCGGGTGCACTGAATCAGATTGCCGCCCACCTGCTTCAACGTCAATTACGGGTGCTGCTCGACGAGAGCTCGGCCCAATTGATCCCGGATAGCGGCCTGGAAGTCGCCAGCCGCGCCGCCATCGGCGAGCGATGCGATCTGGTGGTGGTCATGGGTGGTGACGGCACCATGCTCAACGCCGCCCGTTNNTGGACTACGATATGCCGATCCTGGGAGTCAACCTGGGGCGGTTGGGGTTTCTGGCCGACGTTTCGCCCAGCGAAATCCCGCACCGCCTGGACGGCGTGTTGAACGGCCAGTTTCGCGAAGCCCGCCGCCTGCTGTTGTACGCCCAGGTCATGCGCGACGGCTGCATGGTCGGCGAGGCGGACGCCCTGAACGACGTGGTGATCCACAAGCGCGACGTCGCGCGAATGATCGACGTGGAGACCTTTCTGGACGGACGGTTTCTGAACACCTATCGCGCCGACGGCCTGATCATCTCCACCCCGACCGGCTCCACCGCCTACGCGCTGGCCGGCGGCGGGCCGATCATCTATCCGGGACTGGAAGCCGTGGTGCTGGTGCCGATCTGTCCGCACACCCTCACCCACCGGCCGATCGTGGTCGGCGCCGACAATG
>JAGRHI010000118.1:2977-4452 GCA_020445045.1 Candidatus Competibacteraceae bacterium
AGAAGGAACGCAAGGTGCGGCTGATTCATCCCATCAGCCACGATTATTTCAAGTTGCTGCGCGCCAAACTGCGTTGGGGCCTGAGTCCGGAAGCCTCGCCTTTCATCTGAGCATCCTTCCGCCATGCTGATCCAGTTGTGCATCCGCGACTTCGCCATCGTCGAGCAGTTGGAGCTGGAGCTGGCGAGCGGCCTGACCGCGGTCACCGGCGAGACCGGCGCCGGCAAATCCATCCTGGTGGACGCCATCGGCCTGCTGTTGGGCGATCGGGCCGACAGCGGCGTCATCCGCCATGGTGCCGGACGAGCCGACCTCAGTGCGGTGTTCGACCTGGGCCAACTACCGGCGGCGAGCGCCTGGCTGAATGAACGCGATCTGGCCGGCGAGGGCGACTGCCACCTGCGACGGGTGATCGCCGGCGGCGGTCGTTCGCGCAACTACATCAACGGTGTACCGCAACCGGCCCAGGCGCTGCGGGAGCTGGGTGAGCTGCTGGTGGACATCCACGGCCAGCACGAACACCAGTCGCTGCTGCGGCGCGAGGCCCAGCGGCAATTGCTGGACGACTACGCCGGCAATCAAACCTGGGTGGCGGAACTGGCGGAGCATTACCGGAGTTGGAGTCAGTTGCGGCAGGACTTGCGCGCGCTGCGGCAAGCCAGTGGCGAGCGCGACGCCCGGCTGGACATCCTGCGCTACCACTTGCGGGAGCTGGTGGCGCTGGACCTGGCGGAGGGCGAAGTGGCGGAACTGGAGCGCGAACAGCGACGGCTGGCCAACGCCAGCCAGTTGCTGGAAACCGGCCAGCGCTTGCTGAACTGGTTGACCGAGGGTGACAGCGACGCCATGGCCGACCGGCTCGGCCAAAGCCTGCGCGAGTTGGATACCCTGAGCCGCCTGGACCCCCGGCTCGCCCCGGTCAGCGAATTGCTCAACGCCGCGCTGATTCAGGTTCAGGAAGCCGGCGGCGAACTGCGCGGCTACGTGAGCGATCTCGATCTCGACCCCGACCATCTGGCTCGGATCGAACAGCGGCTGGCCGCCGCCCTGCAACTGGCGCGCAAGCATCGAACCGCGCCCGAGGAACTGCCAGCGCTGCGGACGCGGTTCGAGACCGAACTGGACCGCCTCGAACACAGCGAAACCCGGCTGGATGAGCTCCAGCAGGCCGTGACGGCGGCTCGGGCCGTCTATCAGGAGCAGGCCGACCGCTTGAGCGAGCGGCGCACGGCGGCGGCGCGGGAGCTGGGCGAACGGGTCTCCGGGGCGCTGGCCGAACTGGGCATGCCGGGAGGACGTTTTCACATCACCCTGGAACGGCAGGATCAACCCGCGCCCGGCGGACTGGAAACGGTGGAATTCCAGGTCAGCGCCAATCCTGGCCAACCGTTGCGGCCGCTGGCCAAGGTCGCTTCAGGCGGCGAGCTGTCGCGTATCAGCCTGGCGATCCAGGTCATCACCGCCCGCGCCGCCCG
>JAGRHI010000012.1:0-1522 GCA_020445045.1 Candidatus Competibacteraceae bacterium
TCATTGCAACTGATATTCACGGCGCCATCGGCCAAATGCACGCTCTTGGTGCTGAAGAAGTACCAATGGAGCTGCTTTAACGCCCCATCACTGCACTCACTTCCCTCGCCTTGTACCGTCGGGAACTGGCCCGGAGGAACGGAGTCCCCAACCGTCACACCAACCATGGTGTTGACTCCGGCCGTGGAATCGAAAAGAACATGAGGTACCAGCAGCGCGCCACCAGGCTCACCCAGGGTGATCGCTTGGGCGGCGCCAGAGGCGCCGATGGCAGTTGCTACCGCCGCCGCCACACCAATCTTTTTGAAATTCGCCAACATGTCGTAACTCCTATAGGTTGCTTCGCACGAGCGCTTAACAAATACACTAAAAGTCTGACCACGGAGGAAAGACTACATGGGAATCAAGCTGGTGTCAACATAACAACATAATTTTGTTGTTTGCGCAACAGCTTTTATCCTTTGAACAAAATAAAGAGGTTGCGGTATTTATAAATAGAAGAGCCATGGAATGCAAGGATTCTCTTGCAACTTTCCAAAACCGATGCCTGTTTTGTTGTATAAATACAACGATATGCTTTTTACTTCATCAGGATGTGGGAATCATCGGCGCAAGCTCCTGCATCTTGCGCTTGAGCTCCTCGGTCACCTGATCGGCTTCCTGGCTGTTCTCGACCACCCGCGGGGTGATCAACACGATCAGCTCGGTACGGTCCAATGTTTCTTCAGTGTTGCCGAATAACGCTCCCAACACCGGAATCTTGTACAGTATCGGAAAACCGTTCTGCCCTTCGGAACGATTGTCACGGATCAACCCTCCCAGCACCAGCGTCTGGCCGCTCTTGACCACCACCTTGCTGGTCACGCTGCGCTGCAAGAACGAGCGTGACGAGACGGATTGGCTGCTACTTGCGGTGGTTTCCACCAACGGCCCCAAGTCGATCACTTCCTGCTTGATTTCCATATTCACCATGCCGCCCGAATTGACCCGAGGCAATACCTCCAACAGTACACCGGTATCTTTATATTCCACGCCACCCGAAGTGGTCACGTTATTCGTGGTGGTCGTGCCGGTTGGAATCGGTTGCTGGGTACCTACCCGGATCACCGCCTGCTGATTGTCCACCACCATCACATGGGGCGACGACAGCACCTTGACCTTGGAATCGCTGGCCAAGGTATTCAACAGAGCACGCACTAACCCGGCACTGTCGGTAACCGCATAGGAAAAAGCGCCGGCTGACCGACCCGAAAGCACATCGTTGACCGTCAGGTCGTTCGCGTTGATCCCGAGCGAACCCGTGCCCGTGTGACTACTACCCACATCATTGGTAAAAAACCATTGCAGGCCGTACTGCAACTTGCCGGTCAGGGTCACCTCGGCGATGGTGGCCTCGATCAGAACCTGGCGAGGCGTGACATCCAGCTTTTGCAGCGTGCCGAGGATCCGCTCGTAATTCTGATTGGTGGCCCAAATCAATAGCGAGTTGTTTTCGACATCGGCGACGATACGAACCTCCTCC
>JAGRHI010000012.1:1547-5368 GCA_020445045.1 Candidatus Competibacteraceae bacterium
GAACCAATGGCGCTACTCCCAGCGCTAGCGCTGCTTGTGCCACCGGCACGTCCACCCGCGCGACCACCGCCGATCGATGGCGTGGAACCCCCAAGTCCGGATGTTCCCGTACCTGACGTCCCCGAACCGCCAAGTCCGGAGGACGACGAACCGGACAGCGTCGACTTGCTACTTCCTCCACTCAAACTGGAACTAGAACCACCCGTCAGGCCCGATCCGCTCGATAGCTGCGATGATTTCAGACCTGGCGCCAGATCCCCTCCCCGGCTTGCGCCACCGCCGCCGCTCAGGTTGAATAAACCGTTGAGCAATTCGGCCACGTAGTCGGCTCGACTGTTCTGCACCTGATAGACATACAACCGTTCGCCACCGATGCCATCCAGACGTTCGATCCAGATAGCCGCCTCCTTGAGATATTCCAACTGGGGCGTAATCACCAGCACTGCATTCAACTTGCTGAGCGGTACGAATTTAAGCATCCCCGCGATGGGCGTCCCGGAACCCTCGCCCAAGAATTGATTCAACTCCCCGGCCAGTGCCTGACTGTCCACATTGCGCAGTCGGAACATGCCGATGGACATACCTTTGAGCCAGTTCACATCGAAAGTATCGATGGTGCTTTGCGCATTGGCCAACTCTTGTGGAGTGCCAGCCAAAATCAGCAGGTTACGAATAGGGTCCGCTCGGAGAACGCCCCCTTCGGGCAGGAACGGCGTAATGATCGTTTGCATCTCGGTGGCGCTCACATAGCGTAAGGGCACAATCCGCACGCCATACCCCAAGCCACCTCGCCCCAACCGTGGCGTGAAAATTCCTCTTTGCGCGGCGCCCGCGGCCGGCATGATCCGATATATCTCGCCTTCGCGAACCAAAATCGCGTTGCTGGCGCGCAACAGCGTCTCCAAGGTCGGCAACAATTGATCTGGCGCGAGCGGCCGGCCGGTTTGCACGGTCACTTCACCTTGCACTTGCGGGTCAACCGTGTAGTTTGCCTTGAGGGTATCGAAAATGACTTTAACGACGTCACGAATATCGGCCTCCTCAAAGTTGAGAGTGACTTCGCCAGCCTTGGTGCGAGTCACCGGTGTCGGTTTGGAGGCTGTCTTCCTGTCGATGAAGTTACCCGTCCCTGGCAGGATCATCGTGGTGCCGGCAGTCATCGCGGCGCTGTTCTGGTCGGCGAACGGCGGCCGAGCGGCGGACGGCAACGGCGCCGAGGTCAGGTGAAGCGCTTCACTAGCGGTGGGCACGACTGGCTCCGCCGCGTCTTGGGCATTCTGGTCCGCGGACATTGTCGTGCATGCACCGAGCAGCAACGCCAACAACGCGCCAGCCAGCGTGAAACATACTTTTTTCATGAAAATTGAGCCTTATCCATTATTTTGTTGCGGCGAAGACACAACTGGCGGTGGGGGCACGCCAGGTTTCGGCGCCATCGCCGGTCGACCGACCGGCTGCGCATTCCGGCCGCGCCGCGCGCCAGACTGGCGGGCGTGCGGACTCTTCGGTTTTTGCGGGCGTATCAACGGCAATGCCTGAGTCGATTGGCCCTTGCGCAGCACGACCCGGTCGGAGAAAACCGCCTCCAACCGCCATTCGCCTATCGTCTCCCCCGGACTCATCCGTGCCGTCTTGGCATTGGGCTCTTCGGATCGCAACAAAGCCTTTCTTGTATTGGATGTAATCATCACACCGAGCAGCGTCAGTTTCTGTTCCAGTCCTGGGGAAGCGGACGGCTCTTCCGGCGACGCCTCATCCGGGGGAGGAGGCTCCGGCTCGCGAGCCGCGATAAACAGCGGATGCAAGACAATCTCGCCATACTGATTCAACGGCGGCAGTTGAAAGAGCCGCATGGGCTCCACCGACGGCAGTTCCGGGGGCCGACTTGCGGCAGACGTCGCGGGTGGGCGCGGCGGGTGGGCGAGTTGCCAGTACACGGCCGCGGCGGCGCCCACACCAACCAGCAACCATAGCAACAAGCCAGCGTTCCTGGCCGTCATTTAGCCACCCTCCTTGCGCAGGTACCCCGAAATTTCGAATTGAATATTCAGTTGCACCCGGGTATAGCCGGCCAACCGGCCATTGGGTAGGCGTTGACGGACTGCCCGCGCCGTTACGTTCAGATCATCGACAAACAGCAGCGGCGTCTGCGATTCAAGATCGTACAGAATTTTCTGCAAGCTTTCGGTATCCCCACTCACGGTCGCGTTGACAGCCACCTTCACGGCGTTCTCTTCCTCGACCGGTGGCAGTGCCTGCGTACTGCGCAGGGTCCCACCGGCCGCCTCGACGACGGCCTTGACGCGCTGCTGCAACTCGGCGGCGGCCAGCGGCGGCGCGGATTGCGGCAGATACTGCGCGGTTATATTGCGGTCCTGCTGAATTCTGGTGATCAACTGTTGGACCGGCTCGCGGCTGGTGGCCATTCGTTCGAGCTGCTCCAATCGACCCTGTTGCTGTTCCAAACGCTCCTGATAGAAACGGTAGCGGGCAACCAGCACCTGATCCACCACCAAGTAGAGGGTACCAACCACCACCAGCAACAGCAGCGCCAATGCCCCCAGACGTTGTCCCCAACCCGGCGCCGTCGCGACGGTCATCGCGATTCTCCGTCAATGTGCGCACCCAGCAGGAAACGCTCTTTGTTGGTTCTCGGATCCGTGGTGACCGGCGACAAAAATTTAGTACTGTCCAGCAAATCGGACGCTTCGAGAATACCGACCAGCGCCGACGCCTTGGTGGACTGGCCGTTGATCTGCAAGCTATCCCCCTTGATCTGCAATCGTTCCACCCAGGTGTCCGCCGGCAGGATCAAGGTCAATTCCCGCAGCAGATCCACCCGCGTTGGAATCGCCTGTTTTTTCTCCGCCAACATCCGGGAGGTTTGCAGGGTCCGATCCAACTGATCACGCAGGGTCATGGCTTGATTCGCCGCTGCCTGAAGCCGGCTACTCTTGGCGTTCGATTGGAGCAGCAGCGCGCGTTGCTGCCAAATCGGCAACGCCGAAGCCACCACGACCAGCAGCAGACTGGCGACGATCACCATCGCCCGCGCCCGCTGTTCCCAAAGACCGCGGCGCACCCGTTGTTCCGGCGGCAACAGATTCAGGTCGAGATCGGCGCCCACCACGTCCAGCACGTCCGGCAACAACCCTTGTTGCCGCAACTGCAACAGCACCGGATCCACCGCCACTCGCGGCAACGCGGTCAACTCGACCCGCAAACGGCGCTGTTCGGGCTGACGCTGCAACACGCGAGCATGGTAGTACACCTGATCGGCGGTAAACGGCGTCAAGCGGTCCATCTCGAAGCCCGCCACCTGGCGCAAGTTCTTCTCGGCGGCCAAAGGCAGCGACAGCGTCCGCGCCAATGCCTGGTCGGCTGGAAAACGCAACACCAGTTGTCTGGCTTTCTCTGCCTTGAACCACTTCACCACCAGCCGATCATCGGGCAACGCCCGATCCAGCCGCTCCAGGACCTGGTTTTGTCCGGCTTCCTCGCGCGACAACACATATCCATTTTCATCCACCGCGATGACCAAGCGCCGCGACGAACCGATCAACCAGCGACGGACCCTGGCCGGCAACCAAGCCAGCAGGCCATCCCGCCACCAGCGCCAGAATGCATTCCAGATCCAACGGGGATTGATCGTCAAAGCCTGTAAACGTGATGAATCCAGCGACAAAGCCATGCGCGACTGCCTGTTCTCCAAACTAAAAGGCCGTATAAAAATCGAGATCATGGCGCATAAGGATCAATCCCAGGGGTAAGGAGCGCTGTCGTCCGGCTTCCAAAAAGCCATTTTTCAGCCCCCAGCGCGC
>JAGRHI010000012.1:5388-13906 GCA_020445045.1 Candidatus Competibacteraceae bacterium
GCGGGTTCCGCTCGGTGGCCACGCTTCGCCCGTCGATAACGGCTTTGATGCTCACGGACGTTCCGTTCTCCGTCTCGGCCGTGGCGGTAATATGATAAACGTTCGCACGGCTCGGGGAGAAAAAGGATTGACCGTCGCCGGATTGCAGCGGCGGCGCAGGCGATCCGTCGGCAACGGCGCTGGCGCGCGCCGCCAAGTAATCGGCCACGGTCCGCTCGTCCAAACCCAGGGCTTGCAGCAAGCGGGCGGGCGCCAGTTCCGGATTCACGCCGGTGTGGTAGGAAAACACCGTCGCCACATCGGCGATCCGCTGGTAGAGCGCTTGGGTCATTCCCAACACTTCCCCTAATTCCTCGACGCTCTCGAATGGCGCGTTCTTGGGTCCGGGTCGACCGACGGCGCGATAGTCGCCACTTTCGGCGCCGTGCGGCAGTGGTTGATCGTCTGGATCGCGCCAGTCCTGGATGGCGTCCGCCAAACGGTCCTGGTCCTGGGGATCGACACCGGCCGCGGACAACAGAGCCTTGAGCAATTCGGAGTTGGCGGTGTTGAGATTCACCAAGCCGCCGGCATCCACGACCTGGATTCGCAGCCGACCGCCCCCGAAAGACCATTCGCGCCAATCACCGTTCGGCGGCCACTGTTTCTGCGCCTCCCGATCCAATTGCCAGAGCAAGGCATAGGCTATGCCGGCTTCGGCCAAGGCCCGGGCTTGCGTCCGCTCGACCGTGCCGGTCGCCAAGCGCGTTTCGATCCGCATGGAATAGGCGAAACCGCCGGCCATCACCGCCAACAGGGTCATGATCCACAATACGATGACCAGCACCATGCCGTTTTCGCGAGCGTCGGCGCGCCCGACCCACCCTTCGCGACCGGTGATCATCAGCGCGGACCCTCGACCAGCGCAACGACCAGGTCGGGCCAGGATTCGCCCCGGAGCGTCAGATTCAGCCGCACCAGCAGCGGCCGCCGTTCAGTGCTGGTCCAATCGGGATGCCACTGCGGTGATTCCTGATCGTTGTCCCGTTCCGGGCCGAAATACGCCCATTCCATGGCAGACACCCCCTCCAGCAAAACGTTGATCCGCTCTTCGCCCGCGGCCGGATCGCCCGGTAAATACGGCCGCTGGCGTAGTTGCAACCGACCATTCGCCATGCCGATCCATATCCGGTATAGCCCGCCTTGACCCAGGCGGGCTGGCATCGGCGCCACAAACTCGATTCCCTCCGATCGGCCGGCGAAAACCACGAACCTTTCCCGTCGGTCGTCATTGGTCTCGTAAACGGTCATTGACTGCGCCAATTGGCGGCGCAGGAACTCCTGCACCGACCGCAATCGATTACTTGCCTCGGCACGCCGCTCACCGCTGTCCCAACCGTTCAAGCCCAGTCGTAAACCACCGTACAGCACCACCAACACCAAACCCATTAGGGTGATGGCGACCACCAGCTCCAGCAAGGTAAATCCCTGCTGCCGGCGTTTCACGTCGCGCGTCGCCACCGTCATCGGCGTCCGCCCGGCGGTTCGAGCGGCGCCAACCGCAAGGTCTCCAGCACCACCGAACGTGTCTGCAGCAGACCCGGCCAGGACACCTCGACCCGAACCCTATAGGCCTGAACCCGAGTTTTCTCGGCGTCTGGCATATTCTCGGTGTAGGCGTCGACCGTGCCGCGCCAGGAGAACTGGTCGTCGATCGGTCCATTGCGCACACCCTCGGTCAAGGGCGTTTCCCGACCGATCGCGGCCAGGATCGATTCGGCGTACAGAGTCGCCCGAGTGTAGTCGTCGGCCACGCCGGCGTTGCGCAACCCGGTCGCGAAGATCTGCAACAACACGCCCAGCGAGATCGAAAGGATGGCAAAGGCGACCAGCACTTCCAGCAGCGAAAAGCCGCTCTGCCCTCGGCTCACGGCCGCGCGTCCTGCTCGACGATGGCGACGGCGCCGGTCAGCCAGTCCACGTTCACGCGATACGCCAGTTTCGGACCGCTGACGGTGATGGCGCCGCCGGTAGAGCTCCCGTCCGGAAAAAAGCGGATGCCGCCGGTGGTACCGTCAAGCAACTCCGACTGAGCGGTATACAGCTTGAGCGCCACACTCTCCGGCAGGGCGATCTCGCGCGGGTCACCGGTCACGCCGAAGCGGCGCCGCTCCAGATCGAGGGTCAATACCGCCTCCTGTTGGCGTTCGACCGCTTCGTTGCGGGCATTGCGCAGACCGGCGGCCAATTGCCGCGCCGCGCCGCGCAGTTCGGTGGCACCGCTCATGCCCGAGAGCAGCGGTGGCACCAGCGCCACCAACAGCACGCCGATCACCAACACGACCAGAATTTCCAGCAGGGTAAAACCGTGCTGCCCGGTCCGCGCCGTCATGTCATCGCCGCGCCCAAGCCGCTCACTGCCAGCTCACCACATCCTGATCCTCGCCGTCGCCACCTTCGGCGTTATCGGCTCCCAACGCATACAAATCGAAGGCCCCACCATGCTGGCCAGGCGAGCGATATCGATAGTCGTTACCCCATGGGTCCGTGGGGATGAGACTCTTGCGTAGATAGGGACCGTTCCATCGGGTCGCGCCCGGTGGTTGCACGACCAGTGCCTGCAAGCCTTCGGCGGTGGTGGGATAGCGCCCCATATCCAGGCGGAATGCATCCAGCGCGGTGCTGAAATCCTCGATTTGTAGCTTGGCGGCCTTGGTGTTGGCGCCACCCAGATATTTCATGACCTGCGGCCCGACCAGCCCAGCCAGCAAACCGAGAATCACCAGCACTACCAACAGCTCGATCAGGGTAAAACCGCGCGCGCGGCAAGGATTAGTTCGTTTCATCGACTCGGTCTCACAAAAAGCAGGGGACAGAGTGCAGGCGACCAGGGTCGGAAACGGCAAGAACATTTGTTCCCCGTACCCTGCTTCCCACGCTCTTTTAAAAAGCCAGATCGTTCAAACTGAGGATTGCGACCAGGATGGACATGATGATGCCGGCAATGATCACACCCAAGCCAAGAATCAACGCCGGCTCCAGCAGGGTCAGCAATCGCTTGACGGCGGTCTGCACTTCGCCATCGTAGGCATCGGCCACCTGCAGCAACATCTCCTGCAACTGGCCGGTTTCCTCGCCGACCCGGATCATCTGCACTGCCAGTTTGGGGAAACGACCGGCTTCCAGCAGCGGATCGGCCAGCCCTCGACCGGTCTTGACGTGCTCGGCCACTTCGCCCAACGCGCCCGCCAGCACCTGGTTGCTCAAGGTCTCGCGGACGATGGTCAGGGCGTTCAACAGCGACACGCCGTTACCAAGCAGGGTTCCCAAGGTCCGCGACAGCCGCGCGGTCTCTACCTTGGCGATCAGATCGCCAAACAACGGCAACCGCAGAAACCGATCGTCCCAGCGCGCGCGGCTCTCCGGTTGACTCAATTGCCGGCGCGCGACCGCCGACAGCAGCATGAACAAAATCGCCCCCACCCACCAGTAGTGACGAAACCCGTCGCCGACGGCAATCACGATCTGAGTCGCCAGCGGCAGCGCCTTGCCGGCGTCGGCGAACAGCCGCTGAAATTGCGGCACCACGAACGTGAGCAGGATAATGACCGACAGCGCCGATACCGACAGTAGGATGATCGGGTAGATCAGCGCCGAAGTCACCGTTTCCCGCAGCGCCTGCGACCGCTCCAGGAATTCGGTCAAGCGCTTCAACACCACGTCCAGCGCCCCACCGGCCTCGCCGGCACGGACCATGTTCAGGTAGAAACGCGAAAACACGCCCTGCGCCTCCAGGGCATCGGCCAGGGACGAGCCGCCGCGCACTTTTTCCTGCGCGCGCTCCAGCACGGGCTTGGCCTGCTCGTCCTCGGTCACGCCGATCAGAATGGTCAGCGCCCGATCCAGCGGCATGCCGGCGTGCAGCAGACTGGCCAGTTGTTGAGTGAGCAAGGCGATGGTCTTGCGCGATAATGCCCGCCTTTTGCTGAACAACGGCTGACCGAAACCGCCGCGCAGGAACCCGCTCTTGGCTTCGTTCACCGTCAGCGGCAGCAGACCCTGATCGCGCAACCGCGCAATCGCCGCGTCCAAGGTCGCCGCGTCCAACTCATCGCGCATCACCTCGCCCGCGGCATCCACCGCCTCGTAGCGATAACGGGGCATGGCTACCCCTCCTGCTCTTGCTGGCTGGTCACCCGCAGCACTTCCTCGATGGTGGTCAAGCCAGCCACCGCCTTGCGCAACCCGTCTTCGTACATGGTATCCATACCCTCCTTCTGTGCCGTCGCCTGCAACTCGCCGGCATCGGCGTGCTTGAGCACCATGCGACGTAACGGATCGCTCATCACCAGGAACTCCATGATCGCCGCCCGCCCGCGATAGCCGGTGCCGCCACATTGCTCGCAGCCGACCGGCTTGTACAAGGTGATGTCGCGGCCATCGGAAAAGCGGTGCAGCCGCAATTCATCCGCCAGTTCCGGCAAGGCGGGATACGGCTGGCGGCATTGGGTGCAGAGCAGCCGCACCAAGCGTTGGGCCAAAATGCCATTGATGGTCGAGGTCAACAGGTAGTCCTCCACCCCCATGTCGAGCAGCCGGGTGATGCTGCCGGCGGCGTCGTTGGTATGCAGGGTGGACAGCACCAGGTGGCCGGTCAGCGCCGACTGCACGGCGATGCCGGCGGTTTCCACATCGCGCATTTCACCGATCATGATCACGTCGGGGTCCTGGCGGACGATGGCGCGCAGGGCGTTGGCGAAGGTCAGGTTGATCTGCGCCTTGACCTGGATCTGGTTGACGCCTTCCAGTTGATACTCCACCGGGTCCTCGACCGTGAGGATCTTGCGCTCCGGGGTATTGATGGTCTGTAGGGCAGTGTAGAGGGTAGTGGTCTTGCCGCTACCGGTGGGGCCGGTGACCAGAATGATGCCGTGCGGCTGGTGCAGCACGTCCAGGAAGCGCTTGAGCGTGCGCGAGCTAAAGCCCAGCTTGGCAAAATCCAGTACCACGCTGGCCTTGTCGAGGATACGCATCACCACGCTTTCGCCGTACAGGGTCGGCACGGTGGACACGCGCAGGTCGATTTCCTTGCCCTGCGCCCGCAACTGGATTCGCCCGTCCTGCGGCAAACGCCGCTCGGCAATGTTCAGCTTGGCCATGATCTTGATGCGCGAGATCACCGCCGCCGACAGCCGTGATGGCGGCGATTCCACCTCCCGCAGCACCCCATCCACCCGGTAGCGAATCTTGAGCCGGTTCTCGAAAGGCTCAATGTGAATGTCGGAGGCGCGCGACTCCACCGCGCGAGCGGTCATCAGGTTGACCAAGCGGATGACCGGCGCTTCGCTGGCCAGATCCTTGAGATGCTGGATTTGCTCTTCATCGGTCAGATTGTCGGCCAGACCGATGGAATCGACGATCTGGCCCATGGCCGAGCGGCCACTGCCGTACAAGCGCTCGAAAGCCGCCTCCCACTCCGACGGAATCGCCACCTTCGGCCAGACCGCCTTACCGGTCGCCAGTCGCAACGCCGCCAGCACATAATCGTCGGTGGGGTTAGCCATCGCCACCGTCAACCCCTGCTCGTCCTCAAACAAGGGGATGGCCCGCGATTCCTTGAGAAAGCGCGCGGAAACGCCACCGTTGGTCACCGGCGTGTCGGGATAGTCGGCGGGCTGTACCAGCGGCAGGTTCAATTGCGTGGATAGCGCCTCGGCCAGATCACGCTCCGACACCAACCCCAGTTTGACCAGCAGCGAGTCCAGATTCTCGCCGGTGCCGTCCTGCACGCGCCGAGCGCGCTGCAAGTCGGCATCGGCCAGTTTCCGGTGCGCGACCAGCAATTCGCCCAGATCAACTGGCATACAGGGCAAACAACATGGCGGCCAGTCCTTCCTGCCACGAGCACGGCTGGATACCGAACGCCGCGCTCAGCCGGGCGCAGTCCAGCACCGAATTGGCGGGCCGGGCGGCGGGGGTCGGATAATCGGCGGTGGCAATGGCGGTCACGGTTCGCACCGGCAATGATTCATAGGTTCGCGCCTTTTCGATGATCGCACTGGCAAAACCGTGCCAGGTGGTGGCCGGTTCGCCGCGGTAATGGTAGGTTCCCCAACCGGCTCCGGTACCCCACATCGCCTTGGCGTCCATCTCGGCGCCGCGCCCGGCCAGGGCCAGCAGAGTATCGGCGATGTCGCCGGCGTAGGTCGGGCAACCGATCTGGTCGGCCACCACCCGCAGTTCCTCGCGCTCCCGCGCCAACCGCAGGATCGTCTTGACGAAATTGTGGCCCTGAATCCCGAACACCCAGCTCACCCGCAGGATCACATGCCGGGGCAACAGCCGGCGCACCGCCTCGTCGCCCTCCCATTTGCTTCGGCCGTACACGCCCAGGGGCGAGGCCGGATCGTCCTCGACATAGGGACCGGTCTTGCGGCCGTCGTACACGTAATCGGTGGAAATATGCAGCAACGGGATGTTCAGCCGGGCACAAGCGGTGGCCAGATGCGCCGGGCCGTCGCGGTTGACGGCGAACGCCAGCTCCGGTTCCTGCTCGGCCCGATCCACGGCGGTGTACGCCGCCGCGTTGATGACCACGGCCGCGCCGCTGACGGTCAGGGTCTGGTCCACGGCGGTGGCATCGGTGATATCCAACTCATCCTGATCCCAGGCCAATACCTCATGACCGAACATGGGCGCGCGGCGGGTCAACTCCCAGCCGACCTGCCCCTTGGAACCGACGATCGCGATGCGCACGGCTCAACCCTCGTAAACCGGCAGATCCTCGGGACGCTGCGCGGCCAGCGACCGGTTACGCTGATCCTTGGCCGACAGCGCAATCCCGTCCCGCAGGGGCCAAGCGATGCCGATTTCGGGATCGTCCCAGGCGATGCCGCGCTCCGAGGATGGATGGTAGTAATCGGTGCATTTGTAGAAGAAGTCTGCTTCCTCCGACAGCACGCAGAACCCATGAGCGAACCCCGGTGGAAGGTAGAGCTGGCGGTGGTTCAGATCATCCAGCACGCAACCGTACCAGCGGCCGAAGCTCGGCGAGCCGCGACGAATATCCACCGCCACATCGAACACCGCGCCGCGCGTCACCCACACCAGCTTACCCTGTGGCTGCGTCAGTTGATAGTGCATCCCGCGCAGTACGCCTCGGCGCGAGCGGGAATGGTTGTCCTGAACGAAACGCTCCGGCATGCCGGCCTCGCGGTAGCGCGCCGCCTGCCAGGTTTCCATGAAGAAGCCGCGCGCGTCGCCGAAGACTTGCGGCTCCAGCAGCAATACACCGGGCAGTTCCGTCGCGATGACCTTCACCGGACGCTCCTCCGTTCCAGCAAATCCAGCAGATACTGGCCATAGCCGTTCTTGGCCAGCGGCGCCGCCAATTGGGCCAATTGTCCGTCGTCGATGAAGCCCATCCGCCAGGCCACTTCCTCCAGGCAGGCGATCTTCAGACCCTGACGCTGTTCGACCACCTGCATGAAATTGGCGGCCGCCAACAGGGATTCATGGGTACCGGTATCCAGCCAGGCGTAGCCGCGCCCCAGCAGTTCGACGTTCAGCTCGCCTCGCTCCAGATAGACCTTGTTGAGGTCTGTGATTTCCAATTCGCCGCGCGCCGAGGGACGAATGCGCCTGGCGATCTCCACCACCTCGTTGTCGTAGAAATACAAACCGGTGACCGCGTAGTTGGATTTGGGTTCCCTGGGTTTTTCCTGGATATCCACCGCCCGCCCCTGGGCATCGAAGCTCACCACACCGTAGCGCTCCGGGTCGCGCACGTAGTAACCGAACACCGTGGCGCCCCGCTCGCGGGCGGCGGCCCGACGCAACACCGCCGACAGGCCCTGACCGTAATAGATATTGTCGCCCAGGATCAGACAGGCGGGGGCGCCGCCGATGAAATCCTCGCCGATCAAAAACGCCTGCGCCAACCCATCCGGACTCGGTTGCACCGCATACTGAAAGTTGACGCCCCACTGCCCGCCATCGCCCAGCAATGTCTGGTACGCGTCCTGATCGCGTGGTGTGGTGATGATGAGAATATCCTGGATGGCGGCCAGCATCAGCGTGGCGATCGGATAGTAAATCATCGGCTTGTCGTAAACCGGCATGAGCTGCTTGCTGACCGAAACCGTCAGCGGATGCAAGCGGGTACCGGAACCGCCGGCGAGAACGATGCCTTTATATGCCATTCGTTTGTTCTTTTCGGTAGCTGTTAGTGGAAACCTGGGCAGCCCTACTCGACCGTGACCGACTTGGCCAGATTGCGCGGCTGGTCCACGTCGGTGCCCTTGAGCACCGCCGCGTGATAGGCCAGCAGTTGCAATGGCACGGCGAACACGATGGGAGCGATGGACTCGGGCACCGCGCCTAGCGACAGCACATGCGTGCTGACGCCGCTGAGATGGGTATCCACCTCGCGATCGGCGAATAGGAACAACTCGCCGCCGCTCGCCCGCACCTCTTGCAGGTTGGACAGCACTTTCTCCAATAGGTCGTCCTTGGGCAGCACACAGACCACCGGCATATC
>JAGRHI010000119.1:0-1319 GCA_020445045.1 Candidatus Competibacteraceae bacterium
GCTTTTTGCGCGAGCTGGAGGATTTCCTGACCGAGGACGAGGCCAAGCGGGTGTTGCAGGCAATCGTCGATTGGGGCCGCTATGCCGAACTGTTCGCCTACGATTATCGTACCGGGGTGTTCAGCGCCGAGAATCCGGGCGAGACGCCGGCGGAAGAGTAATGAACCGATGCCGGGCAGCGCGAGATGTCGGCAATCTGGTCCCTCGTGGCATGCGCGTCACGCCTCGCGCAGGGTTCCCCGACTGACGCTTTCGCCATCTTCGGAGCGCAGCGTCCAGAACGACAGCGATGACAGGATGGTCAGGCCCCCACCGCGACGCCAAACACCCGTCGGGTACCAAACCGATCCGCCATCCAACCACTCACCGGAATCTCGACGGCCAGGCTCAGGATGTAGCTGGTCACCACGGCCTTCAGACTCAGCGGCGTCACTCGCGGACTCGCCGCCATCGACGGAATCGCGGTGTTGACGATGGTGGAGTCGAGTTGCTCCATGAACAGGGCAATCGCGTCGCGGGTGGTCGGGTTCGGGTCGCCGTAACGAAAATCCCCCCAACGCTCTTGGCGACAAGAACGTTGGGGGGATCGGGCTCGACCGGCGGCGTGACCGCAACGCCAAATGAAGTCGTTGTATCCTCGCGCGCTCAGGCTTCGTCTTCCAGCAGCTTGCGGATTTTCAGCAACTCCTGGCGTCGTTCCTCGCTGACTTCGGGATAACGCAGGTTCAGCCGCTTCAGGGTGCGGACGACGATTTCCGAGACGGTCAGTCGGCTGAACCACTTGTTATCGGCGGGAACGACGAACCACGGCGCCCATTCGGTGCTGGTACGGTTGAGGCAGTCTTCGTAGGCTTTCTGGTAATCGTTCCAGAACGCCCGTTCCTTGGCGTCGGCGGTCGAGAATTTCCAGTTTTTCTCGGGTCGGTCGATCCGTTCCAGGAAGCGCTTCTTCTGTTCCTCCTTGGAGACGTTCAGAAAGAATTTCAGGATCACGATGCCGTTCTCGGACAGATACTTTTCCATGTCGTTGATCTGCTGGTAGCGGCGTTTCCAGATATTCTCGCGGGCCACCGGCGGGATTTTCTGATGGTCCAGCAGTTCCGGGTGGACCCGCACCACCAGCACTTCCTCGTAATAGGAGCGGTTGAAGATACCGATCCGGCCGCGTTCCGGCAGCACCTTGTTGGTCCGCCACAGATAATCGTGATCCAGCTCCTCGGCGGAAGGCGCCTTGAAGCTGTACACCTGGCAGCCCTGCGGGTTGACGCCGGACATCACATGCTTGATGGCCCCATCCTTGCCGGCGGCGTCCATGGCCT
>JAGRHI010000119.1:1334-11356 GCA_020445045.1 Candidatus Competibacteraceae bacterium
GCGCGTAGGTATCCTGGGCGTAGAGGATGTCCTGATACTCGGCCAGCTCGGCGATGTTTCGCGCCAGCTTCTTGCGGGCGTCCTTCTTGTCCTTGAAACCGGCGGTAAATCCAGGGTCGTAGTCCTTGCGCAGGGACATCTTGTGACCGGGCGGCACCATGATGTGCTTCAGGCGCAGTTCCAGCTCCGAATCCTCCGATACCGGGACGATGATCTTGCGGTTGGGGTCAAGGCGGTCTTTCATGATCATGATTCCCGTGCGAGTGAGGTGGGATCGGGCCGGCGGCCGGAAAGATTTTGATAACTGTAGCGGATATCCACCGGCGCGATCACGTGGTAGACGATTTCAGTCCGCTCTCGATGAGGGTCGAATCCCTATACTTCTTGGTCATCCCGACCGTTCCGTATCGGGAATTCGCGCAACCGCCACCCGGAGAACCGACCCATGCTCAAACTGTACTATCACCCCCTCTCCACGTTCACTCGCCGCGTTCTCATCGCGCTGATCGAAAAAGCGATTTCCCACGAATTGATCCCGGTCGACATGGCCGCTCGGGAGCACAACCAACCAAGCTACCGCGCGCTGAATCCCTATGGCCGGGTTCCCGCCTTGGTGGAGGACGATTTTGTCCTGTACGAATCGACGGCCATTCTCAATTACCTGGAAGCGATCCACCCGTCGCCGCCGTTGACGCCGGCCGACCCGCGCGGTCGCGCCTTGGTCGACATGCACATGAAGCTTTGCGATCTGGAACTGACGCGGCAGACCGGAACGATCATTTTCCCCAAGCGCTTTTTGCCCGAGCAACGCTGGAATCTGGCGGAAATGGCGCGGGCCAAGGCAGAGATCGAGCAGCACCTGGAGATCCTGGAGAGTTCGCTGGTGGGTCGGGAGTATCTGGTCGCGGAGATGTATACCCTGGCGGAGGTCTGTTATACGCCCTTCGTCCAGTTCTTTCCGCTCATGGACATCGCGCCGCCTCCCGCGGTCGGCGCCTGGGCGGAACGCATCCTCAACCGCCCGAGCGCCGTGCGGACCCGCCCCAGTCATTGAAGCGTGATCGACGCTCAAACGAGAGAAGAAGTGAAGGGAATGCCCAGCGATGCCAGTACCCGTTCCGCCGCCAGCACCCCGCGATAATTCGCTTCCTCGAAGATCGAGTAACCGCTCAGATCGGAATGGGCGAACAGCACCCGGTCCCGCGTGTTCAGCAGGCGCTGGCGAGCTTCGTCCCAGACGAAACCGGGTCGAGGCCGGACCATGGCATGGCCCCAGCGCATCAGGTCCAGCCGGGCGACCTGCTCCCGGATATCGGGATGCGGTCCCGATAGATCGCGCAAAATCCACTCCGCCCATGTTGCCCACGGCGTTTCCAGCAGGCGTTGCCGCTCGCGATCCGGTGGGCCGTCGCACAGCGCGTGATACCAGGTGAACACAGTCCGGTCCTGATGCGCCGCCAGATGCTGGTGGGTGGCGACCACGTAGCCCAGCGCGGGGCTGTCGTACAGCACGTTATCCCAACTTAGCGGCGCGCCCCGGCGCTCGACGGGAAAGCCGCGCAGGCTGAGATTGGCTACCAGCCAGGGCGCATACTGAAACTCGCCGATGGCGGCTTGCAGTTCGGCCGGGAGTTCCCGGAACACCCGAGGCGCCTGAAACACCGGCGCGGCCCAGATCACCGCCCGCGCCAGCCGCCGTACCGAGCGGTTTTCGCGCGGCCGATATGCGTCCACCAGCACCACCCGATCCAGTTCCGACAACCGAAAAACCAGGGAGTCGGTGACGATGCGCGGTTCCAGCCGTTCCCGCAGGCGCTGGACCAGCCAGCCGTTGCCTGCCGGCCAGGTCAGCACATCGTCTTCGTCGGCGTCGCGGGCGCGGGCGTCGCGGCTGGCGAAGTAGTGAATCCCCATCCAGGCCGAGGTCTGATCGTAACGGCAACCGTAATCGTCGCGGCAGGCGTAATTGACGTACCAATGTAGCGGTTCGGCATCCAGCCGGTGTTGCAATAGAAAATCGCGCATGGAGATTCGATCCAGCGCCAGTAGATCGGGATCGCGGGCACTGAAGTCGATGGGAATGGCGAAGGCTTTACGGCCATCTGCCCCGCGCCGACGCTGGAAACCATCCATCAACTCCTGGAAACGCTGGAACTGCGCCTCCTCATCCGGTCGGATGCCGACCCGCGGCCATAGCCCCTCATGCCAGAGACCGTTGGCGTACAGCCGCTCCCGGGGCGCGAAGCTGATGAAACGCTCGTCGTAAACGGGCTCCACCGCATGAGGATCGCCTTGCAGCACGCCGAACTCCGCCAACAGTTCGCGTACGGCGCGGGATTCCTGGGTAGGAAACGGCAGATAGTGCGCGCCCCAGGGGTAGGCGGTGACGGCGTTTTTCCCGCCGCGGGCGTTGCCGCCGACTTCGGACTCCAGTTCCAGGATCGCGAAATCGGTGAACCCGGCTTGTTGCAGCTTCCAGCCGGCGGATAAGCCAGCAATGCCGCCGCCGACGATGACCACCGGCGTCTTCAGTATCTCGCCGGGTTCCGGGAACTGACCGGCGCGCAGACGATGGCCCAGAACGTTGGAGGCACCGAGGATTTCCCCTTCCGGCAGCGGCGGCGCCTTGGGCGAATCCAGCCGCCGCCAGGCGTAGGCACCGCCGGTCGCGCCAGCGACGGCGGTCAGCGAGCACAGAAACTGGCGGCGATTCATGGGGAGCGGCGGGCCACTGCCACTTCAAACCGTCCGCCGCGCAAATGACGCCTGGATGTGACGATGGTACTCGTGCCGGTTCCTTCCCATGGTGCTCAATCGGTCCGATAACCGCCACGCAGCATATCGTTCAGACCGCCCCGATTTTCGATTCGACTGTAGCCCATTTGCCGCAGCGTTTGTTCGGCGATGCTGGAACGGCGGCCGCTGCGGCAGTACAACACGATGCGGGCGTCGCGTTCCGGGGCAAAAGTGGTGATACGGCCGGCGATTTCGTCGTAGGGGATGTTGATCGCCTGGCGGACATGGGTCTGCCGGTACTCTCCCGCCGTGCGCACATCGATCACCAGCGGCTGGCCGGGAACTGGTGGACCGCCGTGATCGGCCCATGCCGGTACGGAAAACAGCAGCGCCACCAGAAACCATGTTTGCCTGTTCATGTTCATGTCCTCCAGATCGAGTTCATAGCTTGGGGCGCGGAAAGCGATAGTGAGTTCCATCACTGTCCAGGCTCAGGGTAGCCCTCATGAGTCGATACCGATCGCCATCAGCCAACGTCGTGCTCGGCACGGTCTGCTCCTTCGCCTGATCGGATTTCGGCGCGCGAGGTGTGCTGGACCGATTCGGCCAGTTTGTGCCCGAGGTACCGGTCACCGCCACCGCTGATTTTCGTTCAAGATCCGGCGAATACGGCATAAAACCTCTCTATCTTACAATGTAGAATTCGATGTCATGATTTATCCGCGAATCGAGTGGGTTATGGGTATCAGCTAATCGATCAATGGGCTGATAGCCGAGTTTTTGATCAGAAATTATTCTTTTTGCCACCCAATCGTATTGTTAGCTATTAACAACTTTTTTTAAGTGGTAATTCAGGAGTGATTCAGGTTGGAACTTTTATATCTGTAACCCGTTGCAATATTGAATAGATAAAATCGGAAAGATAAATAATATATATAAAACCTGATTAGTTGGAAGAAAAGCAGATTGAAACTGATAAAAAATTGAGTCGTTTTTTGCCACCGACGTGGTTTTTTATCGAAGTCCAAGTGATGAGATATTGATTATTGGTGCTATTTTTTTCAAAGCAACCAAAGCCTGAATAATGCTCAACGATAAGAGCTTACTTATGTTGGGGAAGCGAAGTGGATATTATTGCGCCAAGATCATATGCCAATTTACGACCATTTCTCAAACCAGATAAATCGTTTTGGCTCGGAATAAAAATGTAGAATCTGCATTGAATGATTATAAGCGTTCTTATGGAATAAGCGGCAACTACTCATCGACCGCAGGTATCGGTAAGTAAGCGGTTTATATAGCGGCCAATCTCCAAGATGGCACCAAATATCATTTGGTCATAATAGCCTATAACACGAGCAGAATTGTTGAAAGCGGTATCTCGAATGAGGTTGGGCTAATTTGGCGCAGGTCAATTATCGGTAATCCTTCCTTGTGAGCCAGGCTAAGCATGGCGACCAATGGTTGCTTTGGCTTGCCGGCGGTAATCACCACGGTGGCGCTCCGACCGCCGCGACCCTTGATTTGGCCAGGCCGGCATGTGGCGCCAACCCTTCACAAGCGAAGTGACGATTGGCTACATCGCTTTCTTGCAATCCCGCACCTGCTTTTCCCGCATCGACGTCACGATGATTCGCTCGATAGCCCGACAGACCAAATGGCACCAGTATTAAATGAGGCCAAAATGGCCCGAACAAAAGATTTTATCGGTCCATAATGGACCGAATTCAAGCTGTTATGGGGTCCAGGATGAAAAATTTTGATGCATTGTATCCAAAATATAGCTATTTGGGCTTGCGCTCGATCGATGGTATGCATACCATTAGCTCCAAGATAGCTAAAGGAAGCTTGAAAAGGGCAAACCGCTTCGAAAGGGCGGGACGCAAAACCACTGGCCTAACTCCCGGACACCGGGGCAGGGTCGCAGGGTTGCCAAGCGAACGCAGTAGCCTCCCGGCACCGTTCCGTTCGCGCGGCACGTGTATTTGGAGGTTGGCGATGTTTACTCACTTCTGTTCGACAGGGCTCAACCCAATTCCGCGCTTGCTGGGATGGTTGAGCCTTTTCCTGTTCTGTTTCACCAGCAATGTCTTTGCGGGTCAGGTCACACTGGCCTGGGATGCCAGCTCCGGCCCCGACGTGGGGGGCTACAAGATCGTGTACGGGCAGGCCAGCGGCGCCTATACCTCGGAAGTCGACGTCGGCAACCAAACCAGCGCCACCGTGGCCAATCTCGACGATAGCAAAACTTATTATTTTGCTGCCCGTGCCTATAACACCGACAAGACGGTGGAGAGCGCCAACTCCAATGAGGTGAGCAGGCCAGCTAGTGTCGCGACTCCCCCCCCACCCAGCATAGCGCTGCCAACCTCCTGGATTGACATGGATATTGGCAACGTGGGCCAAGTGGGCAGCGCCAGCTATGCCAACGGCGCCTTTACCGTGAACGGTTCGGGCGCCGACATCTGGAACAATGCCGACGCCTTCCACTTTACTTATCAATCCCTGAACGGTGACGGCGCCATCGTGGCCCGGGTCGCCAGCATCACCAACACAAATTCCTGGGCCAAGGCGGGGGTGATGATTCGCGAGAGCCTGGACGCCGACGCCCGCCACGCCATGGCGGTGGTCACATCGGGTAACGGCGTGGCCTTCCAGCGCCGCACCACGCCGGGAGGAACGTCTTATCACACCGTGGGCGCGGCGGTGGGGGCTCCTTACTGGGTGAAGCTGACCCGAACCGGCAACACTTTCACCGCCCATCAGTCGGTGGACGGCAGCAGTTGGGCGCAAGTCGGTTCGGCCACCATCAGCATGGCGACCAGCGTTTACATCGGCCTGGCCCTCACCAGCCACAACAACAGCGTCTTGAATACCTCAGTCTTGGACAACGTAAACGTGCAGGCTGGCAACACCAGCCCCACCACGGTCCAGTACACCTTTGATTCACAACCCAGCGGACTGAATCTGACTTACGACGGCGCCTCGCGCGCGACGCCGTTCACGGTGGACGCGGTGGCAGGTTCCCAGCACAGCATCGGCGCGCCGGCCAGCCAGTCGAATTACAATTTCAACTCCTGGTCGGACGGCGGCGCGGCTACCCACACCATCACTATCGGCGCCTCGCCGCAAACCCTGACCGCAAACTATGTGGTGGCCACTCCAGCCCCGACGGCGGATATCAGCGCGGACCACACTTCAGGCCCGGCGCCGCTGACGGTCAAATTCACCGATAAATCGACGAACGCGACGGGTTGGTCCTGGAACTTCGGTGATGATACCGATACCAGTTCGGATCAGCATCCCAGCCATACCTATACGAAGGCTGGCACTTATACGGTCACCCTTACCGCCAGCAACACAACTGGGAGCAACGTTCAAACCAAGACGGGTTACATCAAAGTGACCGAGCCCGCGCCTGTCGCCAATTTCTCTGTCAGCTCAACCACTGGGACCACGGCGACGGTGTTCAACTTCTTCGACAGCTCGACCGGCACCGCCACCAGTTGGTCTTGGAACTTCCAACATGACACCGACTCCAGCGTTAGTTTCACCAGAGCCGATCAGAATCCGATGGTAACCTTTCCCAAAGCGGGCATTTACACCGTCACTCTGACCGTTAATCCGGGTGGTAGTACATCCGTTCCGAAGCAAGTTTCGGTAACCGAGGCGCCGCCGCTGGCTGATTTCGGTGTCAATCTGACCGATGGGACCATATCGACGCCTTTTAAATTTACCAATAATTCGAAAGGCACGGTCGAAACCTGGTCGTGGAAATTCGTCAATAGCACCGATTCCACTGCGACGATCGATACCAGCGACGTCCAGAATCCGGAGAAAATTTTCTCCAAGCCTGGCACTTACACTGTCAGTCTCACCGTTACCGGCCCGGGTGGCAGTGATACCGCCACGAAGACCAACTACATTTCGGTGTCGAATTCACTGTTGAGCCAAGACATCGGAAGCGTGGGATTGGAGGGTAGCGCCAGTTTCACGAACGGGACCTACACCCTCCAAGGATCGGGTGACGATATCTGGAATACCAGCGATTCTTTCCACTTCACCTATCAACGACTGGATGGAGACTGCACCATCGTGGCGCGGGTGGCCAGCATCACCAACACCGACTCCTGGGCCAAGGCGGGTGTGATGATTCGCGAGAGTCTAAATGCTAACTCGCGACATGCGATGGTAGTGGTGACTCCGGGGAATGGCGTGGCCTTCCAGCGCCGGTCGAAGACGGGAGGCAGTTCCTATCACACCGCCGGTGCCGCCGCTAAAGCACCCTACTGGGTGAAACTGACGCGCTCTGGTAATTATTTCTATGCTTACCAGTCGCAGGATGGCGTGAATTGGACTCGGATCGGGCGGCGTATCACCATCAACATGGCAACCAGCGTATATGTCGGCCTAGCGGTGACCAGTCATGACAACAGGCTGCTCAATACTGCTACTTTTGATAACTTAAGTATTCAGTAAGTCAAGACCATCCCCCCACAGGTAAACCCATGGGGGGATGGAGCCTGATCAAAAGTGCGATGGAGGCATCAAAAGTGCGATGGAGACTGAAATGAATACTGTGGTGGGTTCGAAGTATGCGTGAATTCGAATGGTTCAAGTCCCGCGATATGCTGGGAACAGCATCCGGCCCGGCGGAACCAACGGCGCCAACGCTCATCTACCTGTCGAGTACCTTGGACGACAGGTACAGTTGCTACCAACACAGTGGAGGGCGCCGAGGACCTGTTCGGCGGGGTTGCAGCCAAAGCCCAAGACAACGAGCAGGCGGTTGAGAAGCTGCACGCCAAGATTGGTCAACTGGCCATGGAGAACGATTTTTTATCCAAAGTGCTCGGAGCCAACCGATGAGCAAGCGCCGAGCACAGATTCATACCAGCGATCCGTTGCCCAAGACGCGGCGCTGCGAGCTGCTCGCTGTGGCGCGCTCAACGGCCTACTACAAGCCCGAGCCACTGTGTGAGCAGGACTTGATGCTGATGCGCCTCATCGACGAGATTCACCTGCAGTATCCCTTCCATGGCAGCCGCCGGATCCGCGACGAGCTTGAGGATCGCGGCCATGTGGTCAACCGCAAGAAGGTGCGGCGCCTCATGCGCCAGATGGGCTTGCAAGCGCTGTATCCGCGTCGGCGCACGAGCCAGCCGGGCAAGGGGCACAAGATCTACCCCTACCTGCTCCGGGACTTGGTGATCGATCGTCCCAACCAGGTCTGGGCAACGGATATCTGCCACATCCCCATGACCAAGGGGTTCATGTACTTGGTGGCCATCATGGACTGGCACTCACGCCGCGTGCTGTCCTGGCGCGTATCGAACACCCTGGACACGCACCTCTGCATCGAGGCGCTGCAGGAGGCCATACAGCGCTTTGGTGCCCCTGAGATCTTCAACACCGACCAAGGTACCCAGTTCACCTCTGAGGCGTTCACAGGTACTCTCAAGGCCCATGACATCGCCATCAGCATGGACGGCAAGGGCCGCTGGGTCGATAACGTGTTCGTCGAGCGTCTGTGGCGCAGCGTCAAGTACGAAGACGTGTACCTGCGTGCCTACGAGACGCCGGCAGACCTCCGCAAGGGACTGACTCGATATTTCCAGTTCTACAACACCAGGCGCCGCCACAGCACACTGGATCGACGCACCCCAGACGCAGTGTACTTCAACCAGACCGCTCCCAAATTGGCGGCCTGAAACCCGAGGAAGATTTCACTTAACGCATTGTCCAATTTTCGGGGTCCATTTCTGACGCTGGAAGCTGACATATGAGGATTTCTCGACGGGAGCCCTTGAATTATCAAGGACGGTAAGTTGGAAACGGATTTCCTCCCGCCGGGATAGTTCTTCAGAATCTAAGACTTGAAAAACAATCGACTATGAGGCAAGCAGTCATGAAAAGAAATTTTCTCAAAACTCTGTTTCTCGTTTCCATTAGTTATGCCAGTTACGCAAACGCCGCAATAGTGGCGCGAGATAACTTTGAGTATCAGGTTGACAAGACTGGGTCTATAACCAACTTTTATACTCAAGGTATATGGAGAAATGCAAAAACAAACCAAACTCATCCGCAGGAGGGGTCTATTCTTTTTACAACGACTTCAATTCCAGGATTTTCAGGGTCTTTTCCAGGAACAAACTCTACGAGAGTGCTTGGGATGGAAATAAGACCTTCGGAAGTTCAGCCGGGCTGGCTACAAAGTGATGTTTATTTGCAGTTCGGTGGAGAAAGTTCTCCGGCGGGGACACTACCGGCTAACCACTGGATACAGTTTTGGCTATACGTCAACAGATATGGGGATCAGCTGTCTGAATTTGATGGAGGAAAATTTTTATATCCTTCACCAACCGGAACGTATGGAGTTCCATATGAAGATACTCAAACTTTGTTTACTGTTCGTGGCAGTAGCTCGGCTCAACCGTATAACACATCCACAACTAGTCCTGGGCAGTGGTTCTTTATGAATCGACCCTCCCACGCAAATAATAGTTTAGCTCCCCAAGAGGACCAAAACAAATTAGGGGCGAATCTAGGCGGTAGCGCAACTCCGGCGCGGATTGATCCGAACGCATGGTATTTGATTAAGTTGCATTTCGATACCAGTGGGGCAAGTCCACTCGCCCCAGCAGGACAGGGAGTATGGGAAATGTGGATTCGACGTGCTGATTCTGATTTTGTTAAAGTTGCAGAATGGATCGGTGGAGTGACTCCAAATTTCACTTGGCCGATAATTGATACGACTGGTTTTAAGTCCTTGCGTATGCCGACTACAATAGATACTTACAACGCTTGGATTTACATGGATGATTTCGTGATTGCCACCACCGAGGCTGATCTGCCAATCTACAATGTTGGAAATCAGTCCCAATTAACAAGTCCAAATAATTTGATAATAGTGGTCGATCGCAATTGATAAAATGGTCCATTGCCTGACGAATTTACCGCACAATAAGTGGTAAATTTTTCAATGCCTTAGGTTGGCCGGTTTAGGAACCCGGCCAACCGGGATTTCACCGGAGTATTCATAAATCCGGCGACCATTGACTAGCGCCACAAGTTTGTAGTTTCGAATAAGTCCTTGGTTTAGGATATTCTCTTGCCCTTTCTGTAGATACCACACTGACTCTTTTCTAACGATATAGGTCGGAAATGTTGAAAGCACGGCCAACAGCTCACGCTCCGGGCTGCTCTCTGAGCCAACCATTGGATCGAGCAATGAAGGCTTCGATATATTTGATGGGTGTGTGATAATTAATCGAGGTAAACCCCCG